>DANA01000058.1:19048-46067 GCA_002508495.1 Methanoregula sp. UBA276
CCCGGTGAGAGAGCAGCAGGGTTCTTGTTGGAATCCAGCCGGCGGATAGACCCGGAGAGTGAAGTATCATAGCCCCCGACACTCTTCACCAGTGCCTGGTATCCGGGCGACCGTATGGCATTTTCGAGGGCCTGGATACGGGGATCGGCGAGCATCTCTTTCCTGACCGCCAGTTCATAGTCCTCGTGTGCAAGGGGAACGAACGCAAGACCGTTCGCACTGGCAATGCCTGAAGTGCAGATGCCGGCATCGGCAAAACCGTTCCGGATTGCCACTGCCACGGCAGGGGGACCGTGGACTTCCTGCCCGTACCCGTTCACCGTGTTCCGGTCAATGCCTTTGGCGGCAAGCAGCGCGTCGAGCACGCTCCGTGACGGGGTCTCTTTCCGGGTATTGATGAACCGGGCATGCACAAGGTCACGAAGGCCCAGCCCGTCCCGGGATGCGATCCCCAGTTCCACCCGGGCGATGTGAATGAATGCAAGGTCTTTGATTACGGGAAACTGCATGAGGGGCTGGTAGGTCCCGAGCAGATCGTGTGCAGGAAGAATTAGCGGTGCTGCATGGCAGGTGTTGTTTTTCAGTGCCAGGATCCCCGAAAAGTTCCCCGGGTTGGTGGCATGGATGAAGAGGCCGCGGTCATGGACAAGATCCGCCAGTTTCTCGAGTGCCGGTTCAATGGTTCCGGTCAGGATCAGCGTGCGTTCGATACTACCAGGATCGGTTGTCAGCATGATACTGAGTTCGGTCCCCGCTTCGTACCCTTCTCTGGGCGCCGGGATATGGGTATAGCCATTTGCCTTCACGGTCGCCATCTGGGCAAACGCCCCCTTACCGTGCGGTGTCCCCACCAGCTGCGTCCCGATCCGGCCGACAAAGATCGGGACGAACTCGTCAAATCCAAGGTCCGAGACAAGCGTCTGGGCAAGCCTTGCGGTGACTGAATGGGACGGCGCCGGGGCAAACCCCCAGGACTCGAGCAGCGGGGCGGCAAACTCCCGCAGCACGGTCTGGGCGGCAAGCGGGTATCCCGGCAGCCCGAGCACCGGTCTGTTGTTCACGCACCCGAGCATCACCGGCTTACCGGGCTTGACTGCCACACCATGGAAGATAAGATTGCCCAGCGACCGGATCACGGACTCGGTGAAGTCACGGGTGCCTGCCGAAGATCCGGCAGAGATGAGGACAAGGTCATTCTCAAAAACGGCCCGTTTCATGGTGTTTTTGATGATATCGGGATCGTCCGGTGCAATCGGGTAGCGGGTACACGTTGCACCCATCTGGGAGAGGAAGACCTCTGCCATGACCGTGTTGCTCTCAACAACCTGCCCCGGCCCCGGGCGGACCCCCGGCGGCACAAGTTCGCTTCCCGTGGGGATGATCCCGACTTTTACCGCAAGGACTTCGATGGACGTGACCCCGTAGGTGACCAGCGCACCGATGTCGAAGGGCCGGATGAGGTGCCCCCGCGCGAGGATGAGTTTGTTCTCCTTGATGTCTTCTCCCGCCGGCCGGACATGCTGCCAGGGCATCGCGGACCGGCGTACCTGGACGCATCCGTCGTTTTCCCAGACGTCCTCAATCATGATGACGGCGTCAAACTCGGGCGGCACGATGTTGCCGGTGTTTACGCGTGAAAAATGATCGATGGTCACCGGACAATTGTCACCGGCACCAAGCGTGTCCCTGCTCCGGACAGCGATGCCGTCCATGGCGGCAATATTGACTTCGGGAACAGAATATTTTGCAAAGACCGGCTTCGCGACCACCCGGCCGGCTGCGCGGGAAACCGGAACTTTTTCGGTCCGGTGCGGTACGGGAAATGATTTTTTTAAAAGCGCGAGTGCGTCATCAAGAGAGCGGAGTTCTAGGTAGCGTCGTACCATTATCGGTTCCCGGTATTATGGGCATATTCATCATCCAGCCCGGAATTCACGCTCTCCAGTGTGATACATTCTGAACAAGATGCCCGAATCAACCTGTTTTAATTTATCTTTGTATTCCTCAATAAACGATTCGTTTTTCCCCAACCGCAGGATTCATGAAAGGTTTTTTTATTGCTGGTTATGCAATCGTGACGTTTCTCTCCACCTTTCCGACTGCTGCAAGGTAGACCGGGTGCTGCGTCTCTGGATCCAGACCCGCAAGTTTTGTCATCAGGTCATCGTGGAACATGTCGGCAGGAAAGACATCATACCCGAGGTTTGCCGCTGCCAAAATCAGGTTCTGGCAGGAGTGGCCGGCCTCGATGAACATGCTCCGGTACCCGCGGTTCCCGAGTGCCCAGACCGAACGGTACGGGACCCCGACCCAGAGGAACGTGACGGCAGCCCGGGTCATGACCTTGAAGTTCATACTTGCCGTGCTCATCTCGAGGATTATGCCTGAGTCGACGCGCTCGGCAACGATGCTGTGGCTCTTGGGAAGGTACCGGTACAGGCCGGTATCGAGCCCTTTGACATCGTTTGCAACAATGTAGATCTCCAGCGGGTAGCGCGAACCACTGGACGGCACGTTCCTGAGCTGGATAGTCTCGGCAACGATCTTTTTGAACCCCTGCATGCACCAGAGCATGTACGAGAGTTCCTTAAGATCAATGGTCGAGCGGGAGAAGAACCCGACCAGTTCCCATCTCTCGATGGCGTCCCTGACCGGGACGCCCGGCACTTTGAACTTTTTCGGGTTGGGGAGCTTGATCTTCTCCTGTTTTGGTTTTGGCGGGAGTTCGTGCAGTGGTTCCGGTTTCCGGAGCACAAGGTCGACAGTCGAGTAATCCGGGTAGCGGGTCCCGTCGATGAATTCTTTACCGATATTGGTCATGAGAACCTCTTCAATAGAAACAAAATTTTCTCTGGATCAAAAAAACGGTGCCGGGTGGGGCCCGGTTTCCCGTGTGTGATGCAGCGTGGATTTATGCGGCTGCCGGCACATACAGGTTGGCATACACGATCTGGCCTTTGCTCTTGCCGTGGCGCTCGCCAAGGTCGCCGATGTAGTGGTCGAGCTTGTAGGTCACGCCATCGACTTCCTTTTCGACCGTGTCGACCTTCTGGTACCCGGGCATCATGAACTTGATCTTCCCAAGAACGTACATATCGCCCTTGACCATCTGGCCGCCCACGCGTCCCTCGACATCACCCTTGATGATTACGGTGCCGCCCTCGGCATGGGTGGAGACATGGATGAAGGCGTCTTTCTCGATGATGATCGTTCCACCCAGCATGAAGGTGCCGATATCATTGCCGGCACTTCCCCTGATGCGGATCGTGCCGCCTTTCATGCCCCGCCAGTCTCCACGGTATGCGCAGCCGACATGGTTCTTCGCATCGCCGTCGCAGATGAGCTCGCCGCCTTCCATCTGGATCCCGCAGAAAGAGTCCATGTTGCCCTTGATGTGAACCTTTCCGCCTTTCATCCAGCCGCCGACGTACATGTCGGCATTGCCGTTGACGGTGACCGTGCCTGCGGTCATCCGGGCGCCAATGTACTTGACGCGGGAGCAGTCGCCGGTGATAACGATATTGGTGTCCGCTGCGGTCTCGCCGGCATTTCCGGAGATCTCAAAGAAGTCCCCGAGTCTCATGAGGATCTTGCCCTCGTGGCCCGGGAGGTCTGCAATCTGAGCAGCGGTCTTTCCTGCGAAATTATCGGGTGTGATGCTGTAGCCCTCGAAGATGAGTTCAGGGGTCTTGATCGGTTTTAAGGTAACGGTTGCCATGGTCGCATCAGGCCTCCACGTCATATTCGATGACGAACGGGTGCGGGGCAAGGTAGTCCCGGACCGGGTAGTTGCGGATGTCCATCGTGTACGTGCCTTTCGTGAATGCCTGGGTCACATCGCGGGTGACCTGCGGGTTCTCGGGCATCTTCGCGTTGACCCAGACGGTCTTCTTGTGGCCGTTGCTGACAACTTCCCCGTCTTTGACAACGATCTCTCCGGACTTGACAAAGCAGGCCGCACGCTGGAATGCCGCTTCGATCTTCTCGGGATCCCTGGGCATGTCCTTGAAGTTGAGGTCGTAGATCGCGACGTCGCCGAGCATGCCGGGTGCAAGTCCCCCGTAGTAGGCGCCAAGGCCTAAACACTTAGCCGGACCTGCCCGGGTCATCTGGGCGATCTCGAAGAGCGAGAGTTCGCGCTTGATGGTGTGGAGGCTGATCGCGTCGAGGACCTTGTCCTTGTGCTTGAAAGAATTGAGCACAGCGTCGCGTGCCTGTTTGGACATCAGCCACTTGATGACGCGGGGGTACCGGGTAAACGGGCCGGCGTTCGGGTGGTCGGTAGTAATAAACGTGCGGTCCATATCCTTGGCATAGAGCGCAAGTTCAAGGCCGATTGCCCACTGGATATCACAGACCTTGATGTTCGGGTCATATACGTAGGGCACGACACCTGCTGCGGTTTCCATCTCGACATCGACATTGGTCCACTTGAGATGGTTGAGGCCGTGGAGGTGGTGCTCGAACGGGCCGTCAGCAGTCATCGTGGTGGTCTCGTCGAGCGTCACGCACCCGAGATCGATGGTGATGTTCTTGGTCTTGTTGACATAGTCCATGACCTCCTTTGCCTTGGAACAGAATGTTCCCCACCCTTCCCCGCCATAGGAATGGAACTGGAGGTGCGTTGAGTGCATGACCTGTTCGCGGCCGAACTTGTTTTTGGTCTTTATGCCTTCGGCAAGCTTGAGCGAGTCGATGGTGATCGCGTAATTGCCGGGATTGCCGAGGTCATTCTGGTGGACATGCATCGAGTGCGGGAGGCCGAGATACTCGTTGGCTTCCATCAGGCCGGTCATGATTTCGGCCGGTGTGACTTCGAAATACGGGACCCGGTCGTTGAGGCCCAAACAGTTGAGGCCCCACGCCCATGCAGCAGTGCCACCCGGGTTGACGACCTTGACGCCGTAGCCTTTCGTGACCTTGAGAAGCCACGCGATATAGGCTGCCGTGTTCTCGACTTCGCCTTTGCGGATGTAATCCATGACGAACCAGTTGTTGCCAAAGACCGGCAGCGCAGCCTCATCGATGATCGGGGTGTCGTGGATCTCCTCGTGCGTATGCGGGGCAAGCAGCGGGGGCATGGCAGCTTCCATGACAAACGCGTATCCCATCCGGGCGTACTCGTAGCCGGTCTTGAACGTGCTCGGGATGGAGAAGCCGGACTCCATGCGGTACCCGTTCTTCTGTGCCATGTTGCTCCGGCAGGTGCCCGCCCGGAGTTTGTCCTCGGGGCGCATCAGCCTGCCGGCATTGACCTTGGGCCCTGCCACGTGGGCGTGGACATCTACTCCGCCGGCCATGACGACCTTGCCCTTTGCGTCGATTACCTTGGCAGAGGAGCTGACTTTCTCGACAATCTTTCCGTCCTTGATGGCAACATCGCCGACATCCCCATTGATCTTGCGGGTCGGGTCAACGATAAACCCGCCTTTGATGATGAGTTCTCCCTGTGCCATCTTCAGATCACCGCCGGGCTCTCGGGATACTTCCGGTCTGCCTTGGCTGCAAGCCAGACCGGCTGGGTGTTCGTCAGCTCGCACATGCGCTCGTAGACCATATCAAAGAGTTCCTCGTCGCTCGGGACGCCGGGCAGGCCCTTGATGACCGCCCGGAACTGGATCGGGACATTGTCCATACGGTAGACAACGCCCGGCTCGTCAACGCCCGCGATACGGACGGGGATGTGGAGGTCAGCAATCTCGCTTGCCATGCAGAAGTTCGGGTCGATGGCGATGAACGGGTGCTTCTTTAAGTGCTGGACTGCCTGGATGGGGAAGTGCGCTCCTGCGTCTGTACCAACATTGACAAAGCAGTCTACTTCATCGCGCATTGCAAGGTCGACCGAGCTCGTCTCGCCCGGGTTCATGTGGGCGTGCGAGCCTTTCGTGAGGTCAATACAGTACGGGAAGCCGAACTGCCAGGACCAGACCTGGCCGGGGCCGGCAATGTTGTAGTGGCCCCGCATCGCCATGATCGAGCACTTGGTGTGCTCATTGAGGTCGCGGGTCAGGCTGATCGCGGCGTCGATGTTGTGGTTGCGGCCATCCGTGTGCGTGCAGCCCATGCCGAAGAAGATCATGCAGAACTTTGCTTTCTTCATGATCTCTGCGGCTTCCTTGATCTTCTCGCGGGGGATGCCGGCAACGGTCTCGGGAATGTCGAATCCCCTGAGCACGGTGCGGAACGCGTCAAAGAGCTCGTAATCGTGCCCCTGGTCGATCATCAGGTGGTGGTCTGCGAGCTTTGCGGTGTCGGTCTCGCGGGGGTCGATGCAGAGGACCGTCCGCTGCATCTGGCCCTTCTGGGTGAAGTAGCCGCGGGGGAAGATCGAGTACCGGGAGGTGTGGCGGGGATGGGCGTGCATCGGGTTGCAGCCCCAGAAGACCACGACATCGGCGCGGTTCTTGGCCTCACCAAGGGTGCAGCTCGGGTACCCGTTGTCGAAGATTGCGAGGAACGAGGGGCCGTGGCAGATGGTCGCGCAGTTGTCGAGCACCGCACCGGCCTTCTCGGCGATGCGGGCGACTGCGCTCATGCCCTCGCAGTTGGTGGAGCCGAATCCATAGATGAGGGGCTTTTTCGCCTTGAGCATGGTTTTTGCCATCCAGTCGATTGCCTCCGGGTAGGTGACCTCCTTCATGGAGCCGTCGGGCTGGCGCATCCGCGGGAGCTTCGGGCGGGTGGGATCGTTTGCATGGTGGAACAGGTTGGTCCCGATGATGCAGGCATTGTGCACTTCGAGGATCTTCGTTTCGTCATCGGAGACGAGCACTTCAATGTCGTCGCAGGACGACCCGCAGTACGGGCATCCCACGCCTTTGATCAGTTTCGGCATAATTATTGACCTCCTTTCCAGAGCCCGACAGCGCCCTGCACGAGCTCAAGTGCGGTTTTCAGTCTCTCGGCTGGAGCGGGTTCTATGGTGACCGGAAAGCCGCTGTATTGCGGGGTGCCGGTGGACTGGGTCCGGGGCGGGACCACCTGGTTTGCCCAGACGCCCTGCCGGATATGGGCAAGGCCCGGGGGAACATACTGGGTTGGCATGATTGCCTTGACAATCACGGTACCGCACTCGCTGGTCACGCGGACATTGGTGTTCTTCCAGATGCCGGCCCGTTTCATGTCTTCCGGGTGCATCTCGCAGATGGAGCAGGCATCAAAATAGTCCGGGTTGGTCTTGCCTTTCTCCATGGCAGCGCCTTCCTCGATGGAGCGCTGGGTGATCATGTTGAGTTCGATTTTCGGCATTCTTTTTCATCCTCCATTCAGACAAACACGCCAGTCTCGCCTTTGCCGGAAAGGGTGATCACACCGTACGGGCAGGCGCCGACACAGACGCCGCAGCCGGCACAGAGTTCCATCTTCACATCCATGCTGATGGACTTGCCGTCCTTCACATGGTAGATCTTCTCCTTCGTTACCGGGTCGAGCGTGTAGAGCTCGAGCGCGTTCACCGGGCAGGAGACCACACAGTTCCCGCAACCGGTACAGCGGTTCATGTTTACATGTACTGAAAACGCCATGCACATCACACAAAAAATTTGTTAACTTTGATCTTTTGATCACTGTTTTAATTAAACCTTGCTTATTGTATCGAATGTTAAACACTTTCTATTTCATAAAAAAAATTGGATCAAAATGCGTTTAACTGGCAGGAGGTTGTGTGCTCTCTCCGATATTCCGGATCGTGAGTTATTTGCTGTGCTATGATTATTTCCTGCTGGCACTATTACCGGTAACGGTACAATCGTATTCCCGTGGAGATTCCTCTGCAGGAAAATTCAGGACAACCATCAATTTTCCGGCGCCTTTTGCGATCCTTTTGCCGCCCGTGTCGGGCGCGTTGCGCCCGATCATTTCCCGATGCACAAAAAAATCGCAGTTACCAACAAGCTGATAAATTAATTATTTATTATATAATAACAATGCAAAACAATTTCCTGCCCGTTCTGGTGAGTGGGGCAGGGGCACCTGCGGGCGTGCCGTTTTTGTGTACGGCCTGCGGGGGTATCGACAGCAGGACCCCGGCCCGGTTGTTTTACTTAAGGACCGGCCCGGGAATAACCGGGCCCGTGCCCGGCTGGCAGCAGGGACCCAGCCGTTCTCCGGCATATGCATGCCGGTGCAGCGGTTTTGAGGCGAATGGCAGATCCCCGGAGCGGAAGCTCTGGATTCTTCCGCTGCCAGTCCGGCGATGGTCCGGTATGATCACGATGCAGCATGACAGACAATGTTTCCAAAACCATGGAAGATGCAGATGGGGGCAGCCGTGCTCCCGCATTCAATGAAACGCAGGAAGAGAACACGGTGCCTGGCTCACCTGGCAATGCTCCCCAGAACGCGGAACTGGTATGGGCCCGGCAGCATGTGCCGGATGATCCGGCAAGCCTGCTCGTGGAACGCAAGACAGAACTGATCGGGTGGGGAGTACCAGCCCGCAAGCGGGCGCAGTACCTCACGGAGGAGGTGATGGTGGAAATCCCTTCGTTCTCAATCTGCTCTATGAGCACTTCCCGCATGACCGACAAGGGTTCGATCGCGGTCACAGCACAGCCCCCACGCGCGAGCGGGATTGCAAAAGTGCCGGGGCCGGCACCGATGTCAAGAACCCGTGAACCCGGAGGGATAGCCATCTTATCGAGCCGGGCAAGGGTCAGATTCCTGTTTTTTCCCATCCTTTCACGTAAACGGTCTGGACATTCTTTTTACTCTCCCAGAACTGCCTGTTGTTGCCGTACTCCGGAACGGCACAGTGCGCCAGTTTGAGCTGCCGCCACCGCTCCTGCCATGGCCCTGCTGTTGTCCCTGTCATAAAAAAACCTGTCACAACTCCGTTGTGCAGTACAATCATGGAATCCGTTGTTAATTAATTTTTGTTTATTTTACAAAAAATCAATATTTTCAGCATAACTTTAATAGGCACGGCCCCAACAAAAGGGTGACAGATCATGGGATCAGTTCACGATATCATGCAGACCTTTGCTTGCAGGGACCTCCATGCACGGTTCTCCGAATATGATGGATGGGTTTGGAGAGAACTCCCCCCCGGAAAAAACGGGAACGTGATGTTCCGCGTGACCCGGGGCAATTATTACCATCAGGAAGAGGCGATCCTTGCCGTATCGTTCGGCACCCGGCCCTCACATGAGACCATAGAGGAACTGCGTACAACTCCCGCAGGGCACAAGGCGCTCCGGTATCTCCTCGTCCCGCATGGTGCCGATCTTCCGGACCTTGAGGAGGGGATCACTCCGCTCTGGATGGCAGCATTCGGGGTTGTCGACGGCAAACTGACCTGGATTACCCGGAAGAACCATGCTGTACGCCATTCGGAAGAAGCGGGTGCTCATCATCCGGCCCGGTGCGTATCTGATTCACCCCTTGGTTGCCAATCCCCCTGAAATGCCGCGCTATTGTTCTGATGATTTGAAGGTCATGGTATCATGAGCGAGACACCTGCTGAGAGATCCGATGCACGCCGGGTGCTGTGCAAACGGGCAGGGCGGATATGGGACGTACTCTTTGTGCCCGCCGCAAAACCGGTGCTGATTTACTGCTTGCTCCCCGTCCTGATCTTTCTCTCGCTCTTCATCGGGCGATACGATGTCAACCCGGTACATGTTGTCCTGCTGCTGGCAGCCCCGGTGGTGAATTTGCTGCCGGAGAACGTTCTGCACATTTATCCGGTCTGGTCGGCAGCCGAGGCAAATGTCATCTACCAAATCCGGCTGCCCCGGGTCATCGCGGCGGTTCTTGTCGGGGCCGGCCTCTCGATGGCCGGTGCGGCCTACCAGGGGCTCTTCAAGAACCCCTTAGTCTCCCCCGATATCCTTGGCGTCGCCTCCGGTGCCGGGTTTGGCGCGGCCCTTGCCATCCTTTTGTCGTGGAACATGGCGATGATCCAGATCTCGGCGTTCGCGTTCGGGATCCTTGCTGTAACGGTCACGTACCTTATCAGCCGGATGTACCGGACCACCCCCACGCTCGTCCTTGTCCTGTCCGGCATCATTGTCGGGGCATTTTTCACCGCGCTCATCTCGCTGACCAAGTACGTTGCCGACCCGTACGAGAAGCTGCCGGCCATCACGTTCTGGCTGATGGGGAGCCTCGCATCGGTACGGTACGAGGATATCGTGATGATCGTGCCGTTCTTCCTTGCCGCCGCCATCATCCTGCTCCTGATCCGCTGGCGGATCAACATTCTTGCCGTTGGCGATGACGAGGCGAGGGCACTTGGGATCGACACGAAACGGATGGCGCAGACAATAATTGTCTGCTCCACCCTTATCACCGCGTCAGCAGTCTGTATCGCCGGGATCATTGGCTGGGTCGGCCTTGTTGTGCCGCACCTTGGCCGGATGCTGGTTGGCCCGGACTACACGAGACTCCTGCCGGTCTGCCTGCTCCTTGGGGCCTGCTACCTGCTCATCATCGACGATCTCGCCCGGATGCTCACGAATGCAGAGATCCCGCTGGGGATCCTTACGGCTATCATCGGGGCGCCGTTCTTTGCATACCTTCTTGGCCGGAGGTCAGTGGGATGGATATGATCCTTGATGTCCGAAAGGCCGGGTTTCATTACGACCCGGTACGGACGATCTTTTCTGAAATTTCGTTCTCGCTTGCCGAAGAGGAGGTGCTCTGCATTCTCGGGCCAAACGGCATCGGCAAATCCACGCTGATACGGTGCCTTGCCAACCTCAACCCACTCTGCGCCGGTACAATCCAACTCCATGGTAACAACATCCGGTCCCTCCCCCACCGTGATGTGGCCAAGGTCATCGGGTACGTGCCGCAGGCCCACGAAATTGTCTTCCCGTTTCCGGTCCGGGATTTCGTCCTCATGGGTCGTGCCCCGCACCTCGGGCACTTTGCCTCGCCCGGGCGGGAGGACGGAGCAAAGGCTGATGCAGCTATCGACCTTGTCGGTATCCGGAAGATTGCCGACAAGCCGGTGAGCGCGATCAGCGGTGGGGAGTACCAGCTTGCCATGATTGCGCGGGCGCTGGCTCAGGAGCCTGAAGTACTGCTGCTCGATGAGCCGACATCGCACCTCGATTTCGGCAACCAAATCCGGGTGCTGGAGATCATCGACCGGCTTGCAACCGAAGGGCTCTCGGTGATCATGAGCTCGCATTTCCCCGACCATGCGTTCCTCACCTCCAACAATGTGGCGATCATGCAGCACGGCTCGTTCATGGCGTATGGTCTTGCCGAGGAGGTTGTCACGGAAGAGAACCTGAAGGAGACCTACGGGGTGGATGTCTCGATCTCCTACAGCCACACGGTCGATCGGCATGTCTGCGTTCCGCACCGGGCCGGCCCGTGCCGGTGCCACGGTCATCATGCAACAGCGTGTACCGGAAAAGGGGCCGTTTTCAAGGCATCAGTACGGTGAACCTGAACGCCTCCAGTGCCGCAATCGTTGACCGGGCGGTGCGGGAGCAGGTGGGTAAAAAAAAGAATGGAGTGTCATCATGGGAACAGAACAGAAACGAAACGGGTTGAACAACACAACACGAATCCTGCTTGCAGGGATCATTCTCATTGGGGCAGCGATCGCGATTGCTGCGGTCGTGGCAATGCCCACAACCGCAGGCCAAACGAGTACGGACGGGACACGGATCATCACCGATATGGCCGGAAATACCGTCACCATTCCGGCAAACATCAGCCGCATCGCCATCACCTGCTGCGGCGGGGCAACG
This sequence comes from Methanoregula sp. UBA276, assembly GCA_002508495.1. Classification (GTDB taxonomy): domain Archaea; phylum Halobacteriota; class Methanomicrobia; order Methanomicrobiales; family Methanospirillaceae; genus Methanoregula. The sequence goes on from DANA01000058.1 coordinate 30,757, forward strand.
CACGAAGTGATGGTTCTTGGCGGGTCGGGTATGATCGTTGCCCAGCCGGCCAAGTGTGTCATGCCCCAGCTCAGAGTCATGCAGCCCCGGTTCGGGAACGTGACTGATGCCGGGTCTTTTGATGAGGTCAATGTCGAGGAGATCCTAACGCTCCGCCCTGACCTCGTGATAGCAAGCGTGACGTCAGAGAAAGGGAATGCGAAGATCCGCGAGAGCGGGATACCGGTCGTCACCGTTATGACCGGGCGCGGCAACATGAGCCTGATGAAACGGGAATTCGCCATGATTGGTGAAGTCCTTGGCAAAAAGAGCGATGCCGATGCCCTGCTCGCGTACTGGGATGAGAAACTCTCGCTTGTCCAGCAACGCGTCTCGCAGATTCCCTCAAATGAGAAAAAGCGTGTCTACTACATGCTCGGGAAGACGACGCACACCAACGGCGGTGCGTGGTGGGGACAGGAATATATCACCGCAGCCGGGGGAATCAACGTGGCAGAGGATCTCGGGACGAATCGCGACACTTCGTTGGAACAGGTGGTGAAATGGGACCCGGAGGTTATCATCATCAGCAGCAACGAGGGTACGTTCATTCCGGTCGGGGATGTCAGGAATAATGCCCAGCTGGGCAGCATCGCTGCGGTGAAAAACCACCAGCTCTATCCCTGCCCAATCGGATCCTTCTGGTGGGACCGGCCCTCGCCGGAAGCCCCGCTGGGCATCCTGTGGCTTGCCAAGACCCTGTACCCGGAGCAATTTTCTGATATTGACCTGAGAGCCGAGACACAGGAATTCTATCAGACCTTCTACCATTACGCGCTCACCGATACAGAGTACGAGGCGTTTCTCAATACCACGTCGCAGGGATGACCGTGGTCAGGAAGGATGAGTATCATGATACCAGAAATCAGTGACATTGCGGTGGGGGAGGAGATCTCCGCCATCGACCGTATCGTTGACGGCTACAAGACCTACCAGGTGCTCCGGGCGGCACTCTCGCTTGGCCTTTTTGACTGGCTGGACGAGCACGGCCCAGCGACCCGGGAGGAGATCGGGAGTGCACTGTCGATCAATGGCATGTTCACCCGGAGCCTTTTCCAGACCCTTGCTGAACTTGGTCTTCTCGCGCAAAAGGACGATGGGTTTTCCAACAATGAGACAGCAGGCCGCCTTCTCGTGAAACGAAGCGCAGCATACCAGGGGGACTGGATCCTGAATGCATCGGACGAGCAGGGTCAGTGGAGCCATCTTGAGGACACTCTCGCCCAGACGGTCCCGAAGAACACCGGTTTTTCAGCTGGCCCTGGCCCACAGTTCCTCCAGGCCCTTGCCGAGCGGACCCTCCGCGGGGAAGTGCAGGACGTGACGAAGATCCTTTCCGCATGGGACGGGTTTGACACGGCTACGAAGCTCCTGGATATCGGGGGAGGACACGCGCTTTATGCCATCGCCGCCTGCCAGAAGAATCCAAAGCTCCATGCGGTCGTCTTCGACAAGCCCCACGTTACCGGGATCACCGAAGAATTTATCCGCGCCTATGGCATGGAGGACCGGATCACGGTCCGGGGCGGGGACATCGTCACTGACGATCCCGGCAGCGGGTACGATATCGTGATGATCTCCCACCTGCTCTACAAGTTCCGGGCGGATCTTCCCGCGATCTTCGGCAAGGTTGCCACCGGCCTGAGGCCGGGGGGGCTCTTTGTCTCCAACCACTGGTTCTGCGGGCCGGTCTGTGGGGAAGGATCGGCGGGAATAAGCGAGCTCGATCGTTCGATCCACAGTTACGGGCACCCGCTCTGCCACCCGGAAAATTTTGCCAGCGGCATGTTTTCGAAAGGGCTTGTCGTGACAAAGAAAACAACCGTCCGGAGCAATTTCGGGCAGTCCCATGTCCATGTTGCAGAGAAGGTACCAGAACACAAAAGCCAGGTCCCTGAGTACAAAGGATCGTGCGGGTGTGAATCGTGCCGGTGAAGGCGGCTACCGGCACAGGTGCCGGTATTCCCGTAAAAAGCCCGTCATTCGGGAACGGGGCCATCCTCCGGGAGACAATTGCAGAGATACGATCCCGGTTCGGGGACGCGCTTGCCGGCATATCGGTCGAGCGGGTCGTCATCGGGATCTTTTTTACCGGTGTCAAACTGAGTAACGGGCACGGGGGTCTCTGCTTCACGCCGATAAAAGAGATACCGGAAGCGGTATGCTGCCCGAGTTCACTGCGGGCTTCTCCCTGGACCGGAAAGTTCCATGGCAGGCCGGTCGAGGATTTCTTATCAACGGTTTTCGACAAGAGCCCGATCAAGCGGGCGATTGGTATCGCGGTCGTCAATGCACTCTCCGCGTCCTGCTGGGAGCAGGATCCTCCACGGGATTATTCTCTCGAACGCGGATCCGATGCGCTCGATACCGTCAAGATCCCGGACGAAGCAGAGGTTGTTGTTGTCGGGGCTCTGGTACCTATCCTGAAACGGCTCAAGCAGCGCGAGAAACCGTATGCCGTCATCGAGATGGACCCCCGGACCCTCAAGCCCGATGAGCTGCCGTTCTGGGTGCCGGTTGAGCGGACGGCAGAAGTCGTGGCGAAAGCCGATCTGCTGGTCATCACCGGGACATCGATCCTGTTCCACTCGTTAGAACCGATCCTTGCCGCTGCGAAGCCCGGAACACAGGTTGTCGTAGTCGGGCCGACGGCGAGCATGTTGCCAGCGGCATTCTTCCGCAGGGGAGTTTCTGTTATTGGGGGAGATCTTGTGACCCGTCCGGACGCTCTTCTGGATATTCTGAGCGAAGGCGGTTCCGGGTATCATTTCTTTGGCAAATCGGCGGACCGTATCATTATCCGCCACCAAAGATCTGCCTGATCCTTTGGCACAAAGAATTAGTTAAACTAAAAAAATTTACTTTTAAACAAAATTAAATGAAAATGTTTATTTATCCGGGTGATTGACGATATAACGGAAATCTTACCGTGGACCTATCGGATGCGGCCACGAACGCCCCCCTGCCTATGTCCTGGTAAGACAATTGAGTGGATGAACATGCGTAATAAATCCGTTATCCTGTTTGCTCTTGCATCTCTTCTCATCTGTATCTCGGTCATACTACCGGGATGCACAACGGCACAGCCTGCATTCCAGACTCCAGCGGACACACGGACCATCACGGATATGGTGAACCGGACCCTGGAAATTCCGCAACCGATCACTCGCGTCCTTAGTACCGCCCCGCCGACAACCATCGCGGTGTTTGTGCTTGCCCCGGACAAGCTGATTGGCGTCAATTTTGAACCCAACAAACAGAACGGGAACGTGTACATGCCGGAAAAATACCGGGCACTGCCCAATGTCGGCGGCTGGTTCGGCAAAACGACCGGCAACTTCGAGACGTTCATTGAAATGGATCCCGATATCATCATTGATGGCGATGTCGGTGTTGGCAATTTTGTGGCAACCCTTGAGGAGCGCCAGAAAAAGTTCGGTGCAATTTCCAGTGTCGGTGTTCTTGATGCCCGGACCGCCACCCAGTATGATAACTCAATCCGTTTCCTCGGGGATCTTCTCGGAGCTGAAGAACAGGCGGCATCGCTCTCGGAGTTTTACAACCGGGTCCTGTCAATTGTGACTTCGCGTGTTGCGACGATCCCAACGAGCGAGAAAGTACGGGTCTATTATGCGGAAGGTCCAAAAGGGCTCCTGACCGATCCGACCGGGTCGATGCACTCGGAACTGATCGAGTTGGCCGGAGGGATCAATGTTGCCGACTGCGCCATCACGCCTGGCATGGGCCAGACACCGGTATCCATGGAGCAGGTCACACGATGGAACCCCGGGGTAATCATTGTCGGCGACCCGACCTTCTACGCCGCTGTTTACAGCGATCCGCTCTGGAAAGATATCCCGGCGGTGAAGGACCACCGGGTCTATCTCGTCCCTCAATCGCCGTTCCCGTGGTTCGACCGTCCGCCCGGTGTCAACCGGATTATCGGTATCCCGTGGACGGCAAAGGTCCTGTACCCGGAGATGTTCAGCGACCTCGACATGCCGGCGCTCACCAGAGAATTTTACCAGAAATTCTACCACTACGATCTCTCGGACAGTGACGTTGAGAGCCTGCTTGACCCCTCGCTGAGGTGACTGGAATGGGCGGGTACCTGACAGCGATGAAAAAAGAGGGCGTCAGTCATACCGGTGAGAGCGCCGCCGCTTATAATGAGATTGCGCAGACGGTCTTCTTCCCCATCTATCCGGTCATCGCAGACCAGATCCTCAGGAAAGCAGGCATTGACCGCGGCACGTGTCTCGATATCGGGAGCGGGCCGGGACATCTCGCGATTGCTCTTGCCACGCTCTCGGACCTGAGAGTCTATGCACTGGACAATGCCCGCCCGATGTACGACATAGCAACAAAGAATATCGCGAAGTACGGGATGGAAAAACGTGTTATTCCGGTTCATGGGGACGTTCATAAGGTCCCGTTCGATGACGCATCGCTGGATCTTGTCGTGAGCCGGGGCTCGTTCTTCTTCTGGAGGAACCTGTCGCAGGGATTTTTGGAATGCCGGCGGGTCCTCCGGTCCGGGGGGATGGCATATATCGGAGGCGGGTTTGGCAACGCACACCTCCGCGATGAGATTGAAAGAACGATGCGGGAGCGCGATCGGTCATGGGAAGAGAAGCGGAAAGGGTGGTACCGGAACTGCAGCCCGCATATCGTACGGTCGGCGCTTGCGGCTGCCGGTATATTTGAGTATGATATTATTGATGACGATTCCGGGTACTGGATCTGCCTTACCCGCTAAAGCCGGGGGCTGTGGTATACGATACCTCCGGTACACCTGAAAGCACCCTATGGAGCACCAGAGATGAATAAGAACACACAAGAAAGAAAACAGGACCCGGAGGAGATGGACCGGATTGCAAAGACCCTCTTTGCTCCCGTCTACCCTGTGCTCGCAGAGTGTTTCCTCGCGGGCTTCGGGCGCCGGGACGGCACCTGTCTTGATCTCGGCAGCGGGCCCGGGCACCTCGCTATGGCCGTTGCACAGGCATCGGCGATGAAGGTGTATGCCCTTGATCGGTCTACGGATGTCCAGAACATTATTGGAAAAAACCTATGCAATGCGGGGCTGGAGGGGAAGGTCATTCCCCTTGCCGGGGATGTCCGGGAAATACCCCTGCCGGATGCTTCGGTCGATCTCGTGGTCAGCCGCGGCTCGGTATATTTCTGGGACGATCTGCATGCGGCGTTTTGCGAGACTGCCCGCGTCCTCCGGCCCGGGGGTATGGCTTTTATCGGGGGTGGGTTTGGGAACGCTGATCTCCGGGACCGGATCGTTTCCGCCATGGCAAAAAGAAAACCCGGCTGGGAAGACTTCTACAAGGCAAATATGTCCAAGGAAACAACGGATCGGTTCTGTCAGGCACTCTCTGGCATTGAGGGTGTCACGAGCAATCTGCTCAATGATGATTCAGGTGTCTGGGTTGTGATGAGGCGGGAGGCACCCCCATGAAATGCACAATCTGTGAACACCGGTGCACCATCACTGAAGGCGGGACCGGGATATGCCGGATGTACACAAACACCGGAGGAGTAATCCACGAGAAATACCCGGATTCCTACCTCACCGTGATGCCGGTCTCTATCGAGACAATCCCCCTCCTCCACTTTGCCCCGCGGGCGAAACTGCTCCAGGTGAGCAGTGTTGGTTGTACCTTCTCCTGCCCGGGCTGTGTCTCCGGTGTGTTGATCGGGGATATTGAAGGCATGGCCCACGCACTCAAAACCATCCCGCCCCCGGCAGTTGTGGCACGTGCAAAGGACGAGGGCTGTTCTGGCATCGTGTTCTGCCTCAACGAACCGGCCGTTGCGCTGCCTTCGTTCATCCGCCTTGCGCGGGAGGCAAAGGGTGCCGGGCTGACAACGGGCTGTTCGACCAACGGGTACTTTACAAGCGAGGCGCTGGAAGAACTTGTTCCGTTCCTTGATTTTGTCAACATCGGTCTCAAAGGTATCTCGGATAACCGGTATCTTGCATGCCGCGCTGCACATGCCGCACCGGTCTTCAGGAATATCAGGACTCTGGCTGAAGCCGGTGTCCATGTCGAGGCATCGGTCATGTACCTGAAAGGTGGTGAGGATGAAGTACTGGAGGTGGCCCGGCACCTTGCTGCCATTTCGCCCGATATTCCCCTTCAGGTGATGCGTTTTGTTCCCTTTGGAGACGCCGGGCTCAGTGAAGAGCCGACAATCCTTGAATCGGAAAGACTCTGCGATGCCCTGCACGATATCCTGCCATATGTCTATCTCTTCAACTCTCCCGGGACCCGGTGTCTCGATACCGTCTGCCCGTCCTGCGGCGAGACGATCTTCGCGCGGGAGTTCTATGGTCCCATGGGAGCACGTACCCTGCGGGCCCGGAACGGGGCACGGTGCTCCTGCGGTGTTTCCGTTCCCGTAATTGGTGAAATCTCTGCTGTCGGTTTCGATGAGCCCGGCATGCTTGGGGGATATCGCCCGACCCGCGCACTGGAGATGGCAGAGGCGATCCGTGTCTGCCTCGTGAGCGGGGAGAGCCCGGCTCCACCCGGGTTCTGGCCCGGGATCGCAAAGGAGGAGTTCATCGGGGGACTCCATGACCGGATCCAGACTATCGACGGGTATCTCGGGCTGATTGAGGATATCGGGGTCCGGTGCGGGAGGTCTAAAGAGGCAGCAGCGCTCCATGACTATATATCCGGTCGGATCGAAACTGTTCGATCCTCAGTTTGCGATAATCCCCGGCCCCGGGTTTATTATTCGATGGGGACGCCCCTGTTTGCCCTCAATGCCGGCCGGTTTGAGGTCTGCCTTGCTGAGACTGCCGGAGGCGAGGTGGTGAACCGGCAGATTGTGCGGAAAGGAAAACCGGGAGTGAACCTCTCCGTGGACGAATTTTCCGCCCTTAACCCTTCGATCATCATCATCTCGGGTTTCCTGTCAGCGCCCCCGGAGGACTACCTCTGCACCTGTAGTGAACTGGGTTTGAGGGCCGAAGCTGTCTCCCGAGGCGCGGTCTATGCCCTGCCTCCCGGCTGGGACTTCGGCAGTCCCCGCTTTGTTCTCGGTCTCATGGCCATTGCGAACATCCTGCACCCGGACCGGTGCTCGTTTGACCTTGACGCTGAAACAGCCCTGTTTTACCGTCGTTTCTATGACCGTGATCCGGAAACCGCCCGGCCGAACCGGTCGTTCTGCATGCCTGGCTCTCCCGCTTCCGGTCTTCAACCCTCCGATCCTGTTGGCGGCCTGAAGAATAACGAGCCTGGCTAAACGTGGGAATGTATTCTGTTCTGGCGGCAGAATTACCCTGCAGCCACCCTTTTTTCAATCACGGTATTCCGGTTCCTGCGCAGTCACCGGGATGACATGCACGGCCGATGCCTTGAACGTTGCATAGACCTTCCGGCCCGGCCCAAGCGTCAGGTCATGGCAGCTCTCGCGGGTCAGGAGCGCGGTGAGCGGGAACCCGACATCGAGAACGATCCGCACAACGCTCCCGACCGGGACGATGCCGGTCACCGTCCCCTCCAGGCAGTTGCGGGCGCTGGAGATGAACGGTTCGCTGGAGATGATGACATCTTCCGGGTGCAGGGTTGCAACAACGCTGCCGGTGACCTCCGATGCTGCATAAAAGACCTGACCCCCCGCCTCGATACGGGCAAGCCTGCCCAGGCGCGACGAGACTCCCCGGATCATGTTGCCGATGCAGAGGAACTCCGCGGCAAACGTGTTGGCCGGGTGAAGGAACACCTCGGAGGGTTCCCCCACCTGGACCACGTTCCCGTCCTGCATGATGGCGATCCGGTCGGCAAGCGTGTGCACCTCCTCGAAATGGTGGGTAATCTGGACAATGGTAGTACCGGTTGCTTTCCGTATCGCAATGAGTTCCCTGCTGATCCGCTCCCGTGTCTGGCTGTCGAGCGCGCTCATGGGCTCATCCAGCAGCAGGACCCGGGGTTTCAGGACCAGGGCACGGGCAAGGGCCACCCGCTGCTGCTCCCCGCCGCTCAGCGTGATTGGGTAGCGGTCGAGGAGGTGGGCGATGCCAAGCAGTTGTCCCATCTCCTGCACCGCGTCTTCCTGCCGGCGTTCGGATACCAGCCGCTGCCGCAGGCCAAAAGCGATATTTCCCGCGACCGTGAGATGGGGAAAGAGCATGTAGTCCTGGTACACCATGCCGATATTCCGGTCGCGGGGTTCGAGTCTTGTAATATCTTTTCCGTCAAGGACAATCCTGCCCGTTTCCGGCCGGTAGATGCCGGCGATGGTCTCTAAAAGGACGGTCTTACCGGCCCCGGTGGGCCCGATGATGATGAAATATTCGCCATCCGGAATTTCCAGGCAGACCTCCTGTACAGAAAATTCCCCGAGCTGGATTGAGAGCGATTCAATACTGAGCATGCAGGTCACCTAAAAGACGTTCACATCACGGTCAAGGTATTCGACACAGCAGAGCGCGGCAAGCGAGATGAAGATGAGAATCGTTGCTGCAGCAACTGCCAGGTCAACATCCCCCGTGGAGATGTTGAGGTACAGGGCGATGGGCAGCGTCTCGGTCTTCATGGTTGTTGCACCGGCAAGCATCAGCACGGCGCCGAACTCCCCCATGGCTTTGGACCAGGTCACGACCGTACCGGCAAGAAGGCCGTGGCGAGCCATCGGCAGGGTGACCTGGAAGAACGCTCCTGCCTCCGTACAGCCAAGCGTCTTTGCCACGTGCTCGAACCGCGGGTTGATGGAGGCAAACGCGGATCGCAGGATCCGTACCATGAAGGGGAGATTGACAAAGACCTGGGCAACCACGATACCAAGCGGGGTGAAGATGACGGCAAAACCGGCGCTCTCAAGAGCCCTGCCCCACGGGGTAGTCCCGAAGAAGAGGAGGAGCGCGATGCCGGCAACAAGGGGAGGAAGGGTGAGGGGGAGGGTCAGGACAAGGGTCGCAACCTGTTTTCCCGGGAACGTGTACCGTGCAAGGGCGTACGCGACCGGCACGGCAACGATGATGCAGATGAGCGTTGATGCCACGCTCGTTACGATACTGAGGCCGATCGCGAACTGGATCTCGGGATTTGCAAGGCTGCCGAGCAGGATATCCGGCGGAGAGTAGAGGATAAGGACGGCAAGCGTGACGCTGATGATGGCAAAAACAAACAGCGTGAAGGCCAGCGATAATCTCCGCACGGGAATCACCCGGAATACGGGAGGAGGTGGGAGTGCCTGCAGGGCCTGTGCGACGGGTTCTTTGCCATGTCTGTTCCGGTTTTAGTGTTTTCGCTTAGATCCTGACATTTTCATAGGCCGGGTCCGGGTAGACCGGGAACCCGTGCTTTGCAAAGAACGCCTTGCCCTCATCAGAGGAAACATAGGCAACAAATTGCGCTGCGGTATTGGTGTTCGTTGTATAGGTTGTCATGCCGACAGGCGTGACCAGGATCTCATTTTTGCTGACCGGAATCGTGATGGTATCCATGACGCCAGCATCAACATTGTCGAGCGTTACGATGGCCGCGTCCGCCTGCCCGGTCTTCATGATAACGACCAGTTCGTTGATGGTCGGGGTCCGGGTCACGACATTTTTCTCAACATCGTCCGTGATGTTGAGTTTTTTGAACATCTTTACCCCTGCTTTTCCGATCGCCGTTGCACTGGTGTCGCCAAGGGCAACTTTCAGGCCCGGCCGGGCAAGGTCGGTAAGGGATGTGATATTTTTGGGATTGCCTTTCTGGACAACGATGACCGGGACGTGATAGGCTACGAGCTCGTAATCATTGACCAACCCTTGCGATTTTGCCGCCTGCCACTCGACCGTTGAGCCGGGCATGAAGACATCTCCTTTGCGGGTCAGGTTCATCTGCGAGACGAGCGTGCCGCCGCCACCATAATTGAACTCGACCGGAATGCCGTATTTCTCCCCGAAGGCCACCCCGATTTCCTGCATGGGTGCCTTGAGCCCGGCGCCACAGAAGACGCTAACTGCCTGCGGGGGAGTAGTTGCGGGCGCCACATCTGGCACGGTGTTCCCTGCGGATGACGTGCAGCCGGCACAGGCCGCAGCGATGAAGAGGATGACCAATGCGATACCGATGGATATAGTTCTGGATGGTTTGGAGATTTGTGTCATAATAATCGTTTCCGGAAGTATGCATCAGACCGGTACTAATAAAAAATTTTTGATTTACTTTTTCGATTAGTTAAATGAAAACTATTATAACAAACCGGGTTCTTACCTTATTCTGTTCCAGAATGCTGCACGGTATTGCGGGTCAGATTCACACCGTCTCCAAAATCCTTGTCGATAAAGAAGGATTACCGGGGATTTTTTGATCCTGGGCCGTGCCGCCCCAAGTCCCGGCTGCGAAGCGAACCCGACCTGCCATGATAACCCGTCACCACCTTGCACTCACCCTGCTGTGTACCCTCATACTCTGTAGTGCGGTGGTCCCCGGCTCTTTGCTCTTTACCCTGGTGATCTGTCTTGGTGCAGGTATCGGGACAATCCTTCCGGACATCCAGATGAAAAAGCCGCACCGCCTTAAGCCCCGGACGATCGCATGGACGATCACCCGGTTCAGCAGTATCGCGTGCACCCCGCTGCTGTGCCGGGCATACCGGCACCTGGCGGGACTTACCATTGACCCGAACGATAAGCGCCTGACCCATTCGATTTTTGGAATTATTTCGCTGTTCCTGATTCTGTCTGCGATTATCCTGGTCCCGGTCAGCATCCTGATGGACCGTGCCGCCATGGCTATCCCTGCCGCATTTCTTGGCGGCCTTCTGCTGGGCCTGGTCCTGCATCTTGCTGAAGATTTGTGCACCCGCAAGGGGATCAGCCCGTTCTTCCCGTTCAGTACCCTGCGGGTATCCGGGTCCATCCGTCCCTGCGATGGTACGGACCGGAGGATCGCGCAGTTCCATTACTTCGACTGCTCGATCACCGGCGTCATCTTTTGTTTCCTGTATTCCGGCAGTTCGCCCGGGGCATTCATCATACCTGCCAGCATCACGGGCGTATGTGCCTGCCTCGGCATGATGATCGGGTCATCGGATGTCGAGATCCGTTCGGAGAATGACCGCGACGGGGCCCCGGCAATCGTGTATCACCCGGTTATGCTGGATCCCATCAGCTTCCTCGGAACACCCCGCTATTCCACGCAGGGGCTCATGATGGGAGTATACTATTACAATGCGCAAAACGCATCGAATGGTTGAAATTTCAGCCGTGACTACTCTTATCTTCGCACGCTGCTCTGGTGAACGGTCATGATGTCCAAAAACGAACCTGTTGTTTCTCTCACTCCCATCGGTACTATTCGTTCCCCGTTTACCGATCCGGTTGGCATGCCCATCCAGCCTGCCGGTGCCCGGGGTGTGCGGGGCACGGTCACGCTCAATCAGAAGTTCAGGGCCGGGCTCCGGGATCTCGAAGGCTTCTCCCGGCTCATCCTCATTTATTCTTTCCACCGGGTAAGCGGGCATGAACTCGAGGTTATCCCGTACCTGGATACGGTCCCGCATGGTATCTTTGCGACCCGGGCGCCGAAGCGGCCGAACGCCATCGGGCTTTCGATTGTCCGGCTCGTTTCTGTTGACGGGCATGAGCTGACGGTAGAAGATGTTGATGTGCTCGATGGCACACCGCTGCTGGACATCAAACCCTACGTCCCCGCTTTCGATTCTTTTCCGGATGGAAAGAGCGGCTGGTACGGGGACTGCAGCAGCCGTGTTTGTGACGCCCGCTCCGACTGCCGGTTTCATTGAAATACGCAATCGACGGGGGGCGTTTATTCCCCCCACGATTCTTCCTTACCCTGCGGTCAGGATCCCGGTTCAAAACCTGGTGCGGATCCATCGCGGTATGGTTATCCTTTAGCAGACAGATCCCGATGGGACAATAGTGCACGAACGACATTTCAGAGCGAATCTCCAACCGACCCGCGATTTTCATGGAAAAATCGCAATCATGATCGCGATTGAAAACCGTTCCAAAAAAAACGGGATCCGTTTTTTATTTTTTGATCGATCAGCGTTTTTTCTGAAAAAAACGATCCGCGATTTTTTTATGAAAACCGGATAGCGATTGAAATGCCTGCCCGCAGGTGCGGTTGTCGTCGTGGGGTGCGCTGGTGTACGTGAGCACAAATGGTTAACTTTTCCTTATCGGATCGTGATTTTTTTGTAAAAATCGCTCCGCGTTTTTTCCGGTAAAATCGATCAGCGTTTTTCATTTTAAAAACGCGATCAGGATCGCGGTTGAAAATATTTCCGGAACGATCACGATCCGTTTTTCATTTTTCTTCCGGGTTGTGTTCTTCAAAAAAAGATCCGCAAAGTACCGGAATACGTGAGACCGGAAAAAAAGAGAAATTACCGGAAGTCAACCTCGTTTACCCGTTCCAGCGACCGGGCAAGGTCGCTCATCACGATCTTTGCATCCGACATCGTGTACAGGGTATCCTCGATATAGAGCGACCGCTTCACCGGGTTCTGCTGCCCTGAGTAATCATCGTAATGCATGACTTTTCCTTTCAGGACAAAACCTGTTTTGGGGTTCACGCCGTACACGTATGCGCCGCCCCACATGGATGGCGGGGTGCAGCTGCGGGAACCATGATGACAGTAATAGTCTCCGGTGGTGAGGTGGACCGGCAGGACAAGAAGGTCCTTTTCCTTATCGAACAGGAATGCTCTGGGATCGTCAAGCACCGGTGACGTACTGTACGACGTGCCCAGGGTCTCGCTGTCCCGGAGTGCCGGGTTGTTCACGTCCGAGACATCGAAGAGCGCGATCTTGAGCGGCCCGGAGGCGGACTCTTTTCCAACACCGATGATATGATCGGCATCATACGGGTGAAGGTAGTTCGAGAACCCCGGAAGCTTCAGTTCACCCAGTATCACCGGTCGTTCGGGGTCTTCAAGGCCGATGACATAGAAGGGATCGGTCTCCCGGAAGGTGACGAGATACAGCCTCTCCCCCATGAACCGTGCAGCATAAATCCTCTCGCCCGGCGCAATATCGGCAAGGGTACCGATTGTTTTGAGGTTATCATCAAGAATTGTCACCTTGCTTGACGACCCGGTATCCCACCGCCATGAACCGGTTGAAACCGTTGTTGCCACCCGGAGGTTGCCGGAAAATTCGTCCAGCGAATACTGGTTGAGGAGTGTGCCATCCACCGTTCCCCCGCTGGCGTAAGTTATCTTCCCGTTGTCGATATTGAATGCATGGATGGTTGTTGCCGGGGCCGGATCGTCATGAGCCTGGCCGGGCACGGCGATGTAGAGACGATCGGGCGAGACGTAGATGGTCGAAGCCGATCCGATAAGGAAGGTTTTGGCAGAAACCGGAGCGGTTCGTGCCACATCCACCGCCCCGATGGTTGAGAAGGCATATGCCGTGTCGGTGGTGTTGAACCCATAGACCGGCGGCGTGGAGATGCCTCCCCGGTCATCATGGACTGTTGGCAGCTCAAGGTAGTCGAGGTCATACGGGACTGGTGTGCTGGTGACAAAATAGAACTGGGAACCGATCATCCGCGAACTGGAATAGACCCCATCGATCTTCATCTCGCGGACGAGTTGCGGGTTCGCGGGATCCGCAACCGAGAAGATGTAAACCAGTGTGCGGGGAGTATAACCGGGTTGCTGCAGGCATTTCCCCGGCGTGCAGGTGGATACCTGCCGGGCCTGGTAATCGGTGGCGACAAGGATAACGCGACCATTATTGATGTACAGGGCAGACGGCTGGCCCGGGAAGCGGAGGGTGGAGAGGATCTCAGCATCTTCTGCCGGGAATGCCTGTACGATATGCAGGCAGTTTGCCGTGACCACGTAGATGTACGTGCCGTCCGTTTTGATGATATCGGCTTCATCCACGGTGCGGACCTGGACATTGGTCTTTGAATATTCACGCTCGACAACCGCCGCCGCTGTTGTCGGAACCATAGTCGGTGCCCGCGTTGACGCGAGTGTCGGGACGGGTGTAGGAACCGGCAGTTGTTGTGCGGACGATCCTACCCGGATTGTCCCGGTGGCGCCGGAGAATTCACCGGACTGGCTCTTCTGGGTTGGCTTGAACGAGGAGGAATAGACCTGCACGAGAATTTCCGCATCAGCCGTGAGGCTGGTTGTTCCGGTTATCTGGAATCTCTCCCCGACAATCTTGTCACCAATGGGATCGATGGTGATGAACAGGTCGTCCTTCCCGATAGAAGTGGATACTGGAAACGAGGCTGGCGATGACGGGAGCCCATTTGCCGGCTGTTCAAGGACATTAAAGAGCGTTGATGCGGATATATCCTCCGTGACCGCCTCGACTATCACGATATATTCATCCGGCGTGAACGTGGAGGTGTCAACCTCGAAGCTGTATGCCCGCGAACTGCCCGAAACCACGACCGGCAGAGTGCTGGTTGCCGGGGAAGGCTCGACGGATCCCGTCTTTTGGCGTATGAACGCAATCACCTCGTCCCGGGTCGCGAACCGGCCAATCGTATTCGTGATGCCGGAAATTACCGGGATCTTCTCTTCAGCCGGGGGGACTGCCGCGATGGCTGCCTGCCCGGGTTCGGGAGCCGGCTGGAGGGCGGGAATCATGACCATTGCTGCAAGGATGCCGATAATGCAGCCGAGCGCTATCAACAGGGCGTCGTTTTTTGTGAGCAGAATATTCACCGTTCCGGTAATTTCGATTCTATCAATTTATTATTTTTGTTTTTATTCTTAAGAAATAAAAAGAGTGACAACCTATATTATGGGAAAAATCCTTTAGGGCCCTACCCAATCCTTATGGAAATATTCTCCCCCCTGCCCGTTCAGCCGGAATCTATATAAATCATGGCAGGAGATTGTGGTCATATCAGCCCACCGGCACTCCTTGTACCGGATCCCGTGATACCAGAAACGAGCCGCCGGTATCGTTGCGATCCTGTGCAGGCATTGCTGTCCGGTGCAGGAGCGCAAAAGTGCCCCGGGGCTGTCAGTGCTACTGCCTATGTACCGCGTGCTGTATGTTGATGATGATCCGCACCTGCTCGATGTAGCCCGGATGTTCCTTGAAGAGACCAGGGAGATCGTTCTTGAGACGGCGCCGCTCGCGACAACGGCGCTCAATCTCCCCTCGCTCCCGTTCTATGATGCAATCGTGGCCGATTACGAGATGCCAAAGATGGACGGCATTGCTTTCCTCAAGAAAATCCGGGCCGATCATGGGGATATCCCGTTCATCCTCTTCACCGGCAAAGGGCGCGAGGAGATCGTGATCGAGGCCA
>DANA01000038.1:0-5341 GCA_002508495.1 Methanoregula sp. UBA276
AGCACGATATCATCACAGGCTTCCTGGAATGACGTGATGCACCTGCCGATGGTCTCCTCTTCGTTATACGCGATGATATAGAGGGAGATCCGCTCTTCGTGGTTCATGCTCTCGCCTGCCTGTACTGCTCAAAACATCTGCAGCCGGGGAACCTCGGGGGCTCCTGGTCGCCGCTGGTGTGTGCCTGGTCAATGGGGATCCAGCCGTCCCCCTCGTTCTCCTCGCACCCCTCGGAAACGCGGTCATCGTGGGAAGTGGTCCACATCTTCTCCATTTCGATCCCGTCATCAACGATGGTACCCGCAAAGGCCCGATTGCCCGCCTCGTATGCCTGGGCGCTCTCGTGCGTGGCAATGAGTTGCGCCCGCTTCGTGGTGATGGGGCCGAGAAACAGTTTGCGGATCTCCTTGGCGGTCTGGTTATAGCTCCAGCCGTTATCCAGCCCCTGCGCAATCAACCCTTTCAGGCTTTCCTTGGTGGTGTCCTGGATTCCCGCGATATACGCTGTGCTGCCGCCGTGCTTCATGAACCATGCCACGGCTCTGGGGTTCGCTAAACGAAATGTGGTCTTTGCATCAAATTTGAGTTGTGTCCTGAGCTGGTCGGCACCTTTCGGCAACGCCTCCCGCTCTATACTGACAATGGCATCCTGGAGGGCTGGTGTGGTCTGGGTCTCGACATCCTTCCATATCGCGTTCCATCGCTTGAGGGCGTCGGGGTTAACGGGGCGCTTGGCCTCCATCTGCCGGACGGGTTCCGGACCCGGGAAATACTCCTCCATGAACTGGAACCGGAACATCACGAGATGATACTGCTCCTCGAATACTTTCTCGATATCCAGCAGGTGAGCCTTGGCGATCTGGTCTTTCTCCCGGGTCTTCTGTAATCCGATAGCGGCACGGGTGAACCGGGAGATCGCCCGGGTGAGGTGGGGGGATGCCATGTTATCCCTCCCGGACCGCCTCTGATAGTGCGTGTGCTGCGGCTGCCAGTTCGTTCATGGCTGCCTGCTCCTGCTCGCTCTTGCCCGTTGGCATCATCGGATTGTCCACGGGGGGCTTCATCGCCCATTCTTGCAGGCTGCCCGGGAACTCCTGTTTCTTGGGCTTCTCCTCGTCGGTGCGTTTATCCTCAGGAATGTTCAGCCATTCACGGCACCATGCAGCATCAGCGACAGCATCCGGATCGGAACCAGTGCGGAGCATTGGGAGCGCTGCTGCCTTCTTAAGGAAGTCGTCCATGGATGCAGAGTTCATCTTGATTTTCACGAGACCGGGTTCTCCGGTGATCTTGTCGATGATCTCAACGTTCCAAAGCCGCTCGATGTCTTTCTGCACGAGTTTGACCTGTTTGTAGAATGCGGCAATGCGGGATACCGCCGTTGCATCCGACGTGCCCTGCCGTAATCCGAGCAACTCAGCGGGGGCACCAACAGCGGCACAAGCCCGGGCCATTGTTACTTCTGAATATTGCCCAACGTTGGGAACGCCCCCGGTGTCAATTACCGCCATTTTAACATTCCCCTCATAAAGGAAATTGTCCTTTGCGTTGAAGTCCTTTTGACTGTCTTCCAGTATACCCCATTCCACTGCGGATACCTTCGGGGCGTCGGGTCTATCTGAGTTCACCGTTGTGACGAATTTCGGGGTTCCGTGCAGGCATATACCGGCGGTGACGGCTTCGGCAACGCGGGTGTCCCGCTTGATGTCGTGAACCGCTCGTTCCCACAGGCTGATCCCGTACGGTGATGTAGGATCGAGGGAGAATTGATAATGTAGGATCTGCGCAGGCAGGAGAGTGATCTTCTGGATTGAGTTACCCCGGTTGTCGCACTTCTGGGTATATGACTGGATAACACCTTTGAGGTCTGTGTCAAAGTCAAAGCACTCAGCCGGGCGGGGGACCACGTTTACGGGCACCTTCTCGAGCGAACCACGACCATAAACAATCTCCGCAACGCCGTCCCTAACCACAAGGGCATCAACCATCAGGGCTGTTGTCACGGCATTAAAATTGATTCTATTGAGGAAATCCTCAATCTCTTTTTTCTTTGTCTCGTTCTTGCTCTCAAGGGTGTACCACTCCCCGAAAGTATAGAGCGGGTAAAGGTCAATTCCAGTGGCAAGGTATCCCCCGACCTTGTAGTTATTCCGGTATCCCCGTAATCGCTGGAATGTCCTTGTTGGATCTTGTGTCAGATCTAACCCTGCAGGGGAATTATACGCTTTCGCTCTCGATGCCAGATTGTCCGTCGGGCCTTCATTGAGACCCAACGCTCTGTGTAAAAACTGGGGTAATTTCATTTTGCCATTTCCTCCTTTGTAAAGTAGCATTTCCCGTCATACTTTGACGTAATCATCTCGGTGAAATACTCTTGCCAGTAATCGCGGTTAAACTGCGTCTTTCCATGACACGACCGGCATAGGGGTACAAATAACGGGATCACGTCTTCGGCACAGCAGGCGTCTTTTCTGAAGTTTACATGGTGAATATGTAACCGCTCTCCATTTTGAGGGGCGTTGCAGCCCTGACAGATATATCCAAAGAACGCCCGGACTCGCTCCTTAAATTCATTATTAAATTTCACGCAATACGGCTCGAATGAGATCCCGCCACGCCATAGATGGCATTTATCCCCCCGTTCCATATCTCCAATCCTTTTACACCATTCTTTTGTGTGATGTGTTCCAAACATTGGATTTTTAATGCCTTTTTTGGATTCACTCAATTTTGTCCTTGTTTCCGGATGATCAATGTAATGTTGTTTGCGTGCGGCGGAGATCTTGTTTTTATGTTCTTGTGATTTTAGTACGCCTTTTTTTGCTTTGCTGAGTTTTTCCCGTGTCTCCTTTGAGGGGGTTTTCCCCAAATGTGATTTTCTCAGACGTTCTATATGCTCGACATATTTCAGGGGGTCTTTTGGTGGGGGCATTACTTTTTTGCCTTCTGGCGTTCCCTGTTCCAGTACGGTGATCGGCACTTCGGGCAGGTGAGCGGCTCCTTGTCTTGCCGGAGCGCCCATTCGTGTTGGCAGCGCTTGCATTTCCTNNGGCTTCCCTCGTGACCAACTGTTCGCCCGTATATGGCCGCCGGTTCTCAATGCCAGTGCGTTATACCCGCCGCTGACTGCATCCACCTGATCGTCATGCGCTCCTTCTGTCGGGAACAATACCAGCTCGTCCATAAGTGCCCCGGCAAAGTGCTGGTTGAGGATCAGGAGGTTGCCCTGTTCGGCTGCTGTGCTCAATGCCGCCGCCCGGCTGACCTTTGAGCCCGTGCTCTTGATGCCCTTGAAATTGTAGCCAGTGAGGACCTGCCGGGCGTAATGGTCGATCACATCTACCCCTGCGCTCCCCGGTTCCTGTTCCATCCGGATCATTACCTCAGGCCCGTCAAGCTGTGCGGTCTGGTAGATCAGCGCCTCGACCCCTGCCGGGCGTTCCTGGCATCGCTTAACGTCCAGCACATAGACCCGGCCCTGGTCAATACCGACAAGAGCGCCGGCAGTCCAATCCCCGCCGCCTTCCGTGGCTGCCTTATCCCAGTACCGGCAGAGCGGCATCTTCTTTGGCAGGGCGTCAGTGAGTTTCAACCATTGCCGCTTAAACAGCCCGCCCTCCGGCCTCACGTCCCAGTTGCCAGATAGTAACTGCTCGCGGGTGATGGGGTCAAGTTTCATCAGGCTCTTGATATACGATTCCCGGTCAAGGTGCGGGTTATCGCTCAGTGACGCGGGAATGAACAGGCAATCTTTATCCCGTGAGGGTTCGGTGATGAACCGTGCTTTTACCCATTCGTGCCCGATGTCGCCGGGGTTACTTGCAGCCCGCATCCGGATCGGGATGCCGGACCCTGCCAACCTTCGCAGCCGGGAATGAAGATAGAGGTATTGGGTTTCCTTGAACTGCGTGACCTCATCGAACCCGATAAACTGGAACTCCGAGCCCTGGTATCGGTAATGATCGCGCGGGCTGTCGAGGTATCCGAACGAGAGCGAGGCACCTGACGGGAAGTTCCACGTCTTCTCCTTATCGCTCCATCGTGCATCGGTGCCGTTCAGCCATTCCGCTGCCCGGTCCATGATGGCACCGGGAAGGGCGAGGTCTGCGTATGTTCTGCGCAGGAGGAGGGCGGCATATCCGGGAACGTGGACATACTGCAGGGCCGCCATGAGCAGAGCGTCCGACTTCCCCCCGCCGGCACTCCCGCCGTATAGGATCTCCGGGATATGGTCGTGCAGGAGGAATAGCGCCTGTTTTTCCGTGGGTTCGTGCGGGATGTATTTGTTGGACCGCACCGTCTGAAGGTATCGGGTTGCCAGCGGTGCGTCTTCAGCGCTTAACAGCGGGCAGGATTCCGACAAGTTTCCTCACCTCCTCTGCGATGTTGAGGTTCACGGTTACCGGGTTCGCGGGCGGTTCGGGGTTCACTCCGAGGATCTTGCTTTCCGTCTCCAGGTGCTTGTCAAGCTGAGTGAGCGTTTTTAATGCCAGCGGGTTGTCAGGGTATTTATCCCCGTCGTTGGTCTTGCGGTCCCGCGCTTCTTTGTGGATTATCCAGAGCTCGTTTTTCACGGTCTGCATTTGGGAGAGGATGGTATCCGCCTCAATGACCTCGTGGGCGTGTTGGGCCTGCACGATCTTCTCTGCGATATGCCCGTTGCTGATGTGCCTCCGGAGGCTTGAAATGGTGATTCGATACTGAGTCGCTATCGTGCGTAAAGAGGCCCCTTTCACGGCGACCGCTGAATCGATCTTGTTTCGATCCTTATGTTCGCAGATCGTGCACTTGCGGGCCACGGCTCACGCACCCCTCATAGGCAGAACACCAGCCCTATCGCCATTACAACCGCCATGCTCCGGCAGTATATCCGGCACACCAGATCGCAGAGCGGGTTCTCTTCCAGCAGGATCTGGCGCATTTGCGTACTCATGACCAACCACTTTCCAGTCCTTCCGTTGCCAGCCGTTTCCATTCCCGGCAGGGGTCTTCGCTTGCTTCCTGCTCCCGCTTCTTCGAGCGGTTGCACCGGAGCCACCAGTGGCATGTGCTGCACTCGCTCATCGGCCCTGCGCCTCCCGGACGGATAACCCGAGTTCCTGCGCTTTGTTGGTGATGCTGCTGTGTTTCCGTTTCAGGTAGACCGCCAGTTTGGAGGTGGGGACCCGCCCGTAATAGGTCCGGAGCACGGCAACATCTTCCGGTGTCCATATCCCTTTGGGCTGATAGGTTGCGGCGATCTCTTCAAGTTCGGGAATGATCATAAAATCAGATCCCGGAGTACGCAGCGTGCTTTTACGGGCGGTCACTTCCGGTCCCTCCCGACCACCTTGCACGGCCT
>DANA01000038.1:5441-5677 GCA_002508495.1 Methanoregula sp. UBA276
GGGAATCCGACGACAACGAACTGGTGGCGGTGCGAGAAGACAGCAACGTCTATCGGGCCGTATTTCTCCTCACCTTCTTCCCCTTCCTTGCCTTTGTTGACGTAGAGCAGGAGGTGTTCCCGGCCCGGTGCGGTTGCCATGTATTGCCAGGTGCTGCTGCTGGAGCTGATGACGTGCCGGGCGAACATCCGGATCCCGCACTCTTCTATCACCAGCTCGTTTCCGAACTCTGAATT
>DANA01000101.1:0-17549 GCA_002508495.1 Methanoregula sp. UBA276
ACTGTCCAGTTTCTCGAATATCCGGAAGATCCGCTCCAGGTACCGGGGATCGATGCCGATGCCGTTGTCCTGTACAAAGAACGCTGCTTCATTCCCGCTTGTGCCAAAGCCGATGCGAATCTCCGGGGCAGCCTGGTTGCCCGAGAATTTTATCGCATTATCGAGGAGGTTGATTACCGCTTCCCGCATATGGGTGTGATCAACCTCCACGAAGGGAAGGTCCGGCTGTATCTCAAGCTGTACACCGCGATCCTCCAGCGGCTGGGCGAGGAGATCTGCTGCTTCGCGGGCGATCGCATCGAACCTGACCGTCTCTTTTTTGCCCGGGCCTTCTCCGGCATGGGAGAGATTCAGGAGATCGGTAAGAAGCGTATCCATCGTGTCCACCGCTGCCGAGATACGGCGGACATGGGTTTGCATCCCGGGGGGATTGCCCAAGCTCGCCAGTTCTTCTTCAATAAGCCCGGCGAACCCCTGGATCGTGACGAGCGGGCTCCGGAGTTCGTGAGATACCGTGTAGGTGAACCGTGCCAGTTCCGCGTTCTTCTGCTCAAGTTCGCGTACCACCATCTCCAGTTCTTCCTGGGCCGCTTTCCGCCCGGCTATCTGCTCCTCCAGCTGCTGCACTTTTTTTTCAAGCTTCCGGAACAGGGCTTCGCTGTACTCCTGCAGGATCTCTTTTTCGTCCCTGCCGGCACCAGGTGATGCCTCCTTTCGTTCCTGCACTTCTGCAAGAACTGTCCAAATTTCCCGTACCAGTACCTCCGGTTTCAGCGGCTTTACCATGAACCGGTCAGCGCCCAGATCTTTTGCCAGCTGCTCGTCCCGGGGATCCGTGAAGGTTGCCGTGTAAAAGAGGAGCGGGATTCCTTTCAGGTGGTCATCTGCCTTCCACTGCCGGCAGAGCTCGAACCCGTCCATGACCGGCATCAGGATGTCGGTGATGATGAGATCCGGGGGGTCATCCTGAGCAAGGGAGAGGGCCTCAGCCCCGTTCTTTGCTGCCGTTACTTCAAAGCCGTTCCCTTTCAGGATCGATTCCAGCAGGTACAGGTTTGCCGCACGGTCATCTGCAATCAGGACCCGGGTCATGGAAGATCTTCTCCGCTGGTGCCGGCAGGCAGGTAGTGTCCGATGGTTTCAGCAAAGGTTTTGGGATTGATCGGCTTTTCGATATACCCGGTGCACCCCGCTGCAAGTGCTCGTTCCCGGTCGCCAGCCATGGCATAGGAGGTGAGGGCAACGATGGGGGTCGAACTGACATCAGGAATCTTCCGGAGCTCGCGGGCGGTCTCGTACCCGTCCATGATTGGCAGCTGGATATCGAGAAGGATGAGGTCGGGCCGGCCTTCCGTGGCAAGGTCGATACCCTCCCTCCCGTCATGCGCCCGTTCCACCGAATAGCCTTTCGCGCCCAGGATGTAGCTGACCAGGTAGAAGTTCTGGTCATTGTCTTCGATATAGAGGATCTTCATTGTCATGGTAAACCCCTGTCCATGGGTAAGGTGAAGCTGAAGGTGCTGCCTTTACCCCATTCGCTCTCAACACTGATCGTACCGCCCATCAGGCTGACGAGCCGCTTTGAGATCGAGAGGCCAAGACCGGTTCCTTCATACTTCCTTGTCAGGCCGGTCTCGACCTGCGTGAACGGCCGGAAGAGTTTCTCCAAATCTTCCTTCTTAATGCCGATCCCGGTATCCGCAACACTGATTTTTACGAAATCGCCTTCGGTCCGGCACCTGATATGGATATACCCCTGTTCGGTGAACTTGATGGAATTACTCAAAAGGTTGAGGAGCACCTGCTCTACCCGGCGGGTGTCGGCCCGGGCCCGTACAACCTCTGGAGCAATATCCAGTTCGAGCGCGAGATGTTTTGCCTCAGCAAGGGGCTTAACGGTACGGATAACCTTCTCAAGCGCCGGGCGGACCTCGACCGGCTCGATGGCAATTTTCAGTTGCCCGGCCTCGATCTTGGAGAGGTCGAGTACATCGTTGATGAGCGAGAGCAGGTGGTCTGAACTGTCCGCAACCATCCCGAGCTGCTTCTTCTGCTCCTCGTTCAACGGCCCGGCCAGTTCCTGCAGGAGGATGCCCGAGAACCCGATGATGGAGTTGAGCGGCGTGCGGAGTTCGTGGGACATGGTGGCAAGGAAGGCGGATTTCAGCCGGTCGGCAGATTCGGCAGCCTCCTTGGCCTGTTCAAGCTCGCGGGTGCGCTCGGCAACGATATCCTCAAGGTGATCGCGGTAGGTTTCCAGTTCGCGGAGTGCCTGGAGGCGCCCCTGCTCCTCGGCACGAATCTTCTCCACCATGGCTTCAAAAGAGCGGGCAAGGGTCCCGATCTCCCCGGCCCCGCTGGTATCGATCTGCTGGTTCAGGTCACCCGTATCAGCGATCCTCCGGCTCACGTCCGTCAGGCTGGAGAGCGGCCGGATAACCGTGCTGTTGAGGACAAAGAGGGTAAAGACGCTGAGCAGGACCAGCGCGATGAGGACGAAGATGAGGATCCGTATGATGGAGTTGTTGATCTGCTGGTCGATGGTGGCAAACGGGACGAAACTGCCGATCTTCCAGCCGAGCTCCGGGGAGGTATAATAGATCAGGTAACTCCCGTTCGTGATGAGCACCCCTTCACCTGAAGCGAGGAAGACCTGCGCCTGGTCGCCGAGGATTCCGCTGATGTTCTGGTACAGCAACCCGGGATTCCGGGCCGCAAGGATCGTGCCACTCTGGTCGGTGAGGATCATCTCCCCGTTGCCAACCGGCTCAACCGACGCGATGTACTGCGTCAGGTTCACGAGCGTGATATCGGCCCCGACAACACCATAGATCGTCCCGTTTGCGTCCTGGAGGGGCATGACGATCCCGATATTTACGTCATCGGTCGTGACCGCTTTGTACGGATCGGTCATGGATACCTGCCCGGGGTGCTCCTTTGCAAGGATGTACCACGGGCGATCGCGGGGATCGTATGCGGTTGGCCGGGCCCGGGGGTACGAGCGTACGAACGCCCCGTTCTCCCGGCCCATGTACACCGAACTGACATGCGGGTGCGAGATCTGGTACCCTTTCAGGATATCGATGATCTCCTGCTCTTCTTCCGTGATGGCGTAGGTGAATGTCGCTTCATCGGCATCTAAAAAGGAGGTGAAGCGGGAATCGTCCAAGATTTGGATGTTTCCATTGAGCGCGAGTTCGTGCACATCGTTCTTTGCTTCGGAAATGAAGTTCGTGAGGGCGAAATCGATGTGCCGGAGCTGGCTGATGGAATCATCAGATATGGTATCAAGGTTCTGCTTGTGCAGGGATGAGGGGAGCACGCCCCCGATGAGCACCAGTACCAGGATCGCGATACACAGGTAGAGGAGCAGGATGCGTGACCGGAGTTTCATCAGTATGGGGCAATGCTTGTTCGCAGCTAATAAAAGTATCCCTATGCCACCAGAACCGACGGTGAACCGGAAGAACGGGATCGGTTACCGGGATGGCAAAAGATATCCCGTCCGGGATACCTCCCAATCGTACAGGAAGAGAAGAACGGACTTGTGAGCATTGGAGCGTCTGAACATTTTTTTCTGAACAGGCAATGTGGCGGGGGATTCAGGCCGTAACCTCTTCCGGCACGGCGATGGTAAACTTCGTTCCCGAAGACCGGTCAAGATCAATTGTCCCGGAGAGCTGATCGGCGAGGCTGTTGACCAGCCGGAGCCCGAGCGAGCCGGTATTTTTCCAGTCAAACGATTCCGGAATGCCGGTTCCGTCATCCTGAACAATGATCCGGATTGTGCCGTCCTTTTTTGCCCCCGTCACCGTGATCGTCCCTTTCCGGCCGGCCGGAAACGCGTGCTTGAGGGCGTTGGAGAGAAGTTCGTTTATCAAAAGACCAAGCGGGATCGCCCGGTTGATGTCGAACCGGATACCGGGCATCTCCACCTCGAACTTCACCCGTGCTGCGCCGGTCCCGTAGAATTGCAGGAGACTGGTTCCCATGAATTTCACGTAATCCGCGATTTCGATCGATGAGAGATCGTCCGACTTGTACAGCCGCTCGTGGACAAGCGCCATCGCCTTCACCCGGTTCTGGCTCTCTTCGAGCATGGTGAGCGTTTTGGGATCCGCGATATGCCGTGCCTGGGTATGGAGGAGGCTTGCAACGATCTGGAGGTTGTTCTTGACCCGGTGGTGGATCTCCTTTAAGAGCAGTTCCTTCTCAGAGAGCAACGTGTTGAGCTCCCGCGTCCGTTCGGCAACACGCGTCTCCAGATCTTCATTGAGGTTTTGCAGCTGCTCCTCTGCCCGTTTGCGTTCCGCGATCTCCTCTTCCAGCTCGAGTACTTTCTGTTCCAGTTTGCGGAAGAGCACCTCATTATACTGGCGCAGGATCTCCATCTCATCCCCGAGCGGTTTTCTTGTCGCAGCGGAGGTCTTCTTTCCTGAAGCCTCCAGAACCTCGCGCACAATCCGGATCAATTCCTCGGGTTTCTGCGCTTTTGTCACAAACCGTTCTGCCCCAAGGTTCATCGCGAACTGCTCATCCTTTGCTTCGGTATACGATGACGTGTAGAACACCACGGGTATGGACTTTTTGGAAGGGTCTGCTTTCAGCCGGCGGCAGAGCTCGAACCCGTCCATCACCGGCATCATGAGATCCGATATGATCAGGGCGGGCGGATTCTCCTGTACCAGCGCGAGCGCTTCTGCTCCGTTTTTTGCTGCCACAACCTCGAACCCGTGCCCTTTTAAAATCGACTCCAAAAGGTACAGGTTTGCCGGGTTATCATCCGCTATCAGGATTCGTGTCATCGCAGATCACACCGGTATACCGCCGATAAGGGGATCGGAAAAGAGGGGGTAATCAGCGCCGGCTGAGTTGCAGGTTTTGTGATTATGGGGCAGGATCTCATCAGCAGGAGACAATACCGGTTCCGGAATAATAAGGGTTTGCCTGCAACTCCCGGAGATGACCGGGGATCTGACGGGAGTGATCCGGGTACCGGTTTTTAGGAAAACCGGTACATCCCGTATGGTACGGTGATCTCGAACCTGGCACCATGACCGAAATTACCGGTCTGTCGGATCGTCATGCCGGACAGGGTAAGGAATTCCCGTACAAAGAAGAGCCCGAATTTCCCCTCACCTCCGGCAATGCGGTCAAAGAGCGTGTCGTTATCGTCTGGTTGGATGCCAATCCCGTCATCCTCGCAGACCAGGATGAGCCCTTCGGGCACTTCCCTGAAGGAGAAAGAGATTCGGGTAACGTCACCCCCGTGCATGATAGTATTATGGATAAGATTGTAGAAGACCCGGGCGATGAGGGGATCGGTCAGGATCTCAAGGCCCGGCAGATCGCATTTCAGCGATATGCTGTGCTTCTGGCTCTGGAGCGACATCTGCAACCGGATTATCGGCTCGATTTCGATCCAGCGGGAGTCCACCATGCCCATCTGCTGGTAATCCTTGGTCTTTTTGATCAGGTTCTGGATCGTCTCAAGGATCTCTACCTGTTTCTGGATGAAGAGCATCCGGTCCTTCTCACGCCCGGGATCCCGCAACAGCTCGGAGAATCCCCGGAGTGCGGTCACCTTGTTCTGGATATCCTGATAGGTGACTTCCGTCATCAGGGCAAGCTTACGGTTTGCAAGAAGGATCCTCTCTTCGGCTTTCTGGTGCCCGGCAATCTCGTTTTCCAGCTGCCGGACTTTCTTTTCGAGCTTGCGGAACAAGACTTCAGTATATTCCTGCAGGAGCTCCTGCGCATCCCTGCCGGGAGCAGGTTTTGATCCTGCTCTCCCGCGGGGTTCGGATAGAACCTCCCGTATTTCCTGCAGGAGCAGGTCCGGTTTTTGCGGCTTCACGATGAAACGATCGGCACCCAGGCTTTTTGCAAACTGCTCGTCCCGGGGGTCCGTGTAAGTAGCCGTGTAAAAGATGAACGGGACCGTTTTTAAGTGGTCATCTGCTCTCCACCGCCGGCAGAGTTCGAACCCGTCCATCACCGGCATCAGGATATCGGCCACGATAAGATCCGGGGGATTTTTCACTGCATCATCCAGCGCTTCGGCCCCGTTCACTGCCGCGGCAACCTCAAACCCGTTGCTTTTAAGGAGCGATTCTAAAAGATAGAGATTCTGCGGGTTGTCATCAGCAAGGAGAATACGGGCCATGATTTATCCTACCGGGAAGATGATTATCCCACGAGATATGATCATACGGATACGGCATAAACGTTCCTGAAAGGCCCGGCTCCACGGCAGCTGCGAGCCGGGTGCGCCCGTGAAAACCGGCCGGGCCAGGACACCCGCGTTCTTCGTCATGATCCGGCCCCGTTTTTTTCTGCAGCGGGAAGCGTAAAGACAAACGTGGCACCCCTGCCTTCTCCTTCGGACTTCACCTCGATTTTTCCCCCATGGGCCTCGATAATCCGCTTCACCGTCGCAAGCCCGATACCGGTCCCGGGAACCTCCGGGTTGAACCGTTCATACAGGTCGAAGGCTTTTTTGAGGTTCTGCTCAGCTATCCCCGCCCCGTTGTCCTGCACGTACAGGACCAGCCCGGCTTCATCTTTTCGCGAACCGACCACGACCCGGGGCTGCTTTTGGTCTCCCATGTACTTGACGGCATTATCGAGAAGGTTGGTCATTACCTGGAGGAGACGGACACGGTCACCCATCACCACCGGCAGGCCTTCCTGGATCGTCAGTTTTACCCCCCGTTGGTTGTACGTGGTTTCAAGGAGCGCTACTGCTTCGGCTGTAAGGTCTTTGAAAGAGACCGGCATGGGAGAATCCACGATCCTGCCGCTCCGGGACAGGAGCAGCAGGCTGTTGATGAGATCCTCCAGTCGTTCAGCGGTTGTACCAATCTTGACAATATCGGTATTTGCCGTAGCGATATCCCCGTCACGGATATCCTCTTCAAGGAGGGCAAGGTATGCCCGGAGGGCAAGCAGCGGGCTTTTCAGATCATGGGAGACCGTGTAGGTAAACCGGTCCAGTTCCGCGTTCTTCCTTGCAAGCTCGCTGATCAGGGCTTCGCGCTGGTCCTCGGCCCGCTTCCGCTCCGTGATGTCGCTGATGAAAAAGAGCGCCCCGTCCCTGCCCCGGAAAACAATCGGCACTGCGGAGACCTCCGCATAAAACACCGTCCCATCGGTCCTGAAGATCTTCTCCCCGATTGCCGCTATTGGCTGGCGTTCCTGGTTGAGGATGCGGAGCCGGTC
Source organism: Methanoregula sp. UBA276 (assembly GCA_002508495.1). GTDB lineage: Archaea > Halobacteriota > Methanomicrobia > Methanomicrobiales > Methanospirillaceae > Methanoregula. The sequence continues at coordinate 7,222 of DANA01000101.1, forward strand.
AGCCAATATTCCCTGGCAGTCGGGATGGATGCGGTCGATGACCGGCGTACCTTCCAGCGGGCCGGCAGGTTCAGCCCCGAACAGGCGGCATGCTGCGGGGTTGAGGTAGGCAAAGAGGCCATCGATGGCAATGAAGATCCCTGCTGGAGCACTCTCGACAACACGCCGGAACTTCTCCTCGCTTTCTTTGAGGGCAAGTTCTGCTTTTCGTTGTTCGGTGATGTCCCGGAACTTCCAGATCCGGCCGTAATTTTTCCCGTTCTTTCCGATGACCGGGGCCGAATACCGCTCGATGATCGTCCCGTCGACAAGGTCCACCATATCATTGCAGGTCTCGTAGGGATGGGAAAAGAGGTGATGAGCCCGGGCGGCAAAACCGTCCGGGTCACGGGTTATCTCCTTCATGTGCCGGATCTGGAGGGCGTCATCCGGGTCAAGAGCGGCGTTCTTTGGGATCTTCCAGATCTCGGCAACCCGCACATTCTGGAGGATCTTCTTTCCGGTTGTGTCGGCAACGATGATTCCATCCGTGGATGAGTGCAGCTGGGCTTCAAAGAGTGCCGTCTTGTGGCGCAATGCTTCCTCCGTCCATGTCCTCTCGGATATGTCCTGCAGGGAAACCGCGACAAGGTCGGGAGAGAGACGTGAAGCGGTTGCGTGGATAACCCTGCCGGGGATGTGGGTTTCGGTAACGAGGCCGGGTTCCTGCCCGGTTTTTCCAGAAAAGCACCGTCGGATATGATCAAGAAGAGCTGGCTCGCCTGCATAGGTTTCCGAAGCTTTTACCCCTCGCATGAATTGCGACAGCCCACGGACGAGATCTTCTGCTGCCCGGTTCATCTCCATGAGGTAAAATTCCGAATCCCGGTGCTGCCAGATGAAGGTTGCGAGCGGGCTTGTGAGAAACAGCGTGCGGAATGGCAGTTCATCCACTGAGTCTCCCCCGTTTGTTCCCGTACGCTCGTTTTCTCGCAAGGGGTTTTTTCGGGGTATAGCATCGTCCTGCGGCAGGGTATTGAGAGATCCCTCCTTCATCCTTCACCCGCCTCCCGAAAGATATCGTCAGAGATAGAGAATACCCGGCAGCCGGGCCCGGAAAAGAGCGGGGCAACCAGATTTTTCATAAAAAAACCCTGCACCCACGAATCGCTCACGCTCTTTATGATGGACAGAAAAGCCCGGGCCGGATTCATCGCGGTATCCTGATTGTATCGCACTATGGCATACTTGAATCCGGACAATATAATGCTATTTTTTTATTCCCGGCTTTTTGATGAGGACTGCTCAAGAGCCACCATACCGATCCCGAACCGGGCACCGGTATGGAATTTGCCGCGGGAGAAACGCCTTTTGGGAAACCCACCCCGTTTTAAAAAAATACACCACGAAGCCGGATCCCGTTCCCTGCCCGGCAAAATTTTCCTGTACCGGTACACGATTTTGGTACCGCAATCGATCCGCGATTCAAAAATTTTGATAACTATACAGTCACCTCCATATGGATCGACCTATGACGAGTACTTCTCTCTCGGGGTATGGCAGCCGGCCGGTTCCGCCACGAGCGTTCGGGGACGGGCATGGGCACTGGATGTGACACCCCCAAAGGTCCCGGATCGATTCTGACCTTTTTTTATCAAAGTTCGTTCGTTCCAGATCGGTTTTTCGATCGCGATCGTGATCGCGTTTGAAATTTCAAAATCAAGGTCTGCTCTAAAATTTTTCAATCAAACCTTGATTGAAAAACAAAAATCAAAGCTTGATTGATCCGGATCGATTTTTCAATCACGATCATGATCGTGACTAAAAATTTCCGGGCAGGGTTTGATTTAATCCGGAACGAGCCGAAGCAGACCATTACGGGTCGGCCAGGACGCGCACCGGTCAAACCGGGCCCGGGCCGGCACCGTATCCGGGACATACCCGGGGGATATCCGGTCATCGGTCGTTTTTTGTGCAGAAAAAGACCGGCGGGGTTCAGGGTGCCGGGGGGAACCGGTATGCCCCTTTGGGCACAAGGATCGCGAACCGGGCTCCCTTCCCCGGCTCCCCGTTCTCGGTAATCGAGATGCCGGTAATAGACAGGATCTCACGGGAGAGGAAGAGTCCAAGCCCGGTGTGTTTGCCAAAGCCCCGTTCGAAGAGGCGTTTCTTGTCTTCTGCCATAATCCCGGTACCATCATCCTCCAAAGAAATGACCAGTCCCGTTTCTGATTCCTGCGATGCAATCCGGATCATAGTCATTTCCTCTCCGCCGTACCGCAGGGCATTGTCGACCAGATTATAGAACACCTTCTCCAGCAGCGGATCCGCATATACCATGACATCCAGACTATCCATCACCAGATGTACTTCCCGCAGAGGTAACGATTTCTCCACCTTCTTCACACATGCATCCAGATTCTGCCAGACCGGTGCCATCACCCCGAGATCCTCATATTCTTTCGTGAACGCGATCTGCCGTTCGATGGCATCCGCAGCCTGCTCCGCGCTTGTGATATATCTTGACATCTTCTGAACATCACCCGGAGATTCTTTTGAAAGTTCGAGGAATGCCTTTAAGCCATGGAGCTGATTCCGGATATCGTGCCGGGTGATACTGGAGAGCAGGTTGAGTTTCCGGTTGGCCAGCCGGAGAGCTTCCTCAGCATGGCGCAGTTCAAGCGCCTGCAGTTCGAACTCGCGTTTCCTCACGATCTGGTAATACCGGATGAGGAATGTGCTGTCAACAACAATCAGGACAAAGAGGAAGGTGGTTGTAATGAAAGTAAACCGGAGCCCGGGATCGGGAAAGTAGGTGGCTGACCATTGAACGACAAGCCACCAGTACGGGAAGATGATCACACCAAGAAAAAGGGCGAGGAAGAATGCTCTCCAGACGGCGCCTTCCGACCACTCCCAGCACTTTTTATAGCGTGCGAATATATCATCCAGCTGTCCCATCTTATGGATAAATACGATCCATGTTTATTATATGTTTTGGATTAGTATTGTACTCTGATAATGGAAGCAACCGAAGGCCACCCGCCAGCAGGTGTGACAGGCAGGAAGTATCCTCCGTTCGCTCTCTATCTCGGGCTCTTCTTCCTGCTGCTCTGCGTAAACACTCTTCTTGCAAAATTTGCGGTCTTCTCCTTTGCCTTTGGACCGGGAATCTCGTCATTCTATATCGTCGTCGCCCTCATGGTAGTCTTTGCCCTCTGGTTTGGCATGTGGGGGGCCGTTGCGGCATATGGCGGGTGTTTCGTCGGGGCCGGGCTGCTCAGCGGGATTCCTGCGGATGTAAGCCTGTACTGGTCGCTTGCTGATTTCTGGCAGGTGCTCATCCCCCTGGTCGCATTCCGGTGTCTCTCTGCTGACCCGGCTCTCCGGAACAGGCGGGATATCGCGATCGTGCTGGTCTTCGGCGTCCTTCTCAACAACATCTGCGGGGCACTCTGGGGATCTGCCACGCTCGCTCTCGGGGGCATTATCCCGTGGAACACAATCGGCTCCGCATTCATCGCATGGTGGCTGGGAAACTGCATTGTCTGCCTGATCCTTGTTCCCACGATACTGTACATATTCACGCCACTCGTGAGAACGCATGAGCTCTTTATCGAAACCTGGTGGACCTGATCCAGGTTCACGGGTTTTGCATTGAAGGAAGAGGAGCGCGAATAACCTTCACTTTTTGATAAAAAAAACCGATAACCATCAAATTAGCCTGCGAAAAAACCAGGAGGGAATGTTCCACGGTGCATTCCTTAAAAAAATCTTTCGATCAGTTTTTTTTTACTTTTCCCTAAAGAAACAGGCAAATTATATACCAAACCACGCTAATCACCATTCCATGAAGTGCTTTATCCCACAACGATGGGCAGGCATGCCGGTAAAACTTGCCGTGCTGGCAGTGCTCACCATCCTCCTTGTGATCCTCACATTTGTGTCGTTAAAAAACAATGTGCAGGTCATCTTCACCCACCTTTATTATGTTCCCATCATCCTTGCCTCGTACTGGTTTGGACGAAAAGGCATCCTGTATGCAACCGGCCTTGCGACCGTATATTTCTGTGCAGTATTCGCGTTCAGCATCACGGACAGTAACATCATCCTGGCAGCTGCTGCCCGGGCACTCAGCTTTATTGCCATATCCCTGGTCATCGCCATCCTTTCTATCATCATCCACCGGCAGAAGGAGAAGGTCGTGGAATCCGAAGAGCGGTTCCGGGGCATATGGGAGAACATCCAGGCGGCAGTCATCCTTGTCAATGCCGAGACCCACACCATCATCGCGGCAAACCCCGAGGCCGTGAGGATGACCGGCTTTACGGAAGAGGAGATGATCGGTCATCTCTGTCATAAATTCATCTGCCCGGCGGAGAAGGGGAGGTGCCCGATAAGCGATCTGGGGCTCACGGTTGATCGTGCTGAACGGGTGCTCCTTGCCCGTGACGGAAAGCAGGTACCGGTCCTCAAGACCGTGACCTCCCTGACCCTCGGAAAAACGAAGTGCTTAATCGAGAGTTTCATCGACATCTCGCAGGTCAAAGACGCGGAAAACACGCTCATTGCCTATGTCCGCGAAGCAACCCTGCGCACGAGAAACCCGGTCGAACAGGTGCGTGACAACCTCCATGAGATCAAGGAGACCCTCATGGCGGGGGATATAACCCCGGAAATTGTCGCAACAACCCTTGCCGTTCAGGAACGGCATATCGACGAGATCCTGCATAACCTGCAGGAACTGGAACAGGCCGTTGCCGAGAAACGGACCGAGATCCCCGACGCACTACGGGAATATTTCCAGAGGTGAGGGGAGGAGATGGCCGGTTTTACCATAAGCGAAGACGACAAGCGCATTATCCTTGCCCTCTCCCCGTCCCGCACCTACCGGGAGAATACCATTCACCTGATTCAGGAGATCCAGAAGAGTGGCAGCCTCCGGGTCATCATCATCTGTGTCAACCAGCCGGCAGCATTTTTGCGGGACTTTTACACGAAGAACGGGATCGATATCGGCCGGATCTTCTTCATCGATGCCATAACCCACTATGCCACCGGCACTTCCCCTGCCCCGCTGGAAAACTGCCGGTTCGTATCAAAACCCAACGACCTGACCGCCATGGGCATTGCCGTCACCACGACCCTGAAAAAATTCGAGGGTGAAAAGACGGTCATCTTCCTCGACTCGGTCAATGCAATGCTCATCCATACCAGTTCCGTGGACTTGAGCAAGTTCATCCATTTCATCATCAGCAAACTCCGGATCCTCAATATTGCGGGGATCCTCCTTGCGGTGGAGAAGGGGCTGGACCCGGTCCTTCTCTCCCAGCTGACCACCTTTGCCGATGACATGGTGGAATTTCCTGAAAAGGAAAATTCCTGAATTACCGCGGGGTAATTTCGGGCCTAAAAAAAGGAAAATCCTCCCTTCCATCCCGGTTTACCCGGACGGGAAAAAAACGTCAGCACTTCTCTTCGCACGCGAATGCCGCCTGCGGGTCGCTGTATTTCTCGCACTGCTCCACGCAGGCTTTGCAGGGGGCAAACTCCGGGTCGGTCACGAGACGGCAGGCCCCTCCCGAGGAATCGCAATGGGCATATTGCCGGCACTTGTCGCCGAGCCGGTACGAGAGATCGCAGACCTCGGGGGCATCGGGGCTGCAGGCAAGGTCGAGGCCGTGACAGGTCGTAAACCCGCAGGACGTTTGCGGGGGATTTACAGTTGCGGGGGCGGTACAGCCTGCGATGATAAGTGCCGGAATGAGCACGACAACGAGCAAAACAGCATACTGCAGGGTTTTTTTCATAAGGATCATCTCCGGACTTCAATTCGGCCCGGGAAGTATATATGGGTTCATATGACTGCGAAAAAAGCCGCAGCATTCGCCTCCCGGCACCCGCACGGAGCCTTCAGCACGACGGGGGGGTCAGGCAGCGGAGAGGACGTGGTTGAGGGCAACCACCGCAACAGCCCAGAAGAGAAATGCCCCGCCAAGGCTCGGGAGGACGGGATACCGTCCCATGAGGTACCAGAGCAGGACGATGAAGAGGAGCGTGGGGATCGCAAACCAGAACATCGAGATGAGCAGATCCCGCGAGGTTGCCTGCCCGGCATCCGCGTACGTGAAGAGAAACGCCAGCAGGGTCGTGATGGGCGCAGCAGCAAGGATCCCGCCGTACCGGGGGTCGACCTGCAGGGCGAGCCAGGTCACGCCGGCAATGATGCTTCCGCCGACGATGAACCGGATGAGGAAGAACGAGAGGTCCATAGATGTCCAAATGGTTGTCGGTCCGGCATGATATACCATAGCCGTTGCTACCGGGAACGCAGGCACGGCGGCTAAATGGGCATGTATAAACCCCAAAAAGGACGACATACTCTGTATCCGGCCGGCGCAAATGCCGGCTCTTGTGGTGAGCCCATGCAGCTGAAGTCCTGCAAAAAGACCTACGACATCGAGACGCAGCGGGCAGTCCCGCTCGATGCTACCCTTGCCCGCATCGAACCGCTCGTGCCGGCAGCCGGGATCACCCGGGTTGCCGATATCACCAGCCTTGACCGCATCGGCATCCCGGTATTCTCCTGCATCCGGCCAACGGCAATGGACGGGGCTATCACCGTGTATAACGGCAAGGGCGCAACGGTCGAGGAGTCCCGGATCTCGGCAATCATGGAAGGCATCGAGCGGTACTCCGCCGAGGTCCATGATCGCCGGCCCGAGCTTGCCCCGTACGAGGAGATGCGGATGCGGGGGCTCAATGTCCTTGACCCTGCCGAGCTCATCCTCCCGCAGGGTGCTGAGGCTGACCGGCTCATGGCATGGACCCCCTGCTGGGACATCGTCAGCGATGAGGAGATCTGGGTTTCGGCAAACGCCGTCTTTCACCCGCTCCCGCCCCGGTACCGCGGCCCGTTCCGGACCAGCACCAACGGACTTGCTTCGGGGAACACCTTCGAGGAAGCGGTCTTCCATGCCCTCGCGGAAGTGATCGAGCGGGACGCATGGTCGCTTGTCGAGACCAGCCGGGACACCGGCCCGGCCGTAACCGGCATTACTGACCCGACCATCCTTGCAATGCAGGAGAAGTTTTCAAAGGCGCAGGTGGAGGTCACGGTCCGGGACATCACGAGCGACGTTGGCGTCCCCACGATGGCAGCAGTCGCCGATGACGTGCTCCTCAGAGACCCGATGCTCCTTACCATCGGCATCGGCACGCACACCAGCGCACGGATCGCCGTGATGCGGGCACTCACGGAGGTCGCCCAGAGCCGGCTCACCCAGATCCATGGCGCACGGGAAGACACAACGCTTGCCGAACTCAGAAAGAAGATGGGTTATGACCGGGCGAAACGGATCAACGGGTACTGGTTCCGGGACAATGGGACCGTGGATTACACTACCGTGAAGTCTTCCGATACCGATGACTTCAAAAAGGATATCGACAGCATCATTGCGGCCCTCAAAAAACTGGGGATGGACCGTGTCATCATCGCTGACCTGACGCGGGAAGAGATCGGGGTGCCGGTTGTCCGGGTCATCGTGCCGGGCCTTGAAGTATTTGCCATGGACCCCGAACGCCGGGGAGAGCGGGTGAAGAATGCAAAAGATCATCGTCTTTCTCGGGCCAAGCCTTGAGAAGAACGCAGCAGAAGCAATACTCCCCGCAGAATACCGCCCGCCGGCAAAACGCGGCGACCTTCTCCATGCAGTACAGGACGGGGCAGGTATCATCGGCCTGATTGACGGGGTCTTTCACCAGGAATCGGCAGTCGCCCACCGCGAGATCCTCGCGGCGATAAAAGCAGGCGTGACCGTTGTCGGGGCATCCAGCATGGGCGCCCTCCGCGCCGCCGAGATGGACACGCTGGGCATGACCGGCATCGGCGAAGTATACCGGATGTACAAGAGCGGCGAACTGGTCTCCGATGACGAGGTTGCGCTGGTCTTCGATGCTGAATCGGGGCTCTCCCTCTCCGAACCGCTCATCAATATCCGCTTCACGCTCCGTGCTGCGGAGAGGGAGGGGGTCATCAGTGCCGAAGAGCATGCCATCTTCCTGAATGCTGCAACGTCAATCTTTTACCCCCGGCGGACGTACGCGAAGATCGCAGCAGCAACCATTGACCGCATCGCACCGGAGGTCCGGGACCGCTTCCTCTCGTTCACGAAAGACCATGCCGTTGACCAGAAGCGGGAGGATGCATGCGCAGCCCTCCGCCATATTGCTGCTCTTTTAGGTGATAAGCAATCATAAAACGAGCGGTACTTTTCGGCAATCATGCGAAAAGGGGGGCCATTTTTATATCCCGCTCCCCAAGATCATCAGCATTCATGGCGTTTGCTTCCGGCTCACGAGGTTCCTGGCGTCTGAAGATGCAGAACACCCCGGGTACTGATTGGGTCCGTTACTGGGTGATCGCGTCCATCACGGCCTCCATTGCCGGGATCATATACCTGACCGCGGGAGAGGGGTACGCGGGGATCGTCCCGCAGCTCTTCTACTTCCCCATCCTGTATGCAACCTACTTCTACCCGGACCGGGGCCTCCTTGTCGGGAGTGCCTGCGCTGCGATTTACCTTGCCCTGTCATTTCCCCTCATCATCCCCGACCCGTTCATCATGGGCGGGATCATCTTCCAGGCAGTCGTCTTTTTGGTCCTCGCCCTGGTTGCCGCGTATATCATCCGGCTGCAGGGACTCCGGCGGTTCGTTATCCTGGAGGATGATACCGGGGCAGTCGAAGCCCTCATCCGCAATGGCGAGAACGGTCACGTCGAGTTCAAGCTCAAGAGCCTGTGGAGCTCCGACCTCACCAAGGAAGAGATTGCCGCAAGCGACTCCAACGATGTCAAAAGGTACCGGAACAATGCCTCGAAGTTCATCATTGCACGGGCGATAGCCGGGTTCTTAAACACGGACGGGGGGGACCTCCTCATCGGGATCGAGGAAGACCGTATCGAAAACAGCATCAGGATCGCGGGCCTTGACGATGATTACCGGAAGATGCACGAAGAAGACCGGAACCCGGACGGGTACCGGCGCATGATCGTTGAATCCGTTGTCCGCAAGTACCTGCCGGATATTTTCGACACGCCGGGCAGGTATCTCCAAATCTCGTTTCCGCTCGTGTCAGCAAAAACCATCTGCCACATCCATATCAGCCCTGCCGACCGTCCGGTCTTTGTGCATGCCGCTGGCGAGGAGATCTTTTTTATCAGGGCCGATGCCACGACCCGGCCCATAGCGGGAAAGAGTATGGCAGATTATCTCCTTGAACGGTTTACCCGGCAGGAATGATACCAAAGGAGCACGCTTTTTTTGAAATATCAAGAACGGGAAATTTTCTTAAAACCGATGCCGGATTCAGAAATCCTGATCATTTCACTGATTAGGATATCTAACCTGGATCCCGGCATACAAGTTGATGGGGGCTAGATGCCCCCAAACCCCCACAACGATGACCTCCGCCGCCCCCGAAGGGACGCCCCCGCGGCGGCTTACACAATGCAATAGCAGATGAATTCATCGTTTATTTTACCCGCTTCAAATAACGGAGCCAAGCTTAGGATAGGCTCTCGCAGACTTCGCTATCTCCATCAGCATCGAGTCTGTGAATGTCTCCGGCTCCTTTTGAAATGCAATAATCAAAACATGCCTGGGCTTCAGATTTTTTCTTGAAATCGGAACAATTTTTTGTATCGCTAGTACATTCACAAGGTTCTGAAGAACCTGAAATTGGTGATTGGGTCGCATCTGTTGTCGAAGATCGGGTTGGAACTGACGTTTTGAAAGGAGTCGTGGCTGGTATTGATGGTATTTGAGAAGTAGCTGATTTCAGGGGTGCAATTGTGGTAATGAGAGGTGTTGTTGGAACGGGTGACGTCGGTGTTAACGTTGGTTTTTCTGGAGGAAGGGGTGTTGTAGGTACGGGGGTGGTTTGAGTATTTTTTGAAGAAATGCAGCCTGACACAATGAGTAAACAGATAAGAGAAATTGCCATAATTGTCCGATATGACATACACCGATAAACGGACTCGGATACGATAAAAATATTGATTTGATCTGAAAGAACAAATCCAAAAAAAATCTTAACCACTAAAAGAATTTACAAAAAACCGTTCTGGAGTGGAGTGCAGAAATGCATGTTTTCCCCCCAATACATGAAAAACGGTAAATGATTGTTACAACCGATTTGATCCGCCACGGGGGCGCCCCGCGGGGGTGGCGGGGTTTATCTTTTTGGGGGTATGGGGATCTCAACCCCCATCACCTTGTGTACCAGGATCCACGTTTACCCACGTCGATCAGCGAAGATCTAAAAAAATCTCACTCCACCTTCGCCCA
>DANA01000101.1:17700-18784 GCA_002508495.1 Methanoregula sp. UBA276
AGATACGACGACATCAAAACACCAGTAAGGGCAAAGACACCGATCGGCCACGGGACCAGCCCGCCGGCAAAGAGACCGCAGATGATGAAGATGTCCGCGTACCGGTCCACGGCATGGTCAAGGAAATCACCCCGCTTGCTCTGGACGTTCATCTCGCGTGCAACTGCCCCGTCCATGGCATCGCAGAACGCGTTGAGCGCTACAGCAATAACCCCCCAGAGGAGCAGATTCTGCCAGAAGAGGATCCCGGCGGCTGCCGATGCAACGAGGGCTGCGATGGTGAAGAAGTTCGGCGTGAGCCGGCATTTGATCGCAATCGCAACAAGCGGGTCGAAGTATACTTTGACATGGGAGCGGTACTGGTCAAGCGTCATATCAGGTCACCTCAAGAAATTCCGACCAGTCGATATTCCCAAAGCCGGCCGGGATGGTGCCCCGGTAAAAAGCTTCAACCTGGTCTGCGCAATACCCCGCGTTACGGCCGGTGGTGTCCAGTTCGAAGATCGCTGATGGGTCGAACTCCTCCACCGTCTCGACCAGGCAGACGTCGAGCGCTTCTGCCTCGGCGTTCTCCCGCACTTTCTCCTTGCGGTACTTTCTCTGCCGGAGCCGGTCTTTCAGTTCGTCCGGGCGGCAGCGGAGCACGACAATTTTATCACACGGGAGATAGTGGGCCATGTGCCCTTCGACAAAGCCGTCAACGGGTTTGAACTCAGCAGCCCAGCGGTCAACGTCAATAACCTGCACGTCCCGTTTTTCGTCCTCACCGGTAACATAGGGGCCAACCGTCATTGCCTGGTGGATGACCGTGTAGCCGCGGCGGGCAAGCTCCTCGCCTATCATCGACTTTCCCGTACCCGGCGTCCCGGTGATACCGCACATCATACCGCGTTGATTCCTGCAATGAACTGCTCGTTCTCCCAGTCTTCGCCAACATTAGCGCGGATGTAGTGGTCAGGAAGACCCTCGAAACTCCGGCAGGAGCGGACAACCACGCCCCTGCGTGCCAGTTCACCCACCATCTCGTCGCTGGTGTGGGGGGCTACATCGATCATGACAAAGTTTGCATCCGAGGGGAGGACGG
>DANA01000029.1:0-620 GCA_002508495.1 Methanoregula sp. UBA276
CCATTGCCCTCCTTCTGCTGGTTACCGGCGCCCATCATTTCGACGGATTGCTGGACTTTGGCGACGGGCTGATGGCCCACGGGAGCCGGGAGAAGCGGATCGGTGCCCTCACCGATCGCAGTGTCGGTGCCGGGGGAATTGCTGCCGGGCTTGCCGTAACCCTCCTGCTGTTTGCAGGTTTGCAGGGGTCCCCGTCACTCGTTTTTGCTCTCATCATGGGGGAAGTATGTGCAAAATTCTCCATGGCATTCCTGACCGCGTTCGGCACGCCGTTCCGGGAAGGAATCCATAGTTATCTCCACCAGTTTTCCCGGCCATATTTTCCCGTCTTCTCGCTTATTCTCTGTTTACCACTCCTGCTCTTCCCGCTCCCGTACCCAAAGATTGCCGGTGCTTTTGCAGCAATGGTCATCTGCCCGTTGGTCCTTCTTGGGATTTCCAGACGCTTATTTGGCGGGGTAAACGGCGATGTTGCCGGAGCATCCAATGAAATAACCCGGGCTGTCGCGATTCTTATGATCGCGCTGCTGTAACGGAAAAACGATGCAGCAGACACCTGCACCTCACCGTACCAAAGAGTACCACAATCGATGCCCACGAATGCAGCTGCACGCACATCT
>DANA01000029.1:682-5182 GCA_002508495.1 Methanoregula sp. UBA276
AGCATTGCAGCATTCATCAGGATCTCATCGGAAACGCGCCCCTTCCGGATATCTTCCAGCGCCCGGCCCTGGGGGGATGGAGTGACACGTTCTTTGACCTTTACCCCCTTGCAGTGAAGACAGTAGGCACAACGGCTGTATACGGATACTTCCCCATCAGCACAGTCTACCGTCACCCGCTGTTTCTTCTCATCACGGTGGAATGGCAGGGACTTCATATAAAATAATGAAATGCAATCGGATATGATAATACCGATGCTGGATTCTCACCGTAAAAATGTCAGTGTAATCGAAATATTTTAAATAGTTGGGTCTCATATAAGTAATACTCGCATAAACAGACTGTAAGCGGACAGTCTCACATGTTTTGGAGGATCATCTAAATGGCATCTGACAAACCCCATATGAATCTGGCAGTTATCGGACACATTGACCACGGAAAGTCAACCACCGTCGGACGAATGATGTTCGAGACCGGCGCTGTAGCGCCTCACATCATCGAAGGATATAAGAAGGAAGCCGAAAGCAAAGGCAAGGGTACCTTTGAATTTGCATGGGTCATGGACAGCCTCAAGGAAGAGCGTGAGAGAGGTATCACCATCGATATCGCACACAAGAGGTTCGACACCGCCAAGTTCTACTTCACGGTCGTCGATTGTCCCGGGCACAGGGATTTCGTCAAGAACATGATCACCGGTGCATCCCAGGCAGACGCAGCAGTCCTTGTTGTCGCAGCCCCCGACGGCCCGATGGAACAGACCAAGGAGCACGTCTTCCTTGCAAGGACCCTTGGTATCACCCAGATCATCATCGCCATCAACAAGATGGACGCGGTCAAGTACGACGAGAAGAGGTACAACGAGGTCAAGACCGATATGACCAACCTCATCAAGATGGTCGGTTACAAGCCCGAAGAGACCCACTTCATCCCCATCAGCTCCATGGCTGGCGTCAACATCAAGACCAACAGCCCCGAGACACCCTGGTACAAAGGCCCTGCACTTATCCCGGCGCTCGACCTTTTCAAGGAACCCGAAAAACCGACCGACAAGCCCTTCCGTCTCCCGATCCAGGACGTTTACAGCATCAGCGGTATCGGCACCGTGCCGGTAGGCCGCGTTGAGACCGGTATCATGAAGAAGGGAATGAAAGTCACCTTCATGCCCGCCAACAAGGACGGAGAAATCAAGTCCATCGAGATGCACCACGAGGAAATCCCGCAGGCACTTCCCGGTGACAACGTCGGGTTCAACGTCCGTGGTATCGGCAAGGGCGACATCCGCCGCGGCGATGTCTGTGGCCCGGTCGAGGCGCCCCCGACCGTTGCAGACGAGTTCACCGCACAGATTGTCGTGCTCCAGCACCCGAGTGCACTGACCGTTGGTTACACCCCGGTCTTCCACTGCCACACCACCCAGACAGCCTGCACATTCATCGAGCTCAAGAAGAAACTCGACCCCCGTACCGGCCAGACCAAGGAAGAGAACCCGACCTTCCTCAAATCCGGTGACGCGGCAATTGTGGTCATCAAGCCCACCAAACCGATGGTCATCGAGAATGTCAAGGAGCTCCCGCAGCTCGGCAGGTTCGCTGTCCGTGATATGGGATCAACCATTGCAGCCGGCATGTGTATCGCCATTCAGGCAAAGCAGATGAGATAAAATATTTTTTGTGGTGAGAAAACATGCAGAAAGCCAGAATTCGCCTGACTGGGACTGATTTTAACAAAGTAGAGATGGTCTGTGACAGAATCCGGGAGATCGCAGAACGCACAGGTGTAAATCTGGCCGGTCCGATACCGCTTCCGACCAAGAGGCTGGTTGTTCCGATCCGCAAGAGCCCTGATGGCGAGGGGACCGCCACATGGGATCGCTGGCAGATGCGGGTTCACAAGCGCCTCATCGATATCGATGCAGACGAGCGTGCACTCCGTCAGCTCATGCGCATCCAGGTGCCAAAAGATATCGGCATTGAGATTGTCTTAGAGAGTTGAAGGTGCCGCGTGCAGCAGGCCGCGGGAATATCCCACACCTTAAAAAAAATTTTTACTTTTGAACGCATTTTTCTCCTTATCTTCATCATTGCCATTCTCTTCCGGTTCTGGCATCTTGATCTCAAACTCCTGCACCATGACGAAGCAATTCATGCGTGGTTCTCCTACGAGCTCCTGACCGAAGGCGCATGGATGTATGATCCCAGTTACCATGGTCCGTTCCTCTATTTTGTTACTGCAGGAATGTACTCCGCATTTGGGGATTCGGACCTTGTTGCCCGGTTACTCCCCAGCCTCTTTGGTACGCTGCTCATCCCGCTGGTTTACTGCATCTACCGGTTAGAGTATATCACGAAGAACCAGACCCTGCTGGTTGCTCTCTTCCTTGCAATCTCACCGGACATGATCTACTTCTCCCGTTTCCTCCGGCATGATATTTTCATGCTGTTTTTCACCTTCCTGATGCTCGTTGCATTCCTGTATTACCTTGAGCGGGGACAGGTGCGGTTTGCGATCATCGCAGCAGTCTCGATGGCAGGAGCGCTCAGCTGCAAGGAAGAGATGCCGGTTTTCATCCTCATTCTCGCATCATTTTTCATCATCACGATCTGGCGGGGATCTTACCGCCTCCCTGCCTCATGGAAGCGGGACATGGTCCTTGGCATGGTCATTGTTGTTGCCATCATGAGTGTCCTGTATACGGGATTTGGCGGCCATCCCGAGACGCTCGTAGGAAATGATTTTCAGGTAACTGCTCAAGGAGTTCAGTTTGATATCAAAACAACCGGCTGGTACCAGGCACTGGACCATTGGACGGATATGCACAACCAGCAGAGGCTCGGCGGGCCATGGTACTTCTACATCCCCCTGTACCTGCTGTACGAGTTGCCGATATTCTTCCTTGCTCTGATCGGTACCGTCCAGTTCCTGTTCAAAGGAATCGACCTCCGGCTGTTCTTTATGCAGCTGAAACTCCGTTTCAGATACCGGAAGAACGAGCCCGCGACCGGAGACCTTGTCGCCATAAGCCTCCGGCAACTCCAGACAGAAAAGCCGGTCATAACAAAACCCGACGAATTTTTCCGGCTCTGTATCTACTGGATGATCCTCACCATGGCGTTCTACGCATATGTTGGGGAAAAGGTCCCCTGGCTCATCATCCCCCAGCTCCTGCCGATGTGCTTTGTTGCGGTCTACCGGCTGAACTGGCAGAAGACGGTAATTGCCCTGGTTGGGTGCCTGTTCCTTCTTGCGATGACCTGGCACGTCGCATTTGTGCCAGCAGATATCAACGAGCCGATCGTGCAGGTCCAGAACTCCGAGGATATGCGCCTCGTGATGCAGCTGATGGATGCTTCGGACCATTGTGTTCTCGCATCCAAGGATTATTGGCCGCTGCCCTGGTATTTCCGTGGGGAGCGCTGGAAAAAGATCACCTTTTATGGCGGAAAGGAAGATCCCGATACAATCACGAAAAATGAGCCTGGGGTTATCATCCTGCATGACGGGGACAGTTATCCTGCACTTCCGGGATATGATAAAAAAACCTATAAGCTGAGTTACTGGTTCTCCCTTTATGACAACGAAGACCGGCTGCTGGATTATTATCTCCACCGCGACGGGAAGATGGGGAGTATCAACCTTGATATCTTTACCCGGAGAAATCCTGCATAATCCGTATTTCAACAATGCTTTTTCCTTATAGCGGGAGAGAGGAGATCCCACGGTGCCCTGGCATCGGGAGCGGATTTCCCTGGTTCGGTTCTGTTAAAACCCTCATTTTACATCCCCTGGTGATTCCTCAATTACGACCACTTACGGCAATCGGAATGTGGATTCCTCCTCAAAATAACCATGCAGGGGGTATCGCCACCAAACCTCCGGCAGGCTGGATCCCGGCTGGTGCGGCGCCTCGCCGGGCCGCAGGGCTGGCAAACGGCTGATACACCAATCTCTCCAGAATGAGAGGAGGCGTGTGGTGAGCTATTGCCAGGGATTATTTTTCTCAAATCCCATTTCATCAAACACCCGGGTTATTCTCTCAAGAGAATACCGTGCATCGGATACGATGATCGCTGCTTCATCAGGGGTCAATCGCTGCATCAACAGGGTAATCTACCGTCTCTCTTTCGTACTTGGGCATGAGAGCGTGCACGGCCATAGGTCTCTTCGATATCGCCCTCCTGCAACCAGATGAGAGAAAAATCCCTTAAAAAAATGCACCCGGCAATACTTCATCCCACCCAAGGTCAAAAGGAGCCCATATCGGGCTCCGCTCACGTCTCCGGAAACGCGTGGACATATCATGTGGCAGATCGTGTCCACATCCCGGCCGCCACTGTTTGTTTACGCCGGAGGATCATGGTATCCGGTGCGATACGCTGTCCACCGTTCAACATGGCCGGAAAAACGCACCTTCTCTTTATCATGGGCATAAAAACACGTGGCCGGCCACCATAGGGTGAGAATTTTTTTGGAGCGTAAAAAGGGAAAATGAGGATTATTTG
>DANA01000036.1 GCA_002508495.1 Methanoregula sp. UBA276
CCCACTCAAAATAGCGAAGAGCCATTATTTTCATATTCTGTCATGGTGCATGAGTCACCGCGGGGGCATCCTACCGGGAGAATAGGAAGGTAGCAACAAAAATTGCACAGGGGATCTCATCATACAAAACATCCGGCCACGCGGGTTCCCTTCGGAAGGGGAGCAGTTTTGCGATCTCATGGTTATATTCCCGCCTTTGTATCCAACGATAAACCTTGTGCTCGACCACAAAGATGTTGGTCTCTTGCCGATAAACCGGGAAGCTGGAGATGGAGACACGTGAAAGAGAAATTCAGACGGCGGGATTGTATCATTCTCCTTATCCTTGTAGGATTTGCATCGTCCGTTCCGCTGACGGCAGCAGATGACGGCTATCAGGAAGCGGGCTACCAGACTGGCATGCCTCCGCAGGAGATTCCTCTCGTTAACCGATCCGAAATCAACACAACCGCGCTCGATCCGTACCATCCAACGCCCTCGCCCGTGACCATCTTCAGGGCAGAGTTGCACGAGACTTCCCTGTCCGGGCCCCGGTACATGGCCTTCGGGCCAAGTACGATCGAATTTTCAGCAGACCCGGTGGCCCTCTTCTTCCTGGGGATCGTTGTCCTCCTGGGGGCAGCAGCTGCGGGATTCTGGATCTGTCGCGAGAAGGACCGCGATTAGGCCCGCACCGGGACCTGCATGAGGTCTGGGCTCATGGGTTGATGGAGGAGATGGATTCTTTTGTCCTCAGGAAATCTATAGAAATTTCCATACGCTCATGGAGGCTTTCGTATATTCAGCCGGGTGCATACCATGCTGATAGCTCCAGAGCAAAACTTTCCCATGGATTTCGGTGCACGGTTATGCTCCACGGGGCGAGCCCCGATGAGGCGGCGAGCGCCCGTGGCTCACTCGTAATACAATTTTAGATTTCTGACAGCATTTCCCAGGAAATCCATAATTGACATTCATTTTTAGAACCTTTTGCAAAATATATTGCGATGCCTGCCGCCGCCCCCGCGGGGGCGCTCCCGCGGCGGCCTCAATTCGGTTCTATTCTCATTTATCCGGCAATCCATCCACCACCTGTACCAAAAAGAGCGTGCTATGGATGAGCCCATCCCGATTCCCTGTCCTCCAGAGAGATTCCTGCTTTCAGATCGAGAAATCGTTCTGCCTGTTACCCCAGAGAGGATAATTTCTGTAACCAGTGGAGCAGGGTACTGCTACGTTTTTTAAATCCCTGCACGAAACTACGTGTACAGGATACCCTCTATGGCCGCACCTGAAGATGATGACACGATGGAATTTTCCAGCCGGCACCTCCCGAAGCGGTACCACGATGCCGTGAATGCCAAGAGACGCCAGCGGCTCAGGAAAAGAGTTTTGATCGTGTGCGCTGCCGGAGTACTCTGTATTGCGATCTGGTTCCTGCTGAGCTGGGCAACCGGCGGGGCATCACCGGGTCCGGCTGCTGCGGGGTCACCGGCAATTACAACGCCGGCACCCGCGCAGACTCCCTCCATGGTCCAGACGCCGGTCACCAGTCCGAAGGAAACTGCACCCACTCCCTCGCTCTCCCTTGCACGGGCACAAGAGATTGCCGACCGCTATGTTCTTGAACAGAACGGGGAGCGCTCCCTGAACATGAGCAGATCGTGGTATGAACCGGCTTTTGGGAACACGGCAGGCAGGTATATCTTTGCTTACGAGCGCGTGTTCGGCGGGTATCTCACCGAGGTTGACGGGTTCGAGGTATCGGTGGATGCAGACACTGGCGATATTATCAGTTATTCCCGCGAGTGGACAACACCGGATTATGCGTTCTCGACCTATTCCCTGCCGGAGGTATCCCGGCTGGAAGCTACCTTTGCGGTCATGGAAGAAGCCCAGAAACGCTTCCCGGCAGACGTCGATACGATCCGCATCATCTCTTCTGAGATCCGGTGGAAGAACGCTCTCTCCTATGGTACCGTCCCCCGGCCCGGTTCCATCCCGCTTGCGTGGAATGTCATCTTCGATGATGAAGTAATCCGGTCGGATACCTCGCAGAAACCGGCGGTTGCATGGGTGGATGTACAGAGCGGCGAACTGCTCGCGTTTGATTACCGCAACAAATAGGAAAAACAAGGGGGATTTTCAGCAGCGGTTGCACAGGTATCTGGTGTCCAGTGCAGTCCGGCGCATGTCCCCCGAGATCTGTTTTTTCCCGCCACGGAGGAACCAGCGGTTGCACCGGGAGCAGTGTTTGGGCCGGATCCGGTCCAAAATTGTCATGGGGACTTCGAGCGTGAATGCCGTCCGCGTCCAGTCTTCCGGGGGTTTTTCGGCGTTCTGCTCATAGCTGTTGACAACCTCCATGATCTGGTGCGGGGGCACCCCGAGGTCGATGAATTTTTTGAAGACAAAGTAGTTGAAGATGAGCCAGGATAAGTCCGAGCGGTCGAGTATCCCTTCGTACTCCCCGAACGCCTCGTCGAATTCCTCGAGGGTGCAGCCGCACAGCGGGCATTTGCCGCCGACGAGCTCGTCGAGAAAAACCTCTTCCTGGCACCCCGGACAGGTCGTGTGCGGGGATTGCATGCGTGATGTCATTATTGCTCCGTTTGAATTTTGGTTATTGGTTATTCATATCTGCAATTGCTAAAACGGTTTGTGGTAGGGAACCGGTTGCTTCTAGTATTGGCCGGGGTGGGAGATAAGCATATCACCGGGAACAATCTTCCCCGATAAAAGGGTTATGGAAGAGGATGGCGGGAATCAGTCTGCCGATGCTTCAGCCTGTTCCATGACCAGCGATCCAAAGACCACTTTCTCGAGCACCTGGGCCACGTACTTGATATGCATCGCTTTTTCCAGGTCCTCGTTGCGGTGGACATCTGCCCAGATCTGGAGGCGCATCAACGCGAAACGGAAACGGTCAAGGGTCTCGTCGTCCATGCCCATTGCTTCACGGTAAACCGGTTCCAGCAAATCAGGAAAAGAGCGCGGGTTCTCAAGGGCGGCGATGATCCCCGCGTAGATCGGCAGGGGTTTTTCCCTGCCGGTCAGGATCCGCTCGTAATCCATCGGGTTATCCCTCAACAACCCTGATGAGCTCTTCCATTACCTGGTCCACGTTCTTCCACGTGGGACTGTCGCTGCGCCGGATGATGAACGGCCGGCCCTCGTCACCAGCTTTACGCATCTCGATATCGAGCGGGATCGCCCCAAGGAACGGCACCTCAAGCTCATCGGCAATCTTCTTTCCGCCGCCCTTGCCGAAGATCTCGACCTCCTTTCCGCAATGGGGGCAGATCATGCCACTCATGTTCTCGACGATCCCGATGACCGGCAGGCCAAGCTTCTCGATGAACTTTACGGATTTCCGGGCATCGAGCGTTGCAACGTCCTGCGGGGTGGTGACGATAACGGCGCCACGGACATTGGGGGCAAGCTGCGCGATGGTCAGCGCTTCGTCACCGGTCCCTGGTGGGAGGTCGACGACAAGGTAGTCGAGGGATTCCCAGTTCACGTCGCCGAGGAACTGCTGGATTGCCGTCATCTTCATCGGACCCCGCCAGATGACCGGGGTGCTCGTGTTCTCGAGCAGGAAAGCCATCGAGATAACAGCGAGATTTCCGGTAACATGGACAGGTTCAATCTTGTTGTCCTTGATTGCCAGTTTGTGTTCCTCGATGCCGAGCATCTTGGGGATGTTGGGGCCATGGATGTCGAGATCGAGAAGTCCCACTTTCCTGCCATGCGCAGAAAGCGCGTAGGCAAGGTTGACCGAGACCGTGGACTTGCCGACACCACCCTTGCCGGAGAGGACGAGGATGACATGTTTTACATCAATCTTTGCCTTGGGAGGCAGGCCCGACTGGCCTTTTGTTGCCGAAGTGCAGGAAGATGCAGAAGCGCAACCCTCGCAGTTGTGGTCGCACTCATCTTCCGGCTTTTTTGACTGCTGAACATTCTGTGCCATGGTATTCCTTTTATCCGCAAGTGGTCGTGTACTCATACCAGTTGTCCTTACGGAACAATAAAGATGTGGAAACTGACCCTTCCCGTTACAGGAACATGACCATCCCGGACAATACAACGGAGCAGTACTTTCTTATTGATGGGAACCAAGGAAAGAACCATGGAAAAACTGGTTGTCTCGCTGGATTTTCTGGAGTTCCCCCCGACGCATACCTGCGATGGGGAAAACCTCTCTCCCCGGATTTGGATCACCGGCCTTTCTGCCAAATCCGTTGCGGTCATGGTATTCAACCCGTTTGAGAAGTCCTGCTGCTCCTTCACGCCATGGATTTGCTGGAACCTCCCGCCCCTGCCGGTAATACCCGCTGGTATCCCCCGGGAGCCGACAACGAACGAACCGGTCCTGGCAGTCCAGGGGATAACGGACTGTGGTGTCACCGGGTACACCGGCCCCTGCCCTCCCCCGGGGCAGATGATCCGGTACCAGTTCCGGGTCTATGGGCTGGATGCCCTGCTGGATTGTCCACCGGGCTCTGACAAACACCAGTTGATACAGGCAATGCAGGGTCATGTCATCCAGTACGGCGAGACCGTTGCAATCTGCTCGCGGTAAAAGCCGGGTTATTGGGGGATGAGCGAGATCATCAGGAACCATTCCGCCAACCCCCCTATCGCTGCCCTGAATGCACCAATGTGACGGGGATGAGACGAAAAGGGCATGTCGTCATCCTTAATAGCCTCCGGTACAGAATACCCCTGCAGGATGACAGGGAAGCGGAGGAGAGGAGGTCCGGGCAGGGGACTGGAATCGGCAATCGCGGCGATGACCCAGAAACGCGAAGCTCTCCTCTCCCCGCTTGCCGCAATCAGCGCTGATGCAACACGCCGTCATAACCGGAAACCCGAAGATATCCGCACGCCCTTTTCCCGCGACTCAGACCGGATTATCCACACCCGGGCCTATACCCGCTATATCGACAAGACCCAGGTCTTCTATCTCGTGGAGAACGATCATATCACCCACCGCGTAATCCATGTCCAGCTCGTCTCCAAGATCGCCCGGACCATTGGCCGGTGCCTCAGGCTCAATGAAGACCTCATTGAGGCAACAGCCCTCGGGCATGACATCGGGCACACACCCTACGGGCATTTCGGCGAAAACTGCCTCTCGGCACTCTGCAACGAGGAAGGGATTGGATCCTTCCAGCACAATGTCCAGAGTGTCCGGTTCCTCGACCGGATCGAGGACTGCGATCTCACCCTGCAGGTCCTTGACGGGATTCTCTGCCATAACGGCGAGGCTGATGACGTGCGGATCGCCCCCCGTACCTGCACGGGATGGGATGCATTTGACCAGATGGTTGAGGACGCAACCAGGGACAAGCGGCCCGGACCGCCCATGACCCTTGAAGGCTGCGTGGTAAAATTTGCCGATACCATTGCCTATATCGGAAGGGACCTCCAGGACGCCCGGGAAATCGGGCTAATTGCAGATGATGTGAAGATCCCGGCGATCTGCCGGGACATCCTTGGGGAGAACAACCATGATATCATCAACACCCTGATAATCGACCTCCTCGAAAACAGCGATACCACGGATGAGGGGTTCATCTCCTACAGCCCGGGCGTGGAGGAGGCCCTCATTGCATTGCGCTCCTTCTCGCGGCAGTATATCTATAATAATCCCCTCCTCTGTTCCGAGCGCGAGAAGATCCGGACCATGTATGCCACCCTCTTTCATGCATGCCTTGCAGATATTGCACACGAGCGGCAGCATGCAAGGATTTACACGGACTATATCAACTCGGGCCACGTCAGCAGGACGTATCTTGATTCTGCCACGCCCGCGGAACTCACCCGGGATTTCATCGCGGGCATGACCGACCGGTACTTTGCCCGGCGGTTTGAGGAGTGCATCATCCCGCGGCGCATCGAAGGTCGGTTCTGATCCCCTCCGTTGGGGGTCAGTCGTACTTGCCTTTCGGGTGAGTCCAGCCGGTGAACCCGCAATAGTAGCAGCCCACGCCTTCGCAATGCGGACAGGGAGTTTTCGGGGCCCGGACAAGGACCGTGCCGGTTTTGTTGCAGTACGTGCACCCGCAGCCATCACAGTGCCCGCAGCGTGCAGGCTCCCACAGGGACTCATCGCCGGTCATCGCCACACCTCACCACAAACCGGTCCCGGCCTGATTTGAATTGGAACAAGATAATAGAGAATCATTCATCCTCCTCATCGAGATATCCCTGCAGGGCAGTATGGAGCTCTGCTGCCGACTGGTACCGTTTTGCCGGGTCTTTTTCCAGGCACTTGAGAATGATCTTCTCCACTGCCGCTGCATCGACGTTGTATGCCGACGGAGGGGTCGGGGCTTCGCGCAAGATGGCATTTCCTACCTCAACGATGCTCTCGCCGCCGAACGGGATCGAACCGGTCACCAG
The DNA here is from genome assembly GCA_002508495.1 of Methanoregula sp. UBA276. Lineage (GTDB taxonomy): Archaea > Halobacteriota > Methanomicrobia > Methanomicrobiales > Methanospirillaceae > Methanoregula. Next base: position 6,391 of record DANA01000036.1, read on the forward strand.
TTCGTAGAAGACCACCCCGAGCTGGTAGATGTCCGTCTGCTGGCCGGTCCGCCCGAACTCCGACGGCGACACCTGTTCGGGGGCCGCGTACGAGAGCGAGAACCCGGCAACACTTGATTTCTTGACATCCGAGGCAAGCACCTTGCTCATCCCCCAGTCGGTGATCTTCGGCACAAGGTCTTCAGTGAGGAGAATATTGTGCGGCTTGATATCACGGTGGATGAACCCGTGCTCGTGGGCGTACCGGAGGCCGTCAGAAACCAGCGTCATGAGGTGGACTGCCTTCCAGACCGGCAGGGGCTTATCCAGTGCCTCAAGCGAGCCGGGCACAAACTCCATCTCCACGTACGGGACCGGGAGGATATTGACCGCGGTGACCTCGACAATGTTCTTGTGCCGGAGCGTCTCCCACGCCGCTATCTCGTTGAGGAAGCACTTACCGGTAACCTCGTCAAAACTGATCGGGATCTTGACCGCCACCTTTGTACCGTCGCTCTTCCGGATGGCAGAGAACACCCAGGCAATACCCCCGCGCCCGATGAACATGATATCCGTATATTTGTTCTCCAGCTCGCGGGGGAAGTAGTTCTTCTGGTCGGTGACGGAGGGTTTTGGCTCCGGATCATCCGTATCAGAAAGCACCGTCCGGAGACTCGGGAGAGTAACAAGCGACCGCGTCCGGTCAACAGCATTCCTGAGTGCGAAAGCCGCCTTGCTCATGACGTCCGTGCGGGATCCCACAGCGTCTGCTCCGGCAATTTCGGGCTCATCATCGGGCGGTGAAGATATACCGGGTCGTTTCAGGTAGTACGCTCCGCCGACAAGGAGCAGAATAACCACGAGGAGCACCAGTCCCAGCGCAAGCGGTGTTACCGCGGGGGGAATGGGCGGGAATAGGACACCACTGCCTCCTGTCAGCGGGGGAGTGGGAGACAGGGATCGTGTCGGGGACACCGTTTCCGGGCCGGTCGGAGCGGGTGTTCCCGTTGATGAGACTACGTCAGAATAATACTCCACGGGGTCCATCAGGGGAAACGCATCCATGCCATTCCGGCTTTGTCCCGATGGGGGTTCCTGCACAACACCGATCGTGACCGGGTAGGAGGAATCCCCGATACCATCACCGTTGGGATCCTTGCCCGTATAATCGCTCCAGTAATTCCCCAGGGGGCTCACGTGGTCTTTTCCCAAATAGCGATAGGAAAAGGCGAGCTGCGATGAGAAGGTCGATGTCGGGCTCCGTGAAAGAGCATTCCGGGTATTGAGAAAATTGTTCCGCTGGATGGTATTTGCCGTGGATTCCTCATCAAGGCTTATCCCAAGCGGGTTTCTTATGACCATGTTATTGTCGATACAATTGCTGCCCGACCGTTCCAGGACGATCCCGCTCTTTTCGTTCTCTGCAATTTCATTATCCCGGATGACATTGTTGCTCGCCAGGACAAGGACAATCCCGATACCGTTCTTGCGGATAGTATTTTTCTGGATCGTGTTGTTGGCAGAAGTGATTCGGATCCCGCTTGCCTCTGCGCTGTTCCGTACGGTAAAACCCTCGACCGTACACCCGTTGGCAAGGATTACCACGGCAGGATCGCGGTTACCGGGACTGATGACCGGCACGCCGGCCCCGGTATCCACGCCTTTCAGGATAACAGGTTTCGTCAACTGGACATTCTCAAGATAAATCCCGCTCTGTACGATAACCGTCTCATAGGGTACGGACCAGTCGATTGCGTCCTGGATGCTGACAAACTCGGCACCGGAGGGTGCAACGATACGCTCTGCTCCTGCACCTGCGGGAAGGCACAGGATGACGATGAGGCAGAGCAGCGGCATCCATGCACGGGAACAGGGGAGTGGGTTATTCATGATGGTGGTTGGGTTTTGTCAGGAGGATTTCTGGCATAGGGATTGGGTTGTTGGAACGGGCGTTACGGGTCAGCTTTTCAGGGGAAGTACCACGAGCAGTTTGACCCCGGATACCCCTTTTGCAAGCTCAATGAGGTCGCCGTCCTGCAACGCGATCTTCGTATTTTTCTGGACCTTCCGGTTATTGACCTGGGTCCCGCCGGTACTCCCGCTGTCCTCGATGACCCAGCCCCCTTTGGAGCGGGTGAACAGGGCATGGGGACGGGAGACGCGGGTTACCGCCGAGTATCCTTCGGAAACCACCACGTCGACACCCGGCCGGAACGATGTCCTGTTCTCGGGGTCCACCCTGCCGATACGGACCACATCCTCGCGGAGCATGAACACCTTCGCATCATCCGGGCCGCCCAGGACAATGACCGCCGGCATATTCCCGAGGACTTCCTTTGAGAGGGTTCCGCGGACACTGTCGAGCCTCTTTGCTATCTCGCTCCCCAGAACAGTGACCCGGGTGTTGGAGAAGATACTCAGGTTCCGTATGATGGCTTCAAGGCCGCCGGGCACCAGCGAGTACTGCCAGACGGGGTGAATTCCCTTGGATGTTGGCGCGCCAAGGCCTGCCTCCTTTTTGATAACTCCGATGCTTAAGAGTTTGTCGAGATGCTTTTTCGTGTTCTCGTAGCTGGTCTCGATCTCTTTTGAGATCGAACGGGCATCGCGCGGCTTCTTTTCCAAAAATTTTAAGATCCTGAGCCGGGCGCTGCTCGAAAGGACATCAAGATAGTCCGAGAGTTCCTCGAGTGAGTCCGATTCGTCGGGAACGATCAGGGTGGGGGATTTATCGGAAGGATTCATTCAGCGTCACCTGGGCAGGGGCAGCAGGGATATTTTGCACCAGCAATTGTCTACTGGAAGATAAGATCATGACGGTTTATATTACCTCCTCATTCGGTAACCCCGGCGGTTATCGCATTGAACCCGGAGGTTACAGGCACCAACCCCGGGGATTTGAGGTATTTATCAGTCGCGGGAAAAGACATGGTTATCAGGTGATGCACGAGCATGATTCGGGGTGTCACCGATCCATGAACGAACAGGTATGAGGTGCATTCAGGTGGACACGGGAAAGATCATGACCGGTTTCTCTCTCATCCTCCTCACGATTGCCATGATAGTCTCCCCGTCCGGGGCAGCCGTTATGGCCGGGTCCTGCGAATACCGTTGCTGGACACTACCGTACTCCGATGAAGCGGTATGTCCTGCCAGCACCGGACCCGGCTCAATAGTCATGATCAGCCATGATGCATCCGGTACCTTTGCCACAAACCCGTACGAACGATGAACATCCACGCACATCCCACGAGGGGATCCTTTGCAGGCATGAGGGCGAATTACGGACAGCACACTACCGCCATCCCCTCAAAAAACCTGCAGGAAATGCCTGGGCAACTCTCACTCCAGAGAACAGGAGGCCGTAAGAAGACCTCCAAAAAATCATACATCAAGCCACCATCCCATACCCTTTTTCGTCAAATCAATACCGACCGTGCGTATTGGTAAAGCTACAGTTCACCGCGAGGGTCGGGGGATCAGGTCCGGTAAATAACTGCTATTAAATGCGTTGTCAGATGAACAGCGCGATCCGGTGTTTGCGATGAAACACCGTGCTCCACCGACATCATGGGTACTATTCAGACGCTCACGGGGGCTTTCGTCTATACATTCCCCCATCGCGGTGGCTTCAATCACTGATTTTCCTGACCGGAAATTGTCCCAGAAGCTGCCCAGATGCCAGAACTGGTCAAAGATCTCCTTTGGGTCAGTTTTTTCTTTGTTGGGGGACGAACGCCCGTTCATGGGCGTTTCTCCAGAGCAAAAAAGGGGAATTATTCTCGCCGGTTGAACAGGGCAATGCAGAGCCCGGCAAGGGCAAGAGCAGCAACGGGAATGAATGCAGATACCGGAGTCTGGGTTGCACCTCCATCACCTGCGGGGATGGTGCCGATGGTCTGCACCGTTGTGGGAATCGCAGTTGGCCGGGTCGTTATCTCGATCGGCGTCGGTGTAACTGCCGGTGTCTCCACGGTATCTGCGGGCTTTGTCAGCCGCACGTTATCGATATAACCGTTAGCATAAAGCCCCATCATGCCATAATCCCCGACAGAGCCGATGAAGATCCGGTTCATGGCATGGAGATCCTGGGCAACATTCACGTAGTAACTCCAGACATCCTTACCGGTCCGTTTTTCCGTTACTTTCATGGTGACGAGCGCATTGTCTGCATTGTAGCTGACCGCAACATGATAGGTCGTGTTGAGCTCGTACTTCACCGAGGGGCCGTTGTATGCAGTGTCACCGGACTGGCTGTTGACCTGCGTCATCTTGTTGCCGTTTGTTACGAGCCGGAGCCACATGATCTGGCCGTATTTTGCATTCGTGAACTGCGTCAGGACCATCGGGCCTTTTGAGGGGTCCATCTCGGCACCCGAGAAACCAAGGCGGAACGTCGCGCCTTCATTGACCGAAGCATCGACACGCTCCAGGATCACATCATATTCGAGCTTGAACGAACCCCGCTCGTAGTCCAGGGGTTCATATTGAGAACCGGCATAGTATGCATAATTGCCCGTGCTCGGTTCGATCGAAAAGTGGTACATTCCCCGGTCCGCATCCCAGTAATTGGACGACGGGTTGTTGGTCACCCATTTGGGATCGGACGAGAACGTGGTCTGGTAGATCACGGTTGAGTATGCAATATCATCGGCAGATACGAAAGGGATGCAGGCAAACAGGAATGCGCCGACAATTACGCAGATGAGAACAGGTCGAAGACTCATAAAACACCTCGTTGTGTTGCACCGGAACGGCACAGGATTGCAGCACACAGGGTATGCAGGATCGGCTTTTCCCTGTCGCGCGTGCCGGGCCGGGTTCATATCATACTTTTTGTTGCAACGCGTTTAATAACCTCTTCATGGGCTGCCGGCAGGAACGGGGGTCATTCACGGTAAACTGTGGCATTCTCTGGACCTTTTTTACTCAGGAAATGTGCCGGCCGGATACTGTTTGATTTGGCCGGGGGGGGATAGCGGGGATGAGCCGGGAGCACTATGTTTATCTAAAATTCCAGACTAATGGATAGAGAGCAGAAACGAACATTCTGTTGCGATAATAGTCTAGCGGTAGGACAGGAGCTTCCCAAGCTTCTAACCCGGGTTCGATCCCCGGTTATCGCATCCGCTGTATGGAACAGGAACCCGAGCGCTCGGCAATCAGGATAATCGCGGAGAACCGCCGTGGTGCCCTGCGGGACATCGCCACCGTAGTGGCGGATCATGATGCCAACATCGTCATGATCAGCCAGGAAGTCTTCGACTCCGGGCCGTACACGGGTCTTGCCGAACTCTACTTTGAATACGACAGCGACATGGTCAGGGACCACGACCGGCTGGTCTCGGACCTGAAGAATATTACTTCTGTCCGCGAGGTGAAATGCTACCAGCCGTTTGGCCACATCTTCGGGAGCCGGGTCATCATCATCGGTGGCGGGGCGCAGGTCGCGCAGGTGGCACTCGGTGCCGTGAACGAGGCCGACCGGCATAACATAAGGGGCGAGCGGATCTCGGTGGACACGATCCCGCTTGTCGGGGAACGGAGCCTCGCCCTCGCGGTTGATGCCGTCACCCGCCTCCCCCGTGCTTCCATCCTCGTGCTGGCCGGTTCGATCATGGGGGGCGAGATCTCCAAGGCCGTTGACCGGGTCAGGGAAGCCGGCATCCCGGTCATCGCCTTAAGGATGGCAGGAACTGTCCCGGAGCATGCCGATCTCGTGGTCACCGACCCCATCCAGGCCGGGGTCTTTGCCGTGATGCACGTCAGCAGCAAGGCAGTTTTCGATATCAACCGGGTCCGCGGGCGTGAATTCTAGCCATGGATGTTATTGAAAAAGCCGTCGGCGTACTGATGCATGACGGGCTCGTGATCTATCCTACCGACACCCTGTACGGCCTGGGTGCCGATGCGTTTTCCGATGAGGCAATCGTACGAGTGTACGAGGCAAAAAAACGCCCGGTTTCGATGCCCATTTCTATTGCCGTTGCCGATTTTGACATGCTTGCAGCAGTTGCCCACGTCCCCGCTGGATCAGATTGTTTTCTCAAGACATTCCTGCCCGGGCCGGTCACGGTTATCCTTCCTGCCCGGAACTGTATACCGGAGATCCTGACCGGGGGCACCGGGATGATCGGCATCCGCATGCCGGCCCACGACACTGCCCAGAGGCTCATCGAGGCATTCGATTCCCCCCTCACGGCAACGAGCGCCAACCTCCATGGTGCAAGAGACCCCCAGACGCCGGACCAGTGCACCGTGCCCCACGAGTTTTTGATCGATGGCGGCCGCCTTCCTGGTACCGCAAGCACGGTCGTTGACCTCGTGGAGGGAACGATCCTCCGCCCGGGTGCCGAGGTGGATACGATCATTGCCTTTTTGAAAAACCACGGGTAGGACGTTCGTATGGAGCCGGTTCGCCTGCGTGATTTTATCGAGGATGCCGATGGCTGGCTCTATGCTGTTTCCACGTACGACAACGAGACTTTTGCCGGCTGCGTCCTCCGCTATGTCCCGGACCCTGGCGGAAAACGTATTCACCCGTCAGGACGGCGATATACCAAGTATGATTTTGAGGAAGCCTATGCATTCATTGCCCGCCACAGACCGCAGTATGCCGGGCTCCTGCACCGCATCCCCTACACGGATATTAAACGAGTGTACAAGCCCGACCTCGAAATCGGGCGGATCGCCGCTACGCATCCCCGGGTAAAGAAGCTCGTTGACCTCTTTTCCCTGCCAAAGGGTACGGTGGGATGCACCGGCTCGCTCCTCTGCCAGCTCGATGACGAGACTTCCGATATCGACATGGTGGTATACGGCAGGCACTGGTTTTCTGCCCAGAAAACGGTTGAACGGGGAATACGGGTCGGGACAATAGAAGGTCTCTCGGAATCCATGTGGCAGAAAGTGTACGAGAAACGCAAACCCGAGATCCCGTACACGGTGTTCGTCCGGCACGAACAACGCAAATTCAACCGCGGGCAGGTTGACGGGACCTACTTTGACATCCTCTATACCCGGTCCTATGATGAGATCACGTCGGCACCAGCAGGAAAAGGAGAGGTTCTGGGCAAAACAACCATCGAGGCAACGGTTACCGACGCATCCCTTGCCTTCGACAACCCTGCCGTATACGAAGTCAGGCACGAATCCGTAAAAAAAGTCCTCTCCTTCACCCATACCTACAGCGGGCAGGCACTTCCCGGGGAGATCATCGAAGCCCGCGGGGTGCTGGAGCAGCACGGGAACGAACAATGGCTGATTGTCGGGACTACCCGCGAAGCCCGGGGCGAGTATATTGTTTCAAAGACCCTGCTTGAGAAGGGTAATTGAAATCCTTTCGAGAAAGGGCATACCGGTTTTGTCATCCCATAGGACAGGAACTCCCGCCGGGTTGTCCCGGTGAACGCCAGACATCGACGTAGTCTTCGTACTGGTCCGGGAAAAACTCTGACGAGGGTTCGAACCGGAATTTCTGCAGGATATGCTGCATGACCGGCCGCGGCATCACCACGCGGACATCGTATCCCCGCGTAAGCCACGAGCGGATGAGCGCCTGCGTGTTTCCCGCGTTCTTCTCCCGCGATATGATGAAGTGGAGGTAGAGGCGGTTCTCACCGGTTAGTTCCAGCCACCCGGAGAAGAGGTCTTCAACAAATCCCAGTCCATCGCCCTCAGGCGTCCCGGTTTCGATTCGGATTGCATTCGTTTGAATCACGTCCATTCTTGAGACGATCCTCAACGTTTTCCATATCCGGGATTTAAGGTGCGGGAGAACGCGGGGTGAAAGTGGACCGGGCAGTTTTTTGTATACCCGGAACCCACATCACCGTATGGCAAAGAACCCGTTCAGGACAACGCTCATTGCCCCCTGCGGTATGGACTGCGCCATCTGCTCGGCGTTCCTGCGGGAGAAGAACCGGTGCGGCGGGTGTTACGCACCGGACCGGCTGTGCAGCATCAACTGCACCATCTCTGGCTGCCCGGACATCCGTCGCAGGTATCATCACACCTGCACCAGTTTCCCGTGCCGGCGGCTGAAGCAGCTGGACAAGCGGTACCGGACAACGTATGGCATGAGTATGCTCGACAATCTTGAAGCGATCCGGAAAAACGGAATCCGGGCTTTTGTTAAGATGGAGCGGGAGCAATGGACGTGCCCGTCCTGCGGGGGGACGATCGATGTGCACCACGGGAAGTGTGTGGTATGCGGGAAGGAACGGGAACTTGGGGAGAATGGATAAATCCGGGCAACGGGTCTGGAGCGAGAACCCATACTGACCATACCAGGGACAGAGCAGGCACCTTCAATCCGGTCGATACCCCCCTCCACTTTTTTTTTCAAACTACGGGGACCCCCCCTATGATGGGGTGGGGGGGTTACCGGGCACCCCCTCCCCCCTCCGGCCGGATCTGACCCCCTCCGATCAGATTTGAGTAGCACGGAGTTTTTTCATCCACGTCATTATCTCCATGAGAAATGATGGTGCTGGCAATGCAAATACGGGCGTATTACTCAATTTTGCGGAGGGGGGTCAGCGGGTAACCCCCCCTTCACTTTTTTTTTCAAACTACAGGGACCCCCCCTGCCATGGGGGTGGGGGGGTGCCGGACACCCCCCCTTTTTGGAATTGCAGTTTCATGAAAAAGAGCATCAACAGGGTTGTAGTACCGCACCTGCTTACAGCAATTCGGAGAGCCGTCTCCCCGTGCTGCTCGCGCACCGGTCCTTGTACCGGCACCGGTTACAGGGTGCATTGAGCGGGGGCTCCGGCAGGCGTCCGTCCATGATGGCGTGGTACTTGTGGAGAGAGGTAAGCACCTGCCGGCGATCGCGGGGCTGCACATCATGGTAGCGGGCAATGCCGTCCGGGATGTGCTCGATGGTGCCGCCCGCGACATCTCTTCCGGTCATCTCCTCAAGGCAGAGCGCAAGAGCTGCAACACGGAGCCGGTCGGCAGAATACGTGCCCATCGGCAGGGCGCCGGTAGCACGGATGACCGAGAACGCACCATCGCCGGTGACCCGGTCGATCATCCCCGCGATGCCGTGCTTTTCCGAGACTACCCGGACATCGGTCTCCAATGCCACCTTCCACTCCTGCCGGGTGCATGACGCAACGCAGAGATCCAGGTATTCCCTGAGCGCGGTATCGATACCCGGCTTTACGGAGCTAACTTCGTTCCATACCGCTTCAGCATCGAGCGGTGTCCCGAGGTGGTACGAGAGCTGCTTGCAGACCGCGTACCGGTCAGACTCAGCGAGTGGCTCGTTCCTCTCGTAATAAAACCGGACCGGACATGCATGTACCCGCACCAGATCCGAGATCGTGGCATGTTTCTTATCCTGCGCCAGAATATCGCTCCTGTAAGGAATGTAAGAACCATAAAGAGATTAGTGTTGTTACCGTGGGGGTGCAGGAACAACACGCGTATCGCACCAGGACACGGTGCCCAAATCAAAGGTTGTATCAGTGCGGGCACCGGACCCCGAGGTTTGTGCCCAGTTCCTCGAATGCTGCAAGCCAGCAGCAGGCCTCTTCATCGCCGCAGGTCTTCTTCTCCTGCATGGCCGCATGCCGGGCGCACCCGATCCGGAAGTACAGGTTCTGGCATTCCCACAGATCGTAGTTCAGTTCAAGGGGCGCGAGGGTATGGAAAATGGCGTTGATGGTCTCCAACAGCGCAGTTGTATTTTCAGATTCCGAGATCTTGTGCATCCGGTCACGAATGGCTTTTGTTGCAGCAAAAGCAAGAACCTCGGCATCCGGCGCGAACCGGCCGTTGACCATCTCGTGGACAAGAATGTACAGATCTGCGGTATCGATGACCGGTGTGCCCAGTGCTTTTTTGATGTCTGCATTGAGGATATACCAGACCGGGTCCTCAAGTGCCTTTGGTACCGGGATCTCCATCTCCCGCATCACCTTGAGGAGGGAAAAGTGCTGCCGGTAGATCTGCCGGTATTCCTGTTCGATATCGTGGAGCGTGGAATCGAGAATGTGGTAGATGACCCTGCGTTGCCCGTCCTTAAAGAGGTCAAAGAGCGAGTACGACCGGCTCCCAAAATGCCGTTCAACCGCAAGGATCAGCTGCGGCATGTCTGACAAGGCAAACGCCCGTTTCAGTTCATCTTTCATCCGGTTGAATGATTCTTTAGTCGTATATTCGCATGAGCCCCCAAGGAAGTTATGCCCACCGAGGTAAACAACCGCGAATTCCAGCGTGTTCTCCTCAAAGGTGATGTTGGAGTGGAGGAACACCTTCCCCATGGCAAGCCGCAGGTCACCCGATGCCGATCGTTCATATGCTTCGGCCCGGAGCGTGTAATTCGGGATAGCGATCTTCTCCGGGGACTCCGCCACCAGCGAGAGGAGGGCCGCATGGAACCCTACCCGGGACAGATCGACAACAGCAGTTTTCACGTAGTTCCGGTAGATCTCCCCGCCATCCTGGAATTCCGCAAGGTTACTCTTTGCACTGCGGAGCCGGTCGATAAACTCAGGTTCAAGGTCGAGACCGCTCACTTCCCGTAAAAGCTGCATTGCCCGGCAGGCGTACTGCATGACCTGCACGGGCTCAATTCCGGATATGTCGTCAAAGAACCAGCCGCAGCTCGTGTACATCAGGAGGGTATTACGCTCCATCTCCAGCAGTTTGAGTGCCTGCACACGGTCCTGTGCAGGCAGCGGGCGATAGCCCTGCTCATGGAAAAAAACGGCAACATTCTCCGGTGAGCGGTCAAGGATGACCCGGATATACGCGTCCCGCGCCTGCCAGGGATCGGTGACATACGTGTTCATCCGGTCGACATAGATGGGCACCAGCGTGTCCCGGAGCCAGTCCATTGCTCCCCGCAGGGGTGCCCTCCATGCCTGGCTCCACGAGATTTCGCACCGCTGGACAGATACCGGATCCGGCTCTTGTCCCGGCCGGCCCCCGGATACGCGGGTTGCCGTTTTCACGACAGCCCCGTGCGTGCAGCACCCACAGTTGCTTCTCCACCGCTCGATCCCGTGAGGACAACTCCAGGAGGTGTTGTCGATGATGGTGACCTCGTGGGTCGGGGGGAATCGTTCGAGGTACTCCCCGAAGACCGTGATTTGGGCCGGGTTTTGGGCTTCAATAAGCCAGAGCGCATACGAGAGCGCCATGTCCCCGAAGCGGTGGTGGTGCCCGTAGGTTTCACCATCCGAGGCGACCGTTAAGAGTCCGCTCTCGATCCGGTTCCTGGTGAAATGCTGCAGCATCCGGCTGGCAAAGTCCTCCCCGTTATCAAGCAGGCTGGAGAATGCAACGTCCTGTGCCATACGTTCGTCGTAGAAGAAGAGGGCGATGGATCGCCCCGAGGGGAGGTAGCAGAGGTAAGGCATGGAGGTGTCGAGCGTCCCCGGAATTACATCAGTCCAGGGGGAGGTTCCAATCTTCCGGGTACGGTTTGCCTGCCGGGGCGAGAGGAGGGTAAAGAGGATCCCCTCTTCAGCAAGCAGTTCGAGGGTTGATGTGTCAACCGCAGTCTCGGCAAGCCACATCCCCTCCGGTTCGCGCCCGAAACGGTGGCGGAAATCCTCTATCCCCCATTGGATTTCCGTGTGTTTGTCCCGCGTGGTTGCAAGCGGCATGATGATATGGTTGTATACCTGCGCCAGCGCTGAACCATGGCCGGAGAACCGTTTCAGGCTCTCGCGGTCAGCTTCGAGGATGGCAGAATAGACCTCCGGTTTATGCGCTTCGAGCCATGCCAGCAGCGTTGGGCCGAAGTTGAAACTGATACGGGAGTAATTATTGACAATATCGATGATCCGCTTGTCAGAATCAAGGATCCGTGACGCGGCGTTCGGGGCATAACATTCAGCAGTGATCCGGTCGTTCCAGTCATGGTAGGGAAATGCAGAGTCCTCTACTTCCACCTCTTCAAGCCAGGGATTCTCCCGCGGAGGCTGGTAAAAATGACCGTGAATGCAGATGTGGCGGCTCATCCTGCCCACTCCACCGGTACTGCAACAGCGGGGCGGTCCGGTTAATCATCCACTCTCTTTTGCTCCCAGATAATGATTATGGGCTGATCCGGGCCGGCAGCGGAGGAATTATTCGCAAGGTGCTTCGCAAAAATGCAAAAGACGGATATGCCGGCAGGGGCAACACTCAAGCCATGACCGGCAAGGAAATATCGGTGAATATCCCGCCCGCACTCGACCCCGTGTACAGCAACATGATCCAGATCGCGTACAAGGACGATGAGTTTACGTTCCTGTTCCTCCACCAGCTCCCGCAGGTGAACCAGGCACGGGCAAAGGCCATCGTCTCCATCACCCCGGCCCATGCCAAGAACCTGCTTGCTGTGCTGGGAAAGACCGTTGCCGATTACGAGTCCAAGTTCGGCGCCATTGCCCCCAAAGAGGCGCAGGGACAGGAGAATGTCACCACGCTCTCGGGATATTCCTGAGAACAGGTGCCATTTTTGCCGGGCCGTTCCCATATTGGCAGTGCGGGCGTGGGAACTCCCCTGCCGTGTGTTTTCCGGGTTCGGATAAGATTTTTACCCTGCGGGAAATCCCCCGCGCTCCCCTTCATTAGGTTTATTAACGCTCACAACCGATAGTATGAGGTACCGGGCCGCCGTGGCTTAGCGGCATAGCGGCTGATTCGTAATCAGCAGGTCGGGGGTTCAATTCCCCCCGGCGGCTTCAATTCATCAAAGGTGCAAAGCCTCGCTATTTTCAAAACAATCTCTCCGGGGAAGAGATTAAACAAAAATGTTCAACTCTCAAAAAAAGACTTTATATAGTTGATACTATTTCTTGCGTGGCTGTTTGCGAGTGTGCCCCGCAACCTTGTAGGAGTGAACATATACCCGTTTTCCTGGGTTGCTGCCGGCCTTCGGTTTTGCCGCGTGTCGGCGTTTTGCTCCCGTGTTAATCACCTTCTTTTGCTGCGTATGGGCTTGCCTGCGCATACTGCGCGGGGATGTTCGGGGGCTTGATCGGATGTGCAAACAGGATATAGACCGTGATCACGAAGATCAGCGCCAGCAATCCGACAGATACGGCAATTTTGGTGATCATTGATGATACCACGGGAAAACCTCACGGGGTTCCATTGAACCAGAGCTCATGCTGGACACTCACCGTTCCGTTCGCCGGGACGGTCGCCGGCGTGAACGTGTCGCGGGTGATCAGAAATTTTCCGGCGGCTGTAAGATCTCGGGAGATACATCCACACATCCGGATCCCGGTTTCTGCGATTGTGGTTTCCTGCGCCATGGCAAAGGTCGTTGTAAATACGATCTTGATCACTTGGCCGACAACATAGATCGCGGGGGGTGTCGGCGTGGCTTCTGCAATAAATGTACCGAGTTTGTAATCCGATATCTGCGGCGGGGTTGGGTCGCTTCCTACCTGTACAAACCCGGTGTCCCTAATATCCGCTGATACTGCACCGTCTCCGGTACGGCAACTCCCGGAAAATTCCCCCTGTTGGGTGGTTTTGTCCACGCCCTCAAGGTTTTTCCACGGATACGTTCCGGTTAGCGATGCACAAAACGCGGCCTTAATCCAGTTGGCAATCAGGGTCGCCCAATTATAAAGGAAAATGTCGTTGTCCTTACATTCTTCAGTGAGTTGACGGCCGGCGGCGTCATAGGTTCGGACGATCAGCCGGACGGTTACAGGGGTTAAGTGTTTCATTTTTTGATCTCCTTACGTCGTGGGGGGCATTGCATTAAACCATAACTCAAAGCGGATCGTGGCTGTCCCGCCTGCGGGGACGGTTTGGGCCGGGAAGGTGTCGCGGGTAATAAGGACCGGCGTAGGGGCGGGCTGGGCTGTTTGGTTAGGACACCACCACGGGGGCGTTAAACTTAACCCGGTTTCACAAAGGACAGTTTCAACGTCAAAAAGTGCCGTGCCGGCCATACACACCCGAAGGGTATTCCCTGAAGTTTCGATAGTTGGGAGCAGTCCGGGTATTTCCTTTATCGGGAGCCCTAAATCAAAATCCCATGTCTGCGGGGGCGTTGATGCACTTCCCACCACGATTTTTCCCTGATTCGCCCAATTTTGGATCAGGTAGTGGGATGAGGATCCGTTAGTATATTGGGTCTGTGAGCAAAACACGGGCGTTGATGCTTGAATCTGCACACCATCACGCCCGATTACATAATACGGTTTAACGGGGGAGTGACAGAGTGCCGATTTTAGGATCCCGGCAATTATTACAACAAAATTGTAAAGATAAAGATCGCCTTCCTTGCAAAGTTCGGATACTATACGGCCGTCCTTATCTCGGACGGTGACAAACAGATCGATCCCGCTGCCGTTGGCCGGGCCTGCGGGTTCGTTCTGCGGTGATTTGAGTGGGGGGGTTACTTCCATTTTAAAGACCTTGATTACCTGCTGTCGATCCGCCGCCAGATTTTACCACGATCACGGGAATTGGGATGATGAACGCCCGTGATCCGCTGCCGCTCTTGGGAGTAGTGGCGGGGGTGGAGTAGATCACCCGCGATCCCGCTCCATTTTTTGGGCGGTGATCTTGGGGGTTGACGGTTGGGGGGCGAACGGTCGGGATGAGATCCCCGGCGATTATGGCGGCGCGGCTTGCCCCGGCTGATTTAACAACCGGGTTTAACGGCGGCCGGACAATTACCGCAATTTTAATACCGGCGCCTCCGGTCGGCATCGAGAAGGGCAGGCCATAAAAGTATTTTACTTTCTGCGCTCCGTCGCTGTATCCCTGCGGGGGTACGATTCCATCAGCGCCGCCCGCCATTTATCGGATCTCCTGTAGGCGGATCATTTTGATCGTTGCCGTCTTGATATCTGCATCGTCAAATTCCAGGGCGAGGTTTAAGGCATCGTTGGGGTTTAGCGGGATATCGAAAACATAGAGACATTCTGCGGCAATCTCGTTACTCTGATTGAGATACGCTCCGTTGTTGTTGATGTGGGAGATCACTTTTACAGCGCGGGACACAGACAGGGATACTCTCACCATACCGGCGCGGTTGATCATCACGTTGTTTGTGAAAACCGGCTCGCGCTTGGTGACAGGGAAATTATCCCAGGTCTGCCGGATCGTCTTGTCGTTGATCGGGAGTGTTATCAGCTCATTGACGATCAGAGACAGGAGTTTTTGATCGGTTACTGACTGTTTCATAAGTTGCCCCATCAGCGCGGCGGTCTGTGCCGTTGTTGGGAGCCCATCCGAGGGCTGCGGGGGCGGTGTGTCTTTTGGCATTTACTTTTTCCTCCGTGTGATGATGGAATACAAGATCCAAAGGGACGCGGCGATCATGGCAAGGAGTAACAGGGAGGTTGCCTTTCTTCGGGCGGTCCTGGCCTGTTCCGCTGCCTCTGCATGTTGCTGCAATGTGACAGCGAGCCCGGCATTTTCGGGGGTCATTTCGATCCCGTCCTGCCGTGGTTGATCGCGTGTTCGAGCTCTAATTGGTGGAGCTGCCCGGCGGCGTCATCTTTCCATTTTTTTAAGGTGTCAATCGCTTCTTTGGCGCTGGAAATGTCCCGATAAATTGCGATTAAAAGGACATACTGACCGAGGATCGCACCAAAAAAATAAAGATCGTCCATACCGATCACCTGATTTTACCGTAAGCCCAAACGAGGACCACGATCAGGATCAGGACCACGACAAGCCCGATCCCCAGCTGGGTGATTCCCTGCCGGCCTCCGCTCGCAACCTGTTTGATCCCGCCGGAAACGCCGGTTAAACCTGCATAGGTACCGGCTCCGATTCCGACACCGGCGACAAGGGGAACACCCCCGGCAAGGATCAGTTTGTTACGGGTCTGTGCTGCCATCGCTTCAGAGGTTGCGGGTTTTGCTGCGTTTGCAGCATTCCCGGTACCCCTGAAAAACTGGCGGATCGCGGTGATCCCGCCTTCCGCGCCCTCTCTCGTTGCTTTTACGATAGGGGCGGCTGCTTTCACATTACCACGACCTGCTTACCCTGTGCGGGAGTGCTTGCCCTGGGGCTGTGCCGGTGCTTGGTGCTGTGCTTGCCTTTTACCAGGCGCTTGTAGAGCCACCAGACAACGAAACACACAAGGATGATCGCGCCTCCCATCGCCGGCGCGGCGAGGCCGTTCTGCCGGAACCATTCGAGCGGATCCCCGGGGATTGCCCGGGTTGCATCCTGTGCGGCGTTTTCGATTGCTTCGTAAGGTGTGCCCTCTCCGAAAGCTGCATCGAAGTACCCGCCGCTTGAATCGATCTGTTCTGCGATCTGGTCCCGCATGGCGTCGGCCTGTTCCGGGGTGATTGTGCCGGCTGCTTCTGCCGCGTCGATCTGGTCGATCTGGTCGTTGAGGGTGTCCCAGTATGACGGGTCAACCTGACCGGTGAGCGGGTCGGTGTAGGGAGACAGCGGATTAATCGTCGGGTATGTCGGGAGGTTCGGATCGACCGGTGTTAAGCTCGGGTCGGGGGTTGGAGTGACGGTCCCGGGGTCGTTCTTACCTCCAAGATAGGAGGAGAGGCCGTAGCTGATCATACCTCCCGTTGCAACTAACATCCCTGCATTGAGATAATCACGGGCGGTACGTTTCGTTGCATTTTCAGTGGTTGATTCAATCGCTGCCTTCTCTGCCTTTGCGGTTGCTTCGGCAGATTCAAGGGTTTTGATCGAGCTGGGGGCGGTGTTCGCTGCTTTCGTGGTTCCGACACTCTCCGCAACCTTCGCGGGAGGGGTGTAGGTTTTACCTGCTGTCCTGGCTGTGGCTTTCTGATTAAGGAGATCCTGCGCATGGGTGAACCGGTTTTTCTGTGCTGCTGCGGCCTGTTGCTGTACGACTTTTTTCTGTGCGGCTGCAAGATCCGCCATTCGTTTTTGTTCTGCGATGATCTGAGCTCTGGCCTTGTTTGCCTCCGCTTGATTTGCAGCCTGTTTAAAGGCTAATTCCCGCTTTTGAAGTGCTTTGATATATTCGGCTGACGATGCCTGATTTATACCAAACTTCTTTGCAGCGGTAACGGTCTTTACTGCTGCGGCCTGTTTCGCGGCCACTTGTGCAGCGTTGCCCGTTGCCTTGATGGAGGGCTTGGTAAACTTTCCAAATTTAATCATTGCTTTGTTACCTCCTACCGCTCCGAGTGCTGCGAGAGCTACCGGGGCGGCGGTTTCTTTTGCTCCTTTTGCGATCCCTTTTCCCACTTCGGACGCTTTCGCCGCTGCGGTTGCGATCTTCCCTGCTTTCATGGCAGTTTTGCCGGCTACGTACCCGGTCCCGCCGGTCATGGCTCCAAGCGCCATAAGTCCAAGATCGATCCCGCCATACAGCCATTCATCGCCGCTGATCTCGTTGATCCTGCCCGTAGCGACCTTATTTCCTACGTTCATGGCATCGAGCGGGGCTAACATGTCTATCGCTGTGGTTGCTCCATAGAGCCCGGCACCGGCTGCGGCTGTTCCTGCATCTCCGCTTTCCCATCCCCGGGCGAATGTCTCCCCGCCGGTTTGATACGACAGATCGCGGGTTCCGACAATCTGATCGATCACGTTGCCGTTTTTCGGGCTTGGTGAGATGAACGATCCAGGGCCGGTGTTTAGGCTGAATGTTGGGATGTTTTGGGCAAGAGCAAGAACCGGCGCGGCTGCTGCGGTTGTTGCAGCCGGGGCTGCTGCTACGCTCCTTGTGATGGTCGATCCTGTATCACTCGCTGCCTTGACTGCGGCGGCAGGTGCTGCGGTTGTTGCTTTTGCAATCTCTGCGGCTACCTTACCGGCATCCGGGAAGGAAAACGAGGGCGGTTTAAACGATGTTACGGCCTGCTTTGCAGAAATGACCGGCGCGGCGATCACGTTTGCCGCTGCTTTCGCGGTTTGAATGACTGCCGGCTGAAACACTTCAACCGGTAAGCCGTTGGCTATCCGGTAAGCCTTGTTAATCTCGTAGGCAGTCTTTGCGGCAGAGTATCCCGCTGTTTGTGCTGCATCCCGGGCGATCTTGGTTGGATCGTTAGCTACCCGGGCAGCACTTGCGGCGGCTTCCTGAACGGCAGAGATCCCGGCGCTTGTCAGGCTTCCGAGGTTGGGAGCCTGAAAGCCTGCCGGGAACCCAAAAGAGGGTATTTTGACTGAAGAGGCGGCGTTAGAAATGTGGGAAAGGGTGGGAGCGAAAAACGATCCCACGGCGCGGGAGGCTACAGAGTAGGCGGATGCTGCGGTTTTTACAGCTCCGCTTACGGCACCTGTGATACCTCCAACTGCGCCGCTGATCGCGCTGGCGATCCCGTCGAACAATCCCATTTTGGCACGTCCTCACCGGGGGATTTATGAGGGGGTGCCTTCGAGGACTGCCCGGGCTATCTCAAACACGCGGGTATTCACCACGTATTCACAGCTCAGGTACCTGATTTTACCGGCAGTTGCGGCCTTGGCTGCGATCTGATAGTCGCCTTTCTGGAATTTCCAGCCACGCAACCCGAAGATATCATTTGTGATCTCGGTCCCGTAATCGATGAGGACAACGCCGGTGAGTGGGGCACAGAGATATGAGCGGCGGTTGATTTCCTTCATGCTCTCATATTCCAGCGTGTAGATTTCGCGCCGGTCCGGAGTGGTGACGATGATCCCGATCTTTCCTGGGTTGCTGCCACCCCTTACGCCTGCGGTGCTGAATGAGGTGAGGACCGCACGCCGGTTAAGCGTACCGGTTGGGATCTCGAAAAACTCTGCGAGCTCTTCAGAGACATTGAACGCCTTTTCGAGAGCTACGATCTTGGGCTCGGCTGCGAGAGAGAGATCCGCGCCGTACTTCGCCTGGAATTCCTCGGTAGAATACACATTCTCTTCAAGGGAGATGGTACCGGTGAGGCTGGTAATCGCGCAGTCAGCGTTTACCGTCGGGTTGACGTTGATCGAGAACTCAAGGGACTCCTTTGAGAGTGCCATGATATCGCCCTGGTCAAAGATCACCATGAAGGCAAACGGGGTATCTGCGGCTTTCACTGCGGTGAAGGCTGCATCGGGGTTCACGGTCTTACCCTGTGAATCGTAGTAGTTCAGGACCGCGATATCCAGCGCTTTAACGCTGTAATGTACGGTGTTCCCGTCAGATACGATCCTCATGTCGGTTATCTGATTCAGGAGATCCGACATGGTCAGTACGCTGTCGGTTGTGCTGTTGACGTTGTGAACAACGCCGGAGAAATTCACGAAGATCCGATCAATGACCGCGTCACGCGGCAGATCGGTTTTCTTGTTGGAAAGGGTGAATTTATCCATGAGGGTTCTTTTCTTTGAATACATGGTTTCTTTCCTTTGGTGTGTGTAGGTCTGCGAACGGTGCGGGGCTTACTTACGTGTGTAGAGCCAGACAGCGAGAACGACGACAGAAACGGCAATCGCGATGGCGATGGTAGTCTTGTTCTCGTTGACAAATCCAAGTGCATTATCGACAAGTTCCATGGGTGTTTTTCACCGGGTTCCCGTTTGGAAACCGGCCTTAAAAACCTGAAAAAAAAGCGGATTTAGCCTAAATGCGGCGTTATTCGGGTGACCTGATCAGCCCTGATCAGCGTGTGCTGATTCGTTTTGTGATTGTATTTTATTACGTCGTGTTCTTTCAAATCGGCGTTAATATCGGGGAAATTGGGGATGATGCATTCCACGTACCGGATATCGTGCGGGATCAGCATTTTCAGAACCCATGAGAATTTGCATTGGGACCAGAGGATCTTTGGAAACTGCTGAAGACGCTGATCAACAAAAAACATGTTTTGCTGATATCCCCGGCCTTCCCGGGCGATGAGTTCCAAAAGCGGATCTGCGGTGTTGCCGTTCGGGTTGTATAGGTGGGCTTCTTCGATGATGATCGAACGGGGGATTTTTGCATCATAGAGGGCTTCGAGTAGTAACCGGTACTGTTCGATGAGCTCGGGGGTTCTGATCTTCGGGCTCGGGACAACGATCAGGTATTTTGCATTGAGGGCGCGGCGGAAATTGTATTTTTTCCCGGGGTCGATGCGGAGCAGCTGGGTTTTTTTCAGTTTCAGGAGGCCGGCGTGATTCTGGTTTTTTGTGTCGAGGACGAGAAAGGGTTTTTTGCCCTGGTAGAGCTGTTCGACCATTGCGCCGACCAGGAATGATTTTCCGCCGCCGGTCGGAGCGGCTACCATCTGATGTTCGTTTAACAGGATATCGGGGTCTTGCATGGCAAAAAAGAGGTTTAACCCATTCCTGGCGCCGGGGGTTCTGATTCTATTAAGCGCTTGATCACCGGTACCGGCTGGGCGTTGGTTGTTACCCAATCCGGCACAAACAGGGCAGTCTCTACGAGGGGGACAGGAGCCGGGGCGGGGGGTTCCGGTATCGGAGAGGCAGGAAGAGGTTTACCGGTCATCGGGTCGAGGCCGGCACGCTGCCGGGCCTGTTTCATCTCAATGTTTTTCCGGTTGTGCTCTGCGATCTGTTTTGTCTCATCGTCCTTTTTCTGCCGCTGTTTCTGCTCATAGAACGCGATTATTACGGGAGTATAGCAGACTGCGAGACCAGCGATCCCGATAAGTGCACAGATCGCCGGGCTGTCAGGTTCGGCACCGGTCGGGAAGTAGTGCCAGAGCGATTTATTGAGGAAACCCCGGCTGAAGTTTTGCCACAGTGAAAGATTCGGCGGGGGGAAATGCTCTTTTTCACAGAACCTTACGCTCTCTTCAATGGCGATATCGAGCAGCGCGATCCCGGGGTGGTCTGTCTGTTCCGGTACGAGTGCCGGCGCGGTCTCTCCGGCCTTTGCGGGTTTATCCGTGGTCGTCTTACCGGTTGCGGGGGCGGGGGGTGCGCCTCCATCAATGGTGACGAACTCGGTAAGGTCTTTCAGGGAGTCAAAATCATCCCCGGTCATTATCGATCACCCCGATCCGGGCTTGGTTCCAGTTCTTTTTCCGGTTTCCTCTCTCGTATTTGGGCGATAATTTCGGTTTCCTCAATTACGACCCTGATCCGGAGTCCTTCGGGGCTGCGGTATCTTGCGATCATGTCTTCCTGCGGGATTCGATCCAGGAGCCGGTCAACGGTCGCACAAACGCGGGACAGCTGGGATATATCGGGTATTCCGAACATCGGCATCACATCCCCGGGAGAGCTGCACCGGCAAACCTGATCGGCGCGGGAGCCGGTTCTTCAATCGGGTATTCCAGGGGGATCTCCTGATGCTGTGCAAAGAGGAAATACAAGGCCGCGATTACTCCGAGAATCACGAGGAGCAGCAACGCCGGTAACATCGGCGATGGTTCGGGAGCAGCAACGCTTTTTTTCTTGGGAATCCGCACAGGATCAACGAGTTTTAGCGGATCAATCTGCTGATCGATACTCTGATCAGCCTGATCTGATCGGATTTCCTGCGTTTTCTCTGCTTTTTGCTGATCGGGTTCCGCTGGTTTCGTTCCGGAATCAGCGGGGGGAATCAGGGAAATTTTTGTTACACCCTGATCGAACTGTGCGATCTCTTCTGCTGTTGCTGATCGGACACGTTGCCGTTTACACTCGTAACATTGCGGCCGGAGGGTTCCGGGTTTGGCTTCCCACATGCGACCGCAATTGAGACAGACCAGTATGCGACGCTGATCATCAGTCACCTTTTGCGGATCAGCCTGATCGGGCTGTTTTTCTGCTGTTTTTTCAGGTTCTGTCATGTTTTATCAGTGAAATGAGGGCGCGGGGTGCTGATAAACCTGCAAAATATGCGGATTTATTCGGGTAAATCCGCTGATTTTTCGTGTTTATTCCTTCCCTCCGGCAATGACGGATCATGCCGGCGGAGTCCGGCTATCTCTCTCAAAACCGAGGTTTTTTGAAATGTCTGAACTGATCAGCTTGATTTATCCGATTGTCGCGGCGGTCTTCGTTGCGTCATATCTGTTTGTGTCGAAGCAGACCGGGAGCTCCCCAGAATCGTTCGACCTGGTAAAGTTCGCGAGCACCCTGATTGTAGGAGGCGGGATCGCGGTCCTGTTCTACGTCACGGGATCCCCGATAAGTGCCGATGCGGTTGAGGTGCAGATCCTTGCATATTCCGCGCTTGTTGTAATTGTCGAGAAGGGCATCAAGATTGTTGTCCGCACCGCTGTAAAGGTTAATATCTCGGGGTTTGCCCCGTTTCTCCCGAAGGTGCCGGTTGCCGCTGTGCCTGTCGCTGTGGCTGCTCCGGTGGCTGCCGTTTCCGCCCCCGTCAATTCTCCCGGGGTCGGTGCAACTGGCGATCACCATTATATACTCTCGGGCGATGGAGTCGATACGGTCGATAAGATCGCCGTAAAATTTTACCCGGCAATCATCCAGGGGGTAAGCCCGTTACCGGTCGAAGTGTTCGTAGTTGCCGATCCCGCTGCCGGCCCTCATCAGGTCGTGAAAGGTGTAATTGACTGGAAAGACGGGACCCCTTGTGAGGAGTTCGTCTTCAAAAACGGAGTTGCACAGCTCCGCCACACCTACGAGTACCGGCAGGCCGGTACGCTTGTTGCCGGGGAACCTTCCCCCTACTACGCCCGGGAGTTCTATCCGGCATTGACCGCAACTTCCCGGGACGGCCTGATCTGCTCGATCAATAACGAGGCAGGGCGGTCCCTGATTGTGACGGTCAAGGATGCCGAGGCCGTCCGGCTCGGGAAGGTTACGAACTTCCCGGCACCCCAGTAATTCCCTTTTTTTCTCCAAAGATTGTTATCCAGGGGATCGCTTTCTGCCTGACCCGTGAGAGGCCGAACCGGTTTTCTATCTCCTGTGCGCTGATCTCCATCTCGCTGATGATGGAATCTCGCCGGTGCCGGTACACCGAAAAGTGATACATACCACCATTTCGAAGGAGAGCGCAATGGACCCGCCGGTAAAAAATAAACCGGCCATGCCTCCGACGGCCCTGATCCGCGATCCAGTCCCTGCATCTCATCCGAAAACCTCAATTTCTGCGCTTTCAAAAAACCGTTGCGTGATGATGGTTTTACCCTTGATCATCTCGCACAGGTCATACAACGTCCGGACACGGGATAGTGCCTGAATCACACGGGGGTCTTTGTCCCGAACTCTGACAATAATACCAGTCTTTGAGTTATTCATGAAGGTCACGACCACTCAAACATTTTCACATGCCAATCCGGTCCAGCAGCTGCATATTCTTCCGGGCTAAAATATTTCCGCCATTTAAACCGCTGTCGCTCTTCCAATGGCAGTTTCTCCCATTGAACATAGGATACCCAGAGGGTAGCTTTCCGAATCCGCTCCCGCTCATTCCTGAGAAATTTCCATTCTTTCAGTTTCCGTTCTTTTTCTTCATCGCTTATCCAGGGCGCAATCCGGGGCGGGGGATCTGCGGCCGCAGTGCCTGGTTTCAATTTATCAGGGGGTTTTCGCTCATATATCGGAATAATCACGGTAGTCCTGTACGGTTTTTGAGATAATCCGCCCTTAAATTCCCACGAGATAAGTTTGTTTTGTCTTCGGTCGTCACATTGATACTCCACGGATTGTAATTTTGCAAGAACCATTCCCGCATCTTTTGCAGCTTTGCCTTCTTCCAGACATTCCAGACACTTCCGGAAAAGGGGGATTTTAATTTCTCCCTGAACCCGGTATTTTTTGAGGTCTCCACAAGGACGGTATCCGTGCATGCCCTGGATATCCGGAGCATGAGACAAGAGATAATCCATTAAACCGGCAACGGAGGTTACGACACCTAAATTTTTGTAGATCCATCCTCCGGTTTTTTCATAGAATTCCTCAACGGGAGGCAAATATCCCCAAGCCATCAGATGACTATGTGGTGAAAAAATAACCCGATGACGCCATCGAGAGTTAATGAGGATATTCCGGTACCGGTTTTTATCGTGGGTTCGATCCACATTATCCGCTTCACGGTCTTTTTTTAAGCGTATGTTATGGTCCACATCGATATAGGCGTATAACCCGGCAGCCCGTGCAATCAGATCCAGTTTACGCCGGTATTTTTTCATATAAATTAGATGAAATTCGTTTCGATATCGAATATGATCTTTTTCCAGGTCAATTCCTCGTTTCTCTAAATCCTTCTCTGTCCTCTCGACTATTGCTGCTACAACCTGACGAGGAGGCGATATTACGATATGCCGGGACAAGTATTGGTATGCCTGATCTAAAATATCTTGAATTTGATCAATCTCTTTCCATTCATCCGGGGATTCGGTTCCAGAAAGACCAACTAATGCCTTCCGGAGGACATCGATAATAGGTTCTGGTATTGTTGCCAGAATATACCCATTAACCGTTTGCTGGACCCGTTTAGCCCCTTTCTGAGACCAATCCGGAGAACATTCCGGACACCCGCGCCGCTTGCATGAATTTGGTATGCCGATAATCTGATGTGCGTAAGGCTGGTTGCTGCACGCAGCCACGTTCCCATTTTCATCCGGTCGAAGAGTCCCACAGAATGACACACGGGACCCGTCGCGCTGAATGTGATACTTTATCCGCCCGGTACCGGTCTCTTCGGGCGGGTACAACCGCATGACGTCCGGTAAAAAAATACGCTCATTCTGGGGTTTCCGTTCAGACGTGACTGTGGCAATTGAACCATTAGCAGGATACCCGGATATAGTGCCCGGGCCGGCTTCGGTATTCTCCCGTACAGAGCCATCCAGGTAAAAGGTAAAATTTTTTGTTTTGCAAGCTACACGAGATCCGAGATCCTGTGTTTCTTGCGATTCATGATTGGGACGCCCCCCAACCCCCACAAGTCGAACCCCCGCCACGGGCAGGGGGTTCTTAGTTGCGGGGGAGCACGAAGCAGAGGAGTCTGAGTTGTAGTTACAGAGCTCTCGCTCTAAAAAAGAGGGGGAAAGCGTGGTCCCCGGGGGTACGGGAGGAGAAGTCATGGCGCGGGAAGCGTGCAAAGCGAAACGAGGGGGTTAGTTTCGCTTACGCAGCCGGCACGATCTTGTAATAGAAGACCTGCTCTCCGTTATTTCCGGGGTTCTCGCTCAGATGGTTGACCACAGTTACCGGACCTACCGGTAACCGGAAATGACCGTTACTGGCTGCGTTCCTGGCTGCAAGTTTCTCAATCTGGTCCACCATTGCCGCAGCTGCTGTCCGGTACTTGACAACATTGCCAAGGCCGATCTGGTTCGGGTCCTTGACTCCATTGATCTTTGCGAGTTTCCCTTCTCCGGTTTTGGGATCCTTGTTGTACCGGGTTTCAGTGGAGATGAATACGTCCGTGATATAGAACGCATCAATACCGGGCTGGAGGGAGTGTCGGTCTTCTTCCATTTTGGATCCCAGAGCTTCATCCAGGGGAATTGATTTCCGGGCCTCGGGGGCGAGGGTCATGCTGTGCCTCCGGGCGCGGCCGTGGTCGCGGAGTCGGTAAGGCGCGGACCGCCATTGGTCTTGTAGTAGAGGAGGATGTTTACCAGGCGTTCTCGTTTTGACCTTCCGGGGACGTTCTGGTTGATCCAGGTGAGGTCCTCATCTGAGACCGTGATCACGTTGGTCTTGTCGGTCATTCTTCTGCACGCTCCCGGTTATTGTTGATGATCTCCGCGAGCGTTTCTTTCACGGTTACCTGCCGACCGGTTCTCTGTGAGGTTTCGGCCGCGAGATCAACCAGGTATTTTTTATCTTCCTGGCAAACCGCAACGCTGGTGTCGTCACGGGATCCCGGGCAGGTGCATACTTTTTTCTTTCCCCGGCACTCAGAAGCTGTTGCCTTCTCTCCGTTCGTTCTTGGCGGAATTGCGTGGGGGGAGGCAACGCTGTTTTCTTTCTTCGGTTCCGATACATTTTTGCCTTTTGAGGCTGTAGTTATGTTTGTCATTTTATACCTTGACATTTTTTTTAGTGTTCATCATCGATACCACTCTTTCACCCGCGACTGACGCGGGATCACTAAAAGCCCGGGGATCATGCTCGAAGCCTGGACAAAGATACAGGTGTGGATACTCAGGATGCCCTTTCAGACACCGGCATTGGGACCCATCTGCGTTTGTGAGATCGTGCATGCACCAATCCCGGGTGCATCCGCTCCGGCCGGGCGGGATCTCAAGGACTTTGCCGGGGACCCTCAGGGTCTCACCACCAGAATACGGACGGGTCCTTTACCCGCCATGCCGTTGTGAAAACCAGATCCTTCAAGATCAACACTAAACTCCGATTCCGGCGATTGTAATTGAAGATGACAGAGAGATGGACCGTCGCCTTCAGAATATGAATGTGATCTTTTGTGAAGCTCATCTAAGAGCTCATTGACCGTCGCAATTCTGATGTCCATCACGCCACCACGGGAAGTTTAACCTGGTGCGAGTCCACATGACGGACCTGCGGGACCAGTGCCGCATCACAAACCGGGCAGGTCTTCGGGAGGGGCAATAAATACAGTTTTCCAAGACCGTACAGGCGCTCCCGCCCGATCTCTTCACCGCATTCAGGGCAGATTACCAGTGCGGGACCGGTCACGGTCTCACCTCAACTTCCACCGCAAACGGGGTTGTAAATTGCTCTTCCCAAACCCCGTGATCGTATACCTGGATAATCGAGAATCCCTCTCTGGGGATCACACGGACCGGGGCTTGGGTGCTGTAGTTGGATCCATCAGCACAACGGATCAAGACGGTCATCAGGACCGCCTTCCTTTTACTATCCTGTATTCATGACTATTCTCCGACGATAGGGCCCCCATCTCCGTAACGGCATCATAAAAATAATCCCACTCGGACGTGATTTCATTAAGAGAGAGATCGACCAGGACGTATTCTTTCATCAGGCCACCTCGAAAATACGGGAAAAATCCCGCTGAAGACCGGCCCGGACCTCCGCCCGGAACCCAGGGGAACGTTTCTTTCCCTGGTACTCAGCTGAGGTAGTCCCTCCATTCGTTCTTGGCGGAACTGCGTGGGGGGAGAGCATCATCAGGTCACCTCTGCGGTAAGGCGACTCTCAGCAATAATTCTAATCTTTCCCAACCTCGTCGCAGCATCGATATAGGGTTTCATTGCAGGGGATCTTTTAACCAGAGAATCAATTGCATCCTGGTGAACCTCGTATTTTACAGGAATCATTCCGGGGCCACCACCAGATCCAGATCCTTCCGGAGCACGTGGCGCACGTACTCTGATCGAGAGGGGTAATGCCGCTCCCGCCATACGGAATTTAGTCGTTGCATGATTCCCGGGGTAACTTTTACCGTGAGGGTTTCGAGGACTTCTTCATCCGGCTTATTTTCTGTCATTTTGTCACACCACTGTGTTATGATTACACAGATGCGTAACAAAACCATATTATCTTTTCGGTATTACACTGGTGTTATGGTAACACCCAGAGCGAGATCTACAAAAAAGGATTCTCAAGATACATTTGTGAGTTTAAGGATGGATCCCAAATTAGTCGAGAACCTGGATGAATTAAAATGGCAGCACCGAACAGATAGAACGAAGGAAATTATTCAGGCGTGCGAGTTCTATGTCACTGCCCTCACCTGCACTAAGTGCAAGACCCTGAACGACAGAAAATCGAATTATTGTTCAGTTTGTGGGGAGCCGTTGAGCGATGTTGCACAAGAAAAAGAGAAAGTAAAGGTCCTTCTGGATACAATCATCATGAATGATGACCGGTACAAGAAGATCCTGATGATTGCTGAGGAGATCGCAAATTCTTCAAAGTGATTTTTCCTTCTTTTACAAGTGCACGGGCAATTTTAGATTTAATCGGGTCCTGTTCGCAGTATTCTGTGAAAATTTCTTCATCAATAACGGGGTGTTCGGTTTCATCAAAGTCATTGTTATACAAATCATACTCACCCAAAAATAAAAACGGGTGTTTGAGTTAAACCCCTAACTGATGTGGGGGGTGAAAGTAAGAGAATATATTTTTATTGAAAAAGTAAATCGAATGATTCATGTAATCGCCATGAATATATTCGAGTTATGTTTTGGTATCACAAAAGATCTATCGAACATTATGGTACTATTGAAATTGAATGTCCCGATTGCGGTCTAACGTCCGCAGGCATATCACGAGAGGTACAATTTTCAATGGTATCAATTCTTTTTTGGTATTGGACTAGTTGGCCATTTTATTGTACCTGTCAGTCTTGCCATCAGGATTTGCGAATGGATGATCAACAATCTATTATTGACCATCTTCGATCTGAAGGTTACAAAGTAACCCCGTCATACTGGAAAAGAAATATTGTATCTTTAATTACAATTCCTATTATTGGACTTTACTTAACCTGGATTTTATTTTATATCCTAGCGATGATTGCTCAATCAATCAAACAATAAAATCAACCTCTCGCTTTTGCAACCTCTTCCCGAATAATCTCGCGGAGGACCTCGCGGTCCGTAAGGACCCGCTGCTCGAGTTCGTGAACCTCATCAGCTGCTTCACCCGTTAACGAGAATCCGCACTGAGGGCAGAACCGTGCACCAGGTGCGTTGATCGCATGACACTCCGGACACGGCCGAGGCCGGAGCGTCTTGTTCTCTTCCATCTTCACCGCTATCCCAGCCCGCTCAAGGAATTCCGCGTCGATATCCTTCTCAGCTAAGCAAACGTACGTCCGGAACATCCCGGTGTTGATGTTCCCCCATAGTGATTCCTTGATCACGCTCTCCTGGTAGTTTTGCGCGATCATGTGCGTGATGCGGCTCTTCCGGAAAAGGTGAGGATGGACCCGCTTCTTCATCCCGGTACGCTCGACCAGCCGCTGAATGATTCGACCGGATTGGACATAATCGAGCGCCCGGCCTTTGAACGTAGTGAACACACGGGCATCAGGTAGAACCTCCCCTGGGTGATAATCTGCCTTCCAAGCTGCAAGGTACTGACGGGACATTGTGAGGCGAGAATATCGCCGCTTGTTCGTTTTCTGATCGTCGATGTAAACTTTGACACCGTACTGATCGAATATTACGTCCCGCCATGTGAGCCGGGATACTTCCCCGATTCTAGCCCCGGATTCATACATCACCGTGATGAAGGCACGGTCCCGGGGATTCATGCAGGCTTGAATCAACTGCTCGATCTCTTCCAAGCTAAGGATCTCATCAGGTTTTGTAGTCTGTTGATCTACAGCGGGAGCCATGATTCCCCGGACCTTCTTTTCCGGAATAGATGAGTAACCATTCTCAATGAGCCACAGGATGAAGGGTTTGAGAATCCTGATGTAGTCGTGAACGGTGTTCTGTTTGAAAGGCCGATCTTTGGTGCTCTTTCCGGTCTTCAGTCCGGAAACACCAGAATAGATATCGGCGATGCTGGCTTCCCGGTACGGTCGGGGAATAAACCGACGCCAGTTAACCAAGGTGAATATTGTTTTGTTAACCCGTCCGTCGGAAATATGCCGCTGCGCCTGGCGTTCATGAACAAATTCACGTATCAGATCCACATCATCCTGGACAAGAATTCCGGCCGCAAGGGATTTGGTGAAAGACTTCTCACCATTGTATCGTGGAATGCCTGGATAAAATTCACGAGGGGCTGTTGCTTCAGTCATCCATTCTTATCAGGATCGGGCACTGTAATGAAACAATAGGACTCGCACCGTGAAAGTGCCAACTCCCCCCGGCGGCTTGCAATCATCGAAGTCTCAACGATTTTCTGTTTTAAAATGAGAGCGATTGCAAATATCTCCTGATACGAGATTCGCCAAAAATGTGCAACGCAAAAAAGGTGCGATTAACCTGAAAAACTACGCACACTCCTGCCGGTACGGTGACGGGAACCGCGGTGTTGGCAGCAATTTCCTTAAAACGTTTATTCAGAAAATGATCTGAAATGCCCATAGTTCTTATGAGCCTGTTCAATGGGCATAACATCGAGGATCTTAACCGTTTGATCCTCATCATAAATCCGGTAAAATGCGGTCCACGTCCTCCCGATGTGCAACCTGTACAGGACAAATCCATCCTTCAGGCATAATTTTTCTTTATCCCCCCGTTTCCCCGGATAAGGATTCTCCTTGAGCGATCCGAGCTTTTCCTTCGTGATTCTCCGGCTTTTCTCATCAAAGCTATTGATCTTATCGACCTGTTCCTGTTCGATGAGAAGGTGAAACGTCAATCGTTGATCTCCGAGAGTGAAACAAACGTCCCTTCTTCCTCGATCCGCTTCATATCTGAAACAAGGCGCTCCTTTTTCCGAGCCTCCATCATCTCTTCTAAAAGCTCCGTGTAGGTTTGCCCCGCAGATCGCATCTCAGAAAGCTCCCTCCAGACCGGTTCGGCTACCGGTATCCGCTTTACTGCAGGCATGATCCTATGATACACATGATAAATATGAATAATTTTGGATGTTCCTGTTTCCCTTTTGCACCATCTTCCCAGAGGATCTCGCCAAGAGCCCCGGGATTCGTGAGCATTCACTGCCTGAACGTGCGGATCTCATTGACTACCACACGGTATCCGGATATCCCGCATTCAAGGAATGAGCCGCTCTCCATGAGCATGGATGGTATGCTGGATGGGCGGGGATTGAGGATATTTTTCTGCCAGGACAGGGATTGGAAAAAATGGTCGTGGACTCTGCACGAAAATGGTTTTTTTCAAGGATTCATTGGAAAACTTTCTCGTTCCGGCCCAGGTTGTACACCACGGGGATTTTGTTCCAGATCATCCCTTCGCTTTCATAACCAGCCATTCCTTCTCCCCTGCCTTCCGGAACCGGACCAGCACATACTTTCCGCTAAATCGGGCACCATGAAGGACAACCTCGATCCGGTCATTGTCCCAGGCAAACGGTTCATAGGTACCCTGGTCGGCAATGGCAACGACGCCTGCACCGTACTCGCCTTCAGGGATAGTCCCGGAAAAGGTGATGTAGGCAAGCTCGTGGTCTTCTACCGCGATGGCAAGCCTGCGTTCGCCGGCCAGTTCCGGCAGCCCTTTTGGCACCGCCCAGCTCTTCAGCACCCCGTCCCGCTCCAGCCGGAAATCATAATGGTGGTGTTTTGTCGCATGGTCGTGGAGCACGAATCGCGGGGGCCGGTTTTCGCTCATTGTCCCCGCTCCTGCCGGGCCTGCCGGATGATTCGTTTCAGGTCACGGGCTGCCACGGTAATGTCCGGTGCCGAGACCACGGCAGATATTACGGCAACCCCCTCAGCCCCTGCACGTATGACGTCCCGGACGTTACCGGAATTGATACCGCCAATGGCAAGGACCGGGATCTTCACCACTTCCCGGATCTTCCGGAGCCGGCCAAGACCATGTCCCGGCCCGGCATCAGCTTTTGATGGTGTCCCAAATACCGGACTGAGCGCAACATAGTCCGCCCCCTCCGCTTCAGCTTCAAGTGCTTCTGCTACGCTCCCGACCGAGACCCCGATGAGGAATCCCGCCGGAGCGAGCTGCCGGGCGATACCCGGGCCGATATCCTCCTGCCCGAGATGAACACCATCCGCCCCGCAGGCAAGGGCAACGTCCAGCCGGTCATTGACGATAAAAAGTGCTCCGGCGGGTTTTGTGATCGCCAGGATCTCCCGCCCGATACGGACGAGTTCCCTACAGCCGAGAACCTTGTCCCGGAGCTGGACGATGTCGGCCCCGCCCGCAACGGCCCGACGGGCAATCTCCTTATGCGAAAGTCCCCCCGCGAGCGCATCGTCCGTGATGACATAGAGGTCGTATGCCATGGGATGGTAATCTTCAGACCTTGGTGATCCGTGCCCCCCGGGCAAACGCCGCAGGAGTAAGCCCGGCCAGCTCATCGAACAGCGCGACTTTGAACGAGAGGGGCCCGCGTGCACCTACCGCAGCCCGTTCTCCGGCAAGGCCGAACGCTGCAAGGGCGGCAACCGATGCCTTGAACGGATCCTCGCAGGCTGCACAGAACACCCCGGTAACCGAAGCGGCCATGCAGCCGGTACCCGAAATACTTCCCATGAGGGGATGGCCGTTCTCCACGAGCAGGGTGCGCTTTCCATCAGAAATGATATCCGTTGCACCACTGACACTCACAACAAGCCGTGCAGACTTTGCATAGTCCTTGGCAATACCCGCAACATCCCCGGCAAGGCCATGCGAATCAACGCCCCGTACCTTCCCTGCGGCCCCGGCAAGAACGCCGATCTCACCGGCATTGCCCTTGAGGACAGCAATCTTTAGTTCGTCAAGCAGCCGCTGGACGGTTTCTGTCCGGAAACGGGTTGCCCCCGCGCCGACCGGGTCGAGGATGACCGGGATCTGCCGCTCATTTGCCATGGTGCCGGCAAGGATCATGGAATCTACCTGCGCTGCATTCAGCGTCCCGATATTGAGGACGAGCGCACCGGCAACGGCTGCCATCTCCGCTACTTCTTCCGGCGCATCTGCCATGACCGGCGCTCCGCCGGCGCAGATCGTGATATTCGCACAGTCATTGACCGTGACATAGTTCGTGATATGGTGAACGAGCGGGTGTTTCTCCCGCACGGTTTTCATAAGGTCAGTGAGTTCTTTCGATCGCATAGCAGTTCCTGGCAGTTCCGGCACCGGTTTTTAGCCGGAATAGCTGGTCAATTATTGGACGGCGGAGTATTAAAAACTGGTAATCTGGCGCTGCCACAACTCCCTTGCTGCGCCGGTTATCGCGCCAGTTCCGCAACTGCTGCAAGGAAAAGATCGGCTTCCTCCGTTGTGTTGTACGGCCCGATACTTGCCCGTGCGGTCCCTTCTGCAAGACCGAGACGTTCCATGAGCGGCATGCAGCAGTGGTGGCCGGACCGGATCATGATATCCGCGGTCTCATCAAGGTGCCGGGCGATCTCATGGGGGTGCCGGCCGGCAATCGTGAATGATATGACCCCGACACGGTCAGCCGGCTTTTTTGGAGCATATACCAAAACTCCGGGAAGTGCTGACAGGCCGGCGATAATCCGCTCCGTCAGGACCTCTTCATGGCATCGGATCCGGTCCATGCCGATTTTTTTGAGGTAATCAACGGCAACCCCAAGACCAATACCGCCGGCAATATTACCGGTCCCGGCCTCGTATTTCTGGTAGCCTTCAGCCGTTGTAAACAAAAAGCCGGATACGGATTCGACTGCCCCGCCGCCCAGCAGCAGGGGCTCGATGACCGGCTCTTTCATCCACAGGACTCCGGTCCCCGTGGGGGCGAGCATCTTATGACCTGAGAATGCGGCAAAATCGCACCCCAGCTCAGCGACATCGACCGGCAGGTGGGGCACGGTCTGGGCCATGTCAACGAACAGGAGAGCTCCTTTCTCGTGGCAGATTTTTGCGATCTCCTTAATCGGGGTTATTACCCCCAGCACGTTCGATGCATGCGTGACCGTGACCATCCGGGTGGTTTTGGTGATGGCAGCTTCCAGAGCGGTCAGGTCAAGAGAGTAATCATCCTGTATCCCGACAACCTCAACATCGATCCCGGCCTTCCTGAGCCGGTACCATGGCAGGAGGTTGGAGTGGTGTTCGAGGATGGTCGTGACGATGCGGTCACCATTCCTGAACGGGAAGCCCTGCGCCACCATGTTGACGGACTCGGTGGTGCTTTTTGTGAAGACCACCGTCCCGCCCTTTCCGCAGATGAAATCCGCTACCTTCTCGTGGGCATGCCAGTACCGCTGGCTTGCTATCTGCGTGAGACGGTGGATGCCCCTGCCCACGTTGGCCCGGTAATTATGCTCGAACTCAACCAGCGAACTGACGACCGGTTCCGGCGAGAGGCTTGTCGCAGCGTTATCAAAGTAGATGACACTTGAAAGGAGCGGAAAGTCCCTGCGGACTGCATCCACATCGTACTCGCCGGCTCCATCCTGCTTCTCCGCCACACGGGGTTGTTGCGTCATTTTCGTACTGACCATCTCCTGTTTTTTGGATATCTTTCCTGTCGGTTTCAGCGTGAAGTCCGGGTTGACCGGAACGCCCTTATCACGGCAGAGTTCCCGCATCTTTGGCGGGAGGGCACGCCAGCGCCAGAGACCCCAGTCGTGATAGGGAGCAGGATAGCCTTTCTTTTCTGCCCAGCGCTCCACAAATTCGTCCCACGGCCGGGCAAGGTCCGGGTGCGAACGCCGGATCATCTCGTACTCGCTCTCGAGCATAGCCGGGCAGAGGTAGCAGCCGATCCTCTCGATGCCCTGTTCGTACAGGGGATTTGTCGGGACTTCCTGCCACCAGAGGTAGAGGAAGACCTCAAGTGCCCGCCAGTTGCGGATGGGCGAGACATTGAGCTGGAGCGGGTTGTCCGGGTTCTGGCTCGTCTCTTCAAGGCCGGACCGGTTCCATGACTCATACCAGCGGTTTCCCTGGATTGTTACGCAGGGGCCGGTCTTTGCAAGATAGAGCTTGAGGGGGCGGAGCTTCTGGAACTTGCAGCACCAGCGGTTGTCCTTCCCGGGCGGGCCGGCTTTATTCACTGCCTGCCAGAAGTCCCCGGCACCGCTGACCATCTCAACACCCTCTGAACGGACAAAGGCAAGGGTCTCGGGAAACTCAAGCGTTGTATCGATGAAGAACGCGTTTGTAACCCCTGCCTTCCGGGCAAGGTGGAGCACCGCCGTGCTGTCCTTGCCGCCAGAGAACGAGACGTTGACGGTTGGCCGGTCCTTCATGTGCTGCCGGATTGTCCGGATGGCGTTTCGCTCAAGGTTCTTTAAGTGATAACGGTTCTTTTCAACTGCCACGTCCCAGCCGGGATCCGTCAGGGTCACGGGAACAACGGTATTGAGCTCTTTTACCTTTATCGCGTTGTCCCTGACCATCCCGGTCCCGTATTTTCCGCGGTACTTCACGATCACCATTCCGTCCGGAAACGGGGTCTTTAACGGGATCCGTTTACCACCGATCCGCCCCTGCTCTTTTCTTGCATCGGTGTGGATCTCCAGGTCAACGATCCCCCGGGTAACATGGCTGATGATAAACGGGAGCGCTTCGGGCGAGATGTCGAGCGCAAAGGTCCGGCTGACCACATCGAACGTCAGCCAGCCCAGCCGCCGGCCGTTCATGATGACCAGTTCTGCCCGGTCAACGCCCCCGCTCTTGTTGAGGAGCAGGATCTTTGCAACCGGAACATCCCCGTACCGCTCCGCAAGGAGTTCCTGGATAAGCCTGCGGTCGGCTGACAGTGCAGGGCGGACATCGAATGGCTGGAGGAGGTCTATCTTCTTCCCTTCCCTTCCGCACGCACAGCTCTTGGCAATCAGCGGGACATTGCAGGATTCGCACCAGTACAGGACCTTTTTTACCGGCGGTTCGCGGAACACACTGAACTAATGGGCCGTAAGAAAAGATAAGCGAAACTCTTCAGTACCAAAAAAAAGACGAGAGATATTTGAACTGGTGCACCCTATGTGGTTAGTGAGTAACAGAATGATTGGGACGATGAAAGAGGACGACTGTGAGATTCCGGGCCCCCTGTGGCGTGTTCTCACTGAACCCCACCCGGTCAAGCTGGCCCTGCTTGTCCTTTTCGGGCTCATTCTGGAGATCTATATTCACTTTTTCCTTGGGGTTGCCATTGTTTATACCCATTTCTTTTACCTCATCATTGTCATCGCCGGTCTCTGGTACGGCCGGCGGGCAATCTGGATCGCGCTTTTCTTTGGCGGCATCCACATCGCGGTTACGGACATCCTCTCCGGGTTCATCACCCACGACTCGCTCATCCGGGCGCTGATGTTCTGCGTGGTGGCATTCGTGGTTGGGACGATTGCCGAGCAGCTTCGTTGTTACCAGATTCGCCTGCTCCGGCAGAACAAGGAACTGCTGGCACTCAACGACCACCTGCATGACAGCAACGAACAGCTGGAGATGGCACGGGCATCGTATGCAACAGCGAACCGGAAACTCAACCTCCTCTCCAGCGTGACCCGCCATGACATCAGGAACCAGCTGACTGCCCTGCTTGGGTACATCGGTCTTCTGAAGCACCAGGCGGAGGACCCGGCCCTTCATGCACTGGTGGAGAAGGAGGAGCAGGTTGCACAAAAGATTGTCCGTCAGGTAGATTTTACCAAAAACTACGAGGAACTGGGGGTAAAGGCCCCCGTCTGGCAGGACGTGGCCCAAAGTGTCAGTACGCTCACGTCAGCTATGCCGTCCGGCCTTGTCCGGATAACCACTGACTTTGACGGACTCGAAGTCTATGCCGATCCCCTGCTTGAGAAAGTCTGGGAGAACCTAATTGACAACTCGATCCGGCATGGCGAGCGGGTAACGACAATTTCTTTTACCTATGTCTCGTCCCCGGACAATGCCACAACGATCGTGTACGAGGACGATGGTGCCGGGATTGACAAGACAGACAAAGAGAAGATCTTTGAGCGGGGATACGGGAAAAACACCGGTCTTGGCCTCTTCTTGATCCGGGAGATCCTGGCGATCACCGCAATCAGCATCAGGGAATGCGGGACGCCCGGAAAAGGGGCACGGTTCGAGATCCTGGTCCCGGACGGGAAGTACCGCTTCCCCGGAAATTCCTGAAAAATAGTTCCCACGTATTTATTTTCATGGACGCGCAACCGGAAACGGTATGAAGCATGCCAGGTCAGGTATCGGCAGGTCCGGGAAAGGGGCGAGCGCAAGGACATATTTTTCCGTCAACCCGTCCCGCGCGGATTCCTTCACCGAATCTGTTATCCGGGAGATGACCCGGCTTGCCCTTGCCCATGATGCCATCAACCTTGCACAAGGGTTCCCGGACTTCCCCTGCCCTCCCGAGCTCAAGGAAGCTGCCTGTGCATCGGTCACCTGCGATCATAACCAGTACGCCATAACCTGGGGTGCAAAGGAGCTGCGCCACGCCCTTGCAGCCCGGGTCGCAAAGTTCAATGGCATGGACCTTGATCCGGAGAGCGAGATAACGGTCACCTGCGGGTCGACCGAGGCGATGATGGCATCCATGCTCGCCCTCATCCAGCCGGGTGATGAGGTGATCGTGCCGGAACCATTTTACGAAAATTACGGCCCCGACACGCAGATCTCCGGTGCCGTGCCGCGCTACGTCCCGCTTGCACCCGATTTCTCCATCGATGAAGAGGCCATGAAACGGGCGTTTACCAAAAAGACGCGGGCAGTGATCCTCAATACCCCCAACAACCCGACCGGAAAAATCTTCACAAAACCGGAGCTGGCGTTCATTGCCGACCTCTGCATCGACCACAACGCGGTGGCGATCACGGATGAGATCTACGAGCATATCATCTATGATGGGCACAAGCACGTATCGATCGGGTCACTTGACGGCATGCACGACCGGACGATCACCATCGGGAGTTTCTCCAAGACCTACAGCGTGACCGGCTGGCGGGTCGGGTATGCCCTTGCCGATGCAGCGATCAGCTCCCGGATCCGCAAGATCCACGACTTTTTGACCGTCGGCGCCCCGGCGCCGCTCCAGCAGGCCTGCGTTACTGCCCTGAACCTGCCGGACAGGTACTATACGGAGCTGGCGGCTGAGTATGACCGAAAGCGGATGATCCTCTATAATGGCCTGAAGAAGGCGGGGTTTGCCTGCGATCTCCCCGAGGGGGCATACTATATCTTCACCGATATCTCGGGTTTTGGCATGGA
>DANA01000039.1 GCA_002508495.1 Methanoregula sp. UBA276
AGTCGAGATCTTTGCCGACAACCTGGTCCAGAAAGTGTTCTTCAACCTGCTGGACAACTCGCTCCGCCACGGGGGCACGGAGATGACGCGGATACGGTTTTCTTACCGCGAGACGAAAAGCGGGCTTGAGATCCTGTACGAAGACGACGGGGCAGGCATCCCGGATGACGAGAAAGATATGATCTTTGAGCGGGGGTACGGGAAGAATACCGGCTTTGGGCTCTTCTTCATCCGCGAGATCCTGGCAATCACCGCAATTACCATCACGGAGAACGGCGAGCCGGGCAATGGGGCACGGTTCGTGATCACGGTACCTGCAGGTGCCTGGCGGGTCCGGAAAGCCTGCCCGTAGGCCGGAGATGCCGGTAAACGGTTTTTTCACTATCTGTTGGACACAGACTTCTCCAGACCAATGGTATAACTGCTCAGGGGCACACCAGCCCGTCCTTTCTCGTCCGCCTTTTTTCTCTATTCGGTATGGGGGATTGGGCTCAGTACTTCAAGAAATTATCTTTGGTGAAGGGGCGGGTGTAAAGCTCCATCATGGCAAGTATTCCCTTCTGACGGAGATTTGCCGATTCGGGAAACGTCATCCTGCTGCACGCGACCCGTTTTCACCCCCATATTGCCCTTATGGGGGCAAAACTCTACATTTTCTCCCAATCGAGATCCCCCGGTTTTTGACCCCCCATGATCTGGGTAAAATTTTCGCCCTTGGCGGGCTTTTAGCAGCCAAAAATTTTCAGGACAGAGTGCAGGTTGGGTATTTTTTGCGCTTTTTATCAGGCCGCTAAATTGCAGGTTGAAATCCCCAGTAAAATACCCCGTTTTCCCAGAATAGCGTTTTAATGGGGATTTTCCATAGGCATGGACACCGTTTCCACTGCCGAATTTTCTCCCCCGTACATGCCCGGAACCTCTCCGTCGGAGAATCGATCCCATGGGAGGGACGTTCCGGCCAGGGGGCAATGCGCAAAAATGAGTGAAGTACTGGGGCTTATCCTCCTCGGTTTTGCGGAAATTGCAGGAGAAGGTACTATCCCATGTTCACCTGTGGTTCCTATCCACATATATGTCAAGAGTTGCCAAATTAGGATCAACGAATGTATGACGATCATTTGGGTGCATTGCCCGAAGCATCAGGCAGGATCCCCGCTAAAATTCCCGCGAACCTTGGGGAGAGGTTTTCCTCTGCGTGTTCTGTAACCCGCACCGGTTTTCTTCCCGGTGCCCCTGCTGCCTGCAGCGATATCTGTGCGTTTTTCGGTTCGCATGTAACGCTTCCTGAATCCCGAATCTTCATCCCTGCGTGCAGGGCGGGGTGGCGATGAGCCGGCTGGATGATCTCCTGGAGCCCCTGGACCAGGGCATCTGGGAGGTTGTGGTGCCAAAAGGGGAGGTCACCGAACCACTAGATCCCGCGTGGAAAAGATCCCGGATCAATGTCCCTTCGCCCGGCACCATCGCAAGTTACCGGAAGGGCCGGTTCCACGTCCACGAGACCCGGGACGAGTGGCGGGTGCACCTTGACCGGTACGACCCAAAAGAGCATCCCCTGCTGCACCTTATCGACGACGCTCCACTCCTCCTCATGATCAGCGATACGTTCATGACCCTGATCGTTGATTCCCGGCGGGACCCGGGAAAAGACCGTGCCGCCTCCCTGTCAGCGCAGCGGTTCATCTGGCAGGAGGAGGTCGTCTTCGGCATTCTTTTGGTACTGGTCGGCATCTTCATTTTCGAAAACCCGTTCCTTGCACTCAGGAATCTCTTCGAACTTGCCGTCCCGCTCGCAGTATCCGTAATCGCGCTGGTGTTTCTTGCACGGGCATTCCGTGCCGGAATACCGGAAGAGCAGCGCTCCAGCGATCGTGCTTCGGGAACGGGCCTGCTCTGTGCAGGAATATGTGCGTTTCTCTTCCCGCTGGGGCTCTGGATCGTAGTTGTCCTTGTGCTCCTGACGGTCTGGATGACCGCAAGTGCAGTCATGCTGCTCTTTCGTGTCCTGAAAGGGCGCTCTGCCGTGCCCGAAGGGTTCTACAGCCGCATGGCAACCGGGATAGTCTCGCTGGTCATGGCATACCTCCTGCTGGTGAGCCCGAAAGATGTCCTTGCCCTCCTGATGACCATCCTTGGCGTGATCACTTTCCTTGCCGGGTTGACCCTCTCCATCAATGGAATGCGGTTGCGGCAGTGGATGCGGCAGACCCCCAAAGCATGAACGCCTCCGCATTCACCAGCAAAAAAACGAACGTGACAGCCCAAAAAAGAACAGGTCGTCATTTGGCCTTCCCGAAACGTGCGTGATTGCGTTCCTCCAAAAACGCTGAGGTGTATCGCAACCGGGCAGCGATTCAGGAACGAACTCTTCAGGGATCCGGCAGAGCAGAATCACCTGCCAGAGAGCCGTGGAGAATTGGTCCTGGTTACAATTCTGCTCTGGAAAAACGCACATGAATTGGGGGAGTTCACTCCTGAAGCATGAAAATGCCCCCGACAGTATGAGCATCCCCACCCCCTTTTTGGGGTCGCTCGGGCGCCTCGTCGGGCCCTCGCTGGGCAGATCGGTTTATCCGCGTTTAAGTCTGAACGTGTGGTTTGGGGGATTTTCATGGGAAAACCTCATTCCGGAAAAGTGTTACCCCCCTTCTCGCCAGCCCTGCCCCTTTGGGGGCTCACGGCGCATGCGATGCCTCTGTATTACCTGGACGGAACACTTCGACAAAAGTTGTTTTTTATAAAACAGAAATTGAGGCCGCCACGGGGACACCCCGCGGGGGAGCGGCAGGCATCTTGATGGGGGTATGAGGGCAGTTTGCCCCCATCATCACTTTGATTGATTTCTCCAGAGGATAAAATCCCAAAAACCCAATTACCGGTGCCTGACGAGCACCCATGCGATACAACCAAGCACCAGACCGGCAAGGGAAACAAATCCGGGCAGTGCTGCGTGGGTTGGCTGAGGCGTGGCAGCCGGCACGGATGTTGGCGTTGGGCTGCTCCCCGGCGGGAGGGGGGTGAGGACAATTGACAACGACAGGGTCTTGCTCTGGGGTACCCGTACCACGGTCTCGTAGGTCTCGTACCCTTCGTTGATAACGGTGAGGTTCTGGTCCGTGTTGGCGGGAACATCCGGGAACTCCACGCTCCAGCTGCCGGTGCCGTCGCCCCTGCTCAGTTCGCACATCCGGTTCAGGCAGGCCCTGCCACCGTCAGGGGTAATGAAGACCTGGAGGGTCCCGGTTGCCAGATCTTCGGGGGGGAGCTTTTGAAGGACGATGTCCCGCACAAGAGAGGTGCCGGAAGGGTCGAGATACACCTGCCCAAGATAGTTCCGATAGCCCGGCGTCCCGTAAACGTTGAGCATATGGTACTGGCCTGCATCCATACCGGAAAACGATGCAATGGCCGGGCCACCGTCCCCGCTTTCGGTCTCCTTGCAGACCGTGCCAAGGCAGACCGTCCCGCCGCCCGGGTGGACCTGGATATCGATTGTCCCGGTCCCGGCTGTCGCGGCTGTGCCGAAAAGGAGAAGAACCGTGATGCAAACAAGGCTCACGATCCGGCAGATACTCCTCATAAGGGAGTATTGAGCAGAATTATGGATAAGAGTTTTGCACAATGCCGGATACCATATCAGCTCATCTTCTCCCGGAATACAAAGACAAAATGCGTCGGTTTCCTGTTGGAATAGAGGATTGGCTTGCAGGTTACGGTGAGAGGGATCTTGACCCCGTACGAGTTCTTCCCTAGAAAAAGCCCCTGCCGGTCGCTGTCGCGATAGTCGAAGAAGAAGGTGTCACCGAGTTCGAACTGGTTCTCATCATGGGCAAAGTCCCTGAGCTTCTTTTCCATCACCTCTTCTGTCGGGAGCAGGAACCGTCTCTTGAAGGTCTCGTTGACGTAAATGATCTGTCCCATGCTCCTGGTGATAACAGCGCAGTCCCGCATGTTGTCCAGTGCGGCTGCAAAGAGGCTGAGCCGTTCCTTTTCCAGACCCAGTTGCTCGTTTGCTGCCAGCAACTCGCGTTCCGCATTTTTAAGACGCGTGATATCATGGCGGAAGATGCCGACCTGCTCACGGTTACCCTCCGCGTCATTGATCGAATAAATCGTTGTATCAAACCAGCGCTCGCCGATTGGTTCCTCAAAGGAGATTGGTTCCGCACCTTTCTCCTGCATCTCGTCTGCCGTCCGCATGGAGATGCCACCGGTCCGGATCAGGTCATAGACAACCGTACCTGCCAGTTCAGCAGCAGGCTTTTTGGCGCCCGATGCAAATGCCTCGTTAACGGCAAGGATCCTGCCATCATTGTCTGTCAGGACGGCTTCGTCCCGCGTGGCATTGAGGAGACCACGGATCGTTGCCTCCGCCCTCCGGCGCGGGGTGATATCGACAAGGTTGCCGTAGAATGCAGGCCGGCCCCGGTACTCCATCGGGGCCTCGAAAATTTCCAGTTCAACAACAGTCCCGCCTTTCCTCCGTGCCATAAATTCACGACAGAGCTGAGATGAACGGTCAGGGGAAGTTGTTGCCGCCGGGTTGCTGATGCGGACGAAGTCGTCAAACGATCTCCCGATCACCTCGTCACGCGCGTACCCGAACATTTCAGCAAAGCGCGGGTTTGCGTACCGGATAATCCCGTCCTGTTGCAGGTATACACCCACCGGAGAGTTCTCGACAGGATTGCGGAACATCTCTTCAGTCTCGGCAAGCGCCGTGTACTGCTGCCGGAGTTCTTTTTCGGCAGTGGAAATCCGGCCGTACGCTTCACGGAGCTCATCCTCGTCCAGCTTGCGCAGGGTGATATCCCGGATACTGGCCTGGAGGTAAAGGTTCTCGCCAACCAAAAACCGGGTCAACGAGATCTCTGTCGGGAACGGAGTCCCATCTGCCCGGAGGTGCATCCATTCAAAGAACTGTGGCTCGCCGGCAAGAGCAGCAGCGAAGAGACGGTCAGCCATCTCTTTCGAGTTCTGGCCGCCGGGCTGGTATTCCGGTGACAGATCCAGCACGGACCTGCCGGAAATCTCTTTTTTTGGTCTTCCGAACATGACTTCCGCAGTCCGGTTGCCGTCAAGGATTGTGGCGGCATCAAGTGCCAGTATTGCATCTGCGGAGCTCTCGAACAGGGTCTCGAAAAACGCCAGGCTCCGGACGTTCTGCCCACGGTCTTGTCGTACCGGCATAGTCAACCCTTCATTCGGTTGCGTAATAAGCATTGCCAAACGAGATAAAAAAAAGGAAGAGATTATTTCACCCGGGTCAGTGCACCGGTCCCAAGGTCATAATAGAGCCCGTGCACTTCCACCCGCTTCTCATCCACTGCCTTTTTGAGCAGCGGGTACGTGTGCAGGTGCTCTATCTGGAGCCGGACATTCTCGAGCTCGATTAACCGGTAGCGCTCATCCTTTTCGGCAAGTGTCGTCGGGGGCTTGATTTTTACATCCACCCGCTCCTTTGCCTCGCGGGCATTGTTGAGCCAGAGCGGGATGTATGCATCCGTACTCTCCTTGTCAAGGGCGCGGATAGCCCCGCAGTTCGAGTGGCCGCAGATGACCACGTCTTTGACCTTCAGGTGCAGTACCGCATATTCCAGCACGGTTGCAAAGTTCCAGTCATGGATAGGAACGATATTGCCGATGTTCCGCTGGATGAAAAGTTCACCGGCTTTTGCCTGCGTGATATGCCCAGTCTGGAGCCGGGAGTCCGAACAGCCGATCCAGAGCGTCTCCGGGTGCTGGCTTCCCGTCAGCTCCTTGTAATAGTCGATGTTGGGAGTGAAATCCGACTCCCGAAACCTCAGGTTCCCAAGTAAAAGATTGTCAATTGCCATATACACACCTCTGACAGTGCACATAACCCGGCAGACACCGGCCTATGCTTACTACTGATACTGGAAGGGGGGTGAAAGAACCTTTCGGATTGAATCCGGGGCGCAGTGCGCGCGAGCGTTGCCAATCTGGGAAAATTGCTGGATTTTTTAAAAAATACTCGCGGATAATTGGTTTTTAGCAGATTGCGTTGTTCTGTGGAACCGCTGATGACATCTTCCGGGTCAAAAAAGCGGGTAAAACTCCTCACGTTCAGCCTATGAATTTATCTGGGAGAAGTGATAATCGCTATAGATTGTTTTATAAATAATATCTCCCGCGATGATCGCAATGAGAACAATCCACCAGCCAAACATTCAATCCGGCCCCGTTCTTTTCCGGAGGAAATAGGTGCCGCCCGCTGCACAGGCCCCTGAAGTAGTGTCAAGGAACGAGGACCAGACCCTGCTCACCCTCTACCATCTCGCCGGAGAGGAGAGCGGGGGTTTTGTCGCATTCCGGCCGCACTTCCTCGACCGTATCACCCGAAGCCTCGTACTTGGCCAATCCGTTGCCGCTCAGGCACACATCCCCGGACCGGTTACGGTGCGGGAACTCACCCCCGCCGAGATGGTGCGGGCCGAACGGGAACTCTGGATCCATTACCACCAGCAAAAAGCTGACCGGAAGAACGACCGGCTCTTTGCCGCCTTTGCCGGCACCCGGCTCATCGGGGTTGCCCGGTGCTCCCGTCACCCGGACGGCCTTGAGGTGGATGCCGTATATGTGCTCGACGAGTACCGGCTCAAAGGTTATGCCCGTTCGGTCATGCAGCTCTTAATTGAAGAGTGCGGCAGGAGCGAGACCCTGTACATGCACTCCAAGACAGAACTGGTGGAATTCTATGGCAGCATGGGGTTCCGGCTCATCCCCGAGGCAGAACTTCCGCTCACCATCCGCAACCGTTTCGACTTTGTTATGGGCGACCTTGCCAGCATCAAGGTATGCCCCATGCGCCGGGAACCGGGCTTTGATACGCCGGAGGCTGAAGGAGGTGTTTTGGCATGATCGCGGAGATCTTCATCGTAGCGCTCCTCTTCCTCCTTGCCGGGTTCATCATCCCGCTCGTGGTCCGTTCTGACCGCAGGATCCTGCGGACGATCTCGTACGGGTGCACAATCTTCGCTTCTGCCTTCCTTACCACCCTCTCGCTTCCGGTCCTCATCGGCAGCGGCACCATCATGTTTCCCGCGTATGCCCCGGCCGGTCTCTTCTCTATCGGGTTTATCATCGACCGGCTTGCCGCATTCTTCCTTCTCCTCATC
Source organism: Methanoregula sp. UBA276 (assembly GCA_002508495.1). GTDB lineage: Archaea > Halobacteriota > Methanomicrobia > Methanomicrobiales > Methanospirillaceae > Methanoregula. Next base: position 7,140 of record DANA01000039.1, read on the forward strand.
GCGGTCGTCTCGTTCTGTGTTGCACTCTATTCCCTCGAATATTCCGAACACACCAATGGCGGCGTGCGCCGCAACCTCCTGTGCGCCGGCACGAACCTCTTTGTCCTTGCCATGGTGCTCGTGGTAGCCGCTGCCGATACCTTCTCCTTCTTCCTCTTCTGGGAACTCATGGCCGCAGCATCCTTCATCCTCGTAATGTACGAATATGACCGGCCGTCAACTCCCCGGGCCGGGATCTTTTACTTTGTGATGACCCACCTCTCGGCCCTGTTCGTGATGCTGGGCATCCTCCTCCTCTGGTTCGAGAGCGGCTCGTTTGCGCTGGAACACCTGGCCGGCACCCCTTCGCTTCTTGCCACCTGCGCTTTTGTCTGCCTCTTTTGCGGCTTTGCCATCAAGAGCGGCATCATCCCATTCCACAAGTGGCTCCCGTACGCCCATCCGGCCAGTCCCTCGCCCATCTCGGCCCTGATGTCGGCCGTCATGCTCAAGGTCGCAGTATACGGGCTCCTCAGGTTCATCCTTGATGTTTTTTCCCCGGAACTCTGGTGGGGTGTCCTCATCCTTGTCTTCGGGACCGCATCTGCGGTCCTCGGGGTCATCTATGCCCTCAAGGAGCATGACCTCAAGGCGATGCTCGCGTACTCGAGCATCGAGAACATCGGGATCATCTTCATGGGCATCGGCTTATACGTAGTGATGGAGACGTCTGGCCTGCCCGTCCTTGCCACCATCGCACTTCTCGGGGCCCTCTTCCACTCCCTCAACCACGCACTCTTCAAGAGCCTGCTCTTCTTAACTGCCGGTTCTGTCATCCACGCAACCCATACCCGGGATATCGAGCACATGGGCGGGCTCATCCACCGCATGCCGGTAACCGGTGCCCTCTTCTGCACCGGCTCCCTTGCGATTGCCGCCCTCCCTCCCCTGAACGGGTTCGCCAGCGAACTGCTGATATTCATCGCGTTCTTTACTTCGGTTACCATCGTTGACCCGATCCTCAAGGTCTTCCTCTTCCTCTGCCTTGCCCTCTTTGCTTTAACAAGCGCCCTCTCGGCAGCCTGCTTTGTCAAGGCATTCGGCTCGGTATTTCTCGGCATGCCGCGATCGCAAGAAAGCGAAGATGCCCGCGAGATGCCCCCGCTCATGCTGCTTGGCCCGGGCATCCTTGCTGCAGCCTGCGTGGTGCTCGGCGTCTTTGCCCTGCAGGTGATAACCCTTGCCGGGTTTGCCGTACCCCTGCCGGACCTGTTCCTTGTCGGGCTCCTCCTCCTCATGATGCTGGTGCTCACGTACGCCGTCCTCTTCTTCACCTCGCCCCGGACCTTTAGGGTGAGCGAGACCTGGGGCTGCGGGATGCACTTCCAGGAAGCCGGTGCCGAATATACCGGCCATGGCTTCTCCGAGCCGCTCGATATCATCTTCTCACCACTGTACCGGACCCGCATCAGGAACGAACGGCAGTTCTATGATGAGCATAACGTTATATTCAAAGCCGGCGCTGCCGAGATCCGGCTCCTCCGGGTCTTCGAGGAGTATCTCTACCTCCCGGTCGCACGGGGATTTGCTGCACTCACAAGGACCATTGCACAATTCCAGAACGGCTGCCTCGATACCTACATCCTCTATGTCTTTGTCACGGTTCTTGCCCTGCTCGTCTTCTTGGGGTGGTCGGCATGAGTACTGACTTCATCCTCTATCTGCTCTTAAACACGGCGTTAGTCCTGCTCATCGCCCCGCTCTTCTCCGGCCTGATCAAAAAGGTCAAGGCATGGACACAGGGGAGGCAGGGACCGCCGCTCTTCCAGCAGTATTTCGTCCTCGTAAAACTGGTTAAAAAAGAGGTTATTTACTCGCCCAACGCATCGTGGGTCATGCGGGCAGCACCGCTGGTGAACATGGCCGCGATCCTCGTTGCCGCGCTCTTTGTCCCGCTCGTCTTTGTCCCGGAGCCGGTCGGGGGCATAGGAAACATCATCCTCTTCATGTACCTCCTTGCCCTTGCCCGGTTCTTCATGGCGCTGGCCGGCCTCGATGCCGGCAGCTCCTTTGGCGGCATGGGCAGCTCAAGGGAGATGAGCTTTTCTGCCATCATCGAACCCACGACCATCATCGTCTTTGCAGCGCTTGCCATCGTCTTCAAATCCCTCGATATCTTTGCCATGTTTGCAGGATCTCTTGCCACCGGCACCCTGGCTACCCCAACCCTCATCCTCATCGGGATCTCGTTATTCATCATCCTCGTTGTCGAGACCTCCCGGATCCCGGTCGATAACCCGGAGACTCACCTGGAACTGACAATGGTCCACGAGGGGATGCTCCTTGAGCAGTCGGGAAAGAACCTTGCCCTCATGGAACTCTCTGCTGCGGTCAAACTCACCATCATGATGGCACTCCTGATTAACCTCGTCATCCCGGCCGGGCTCGCTCTCACCCTCACGACTGCGGGGATCCTGCTGGCAGCACTCCTGTTCGTACTCAAAGGCTCCGTGCTCGCGGTGATCATCGGGCTCTTCGAGGCCTCGATGGCCAAGAAACGGTTGTTCCAGGTTCCGAGCCTCTTTGCCATGGCATTCTTCTTCTCGACCCTGATCATCATCATCGAGGTGCTCGCATGATTGAATCCGCATTCCTCGCCGGGCTCATCAAGGTCCTCTTCGTCGGCATCATTATCACTGCTGCATACCTCATCACGGCACGAAACCTCATGTCGCTCGTCTCGGTCTATTCCCTCCAGTCATTCACCCTCGTCATCATCGCCCTCCTCCTCTACCTCATCGAAGGATCGCCGGTCCTCCTCGCCATTGCCGCCATCACGTTTGCAAGCAAGGTGCTCATCATCCCGTACTTCATCGCTACCATCCAGGAGAAGATCCGCATCAAGCGGGATATCCAGTTCCATTTCCTGAGTCCCACGAGCTCGCTCCTCCTCTCCATGGGGCTTATGCTGCTCGTGTATATCGCGCTCTCGCAGGTCATGGAAGGCATTGCTGAACGGGAGAACCTCTTCTTCTTTGGCTCGGTCCTCGGGATCTCGCTGATGCTCATGGGTATGATGGTGACGTTTTCACGGAAACGGGCGCTCACCAAGGTTCTCGGGTTCCTCTCGATGGAGAACGGGGTTCTGCTCTTCGGTCTCTTTGTCACCGAACTGCCGTTCATCATCGAGTTTTTGATCGTTATCGACCTGATTATCCTCGTGCTCCTCACCACCATCCTGACGGTCGGTCTCGACTCAACGCTTGAGGACTACCACAAGCGCCTGCACCGCTTCCACCTCTGGGAAGACACGGAGGAAGTAGCATGATAATCCTCCTCTTCTTTGTCGTGGCTGCCCTGACCCTGGCAGGGGTTCTCATCAGCAGGAACCAGCGCCAGATGAACACGGTCTGTATCGCCCAGTCAGTTGCGTTTGCGTTCCTTGCGCTCTTCATTCTCTTTACCGGCCAGGTGCCCTCACCCGTGCTCCGGATCGGCAGCCCGTACTTCTTCATCGATCACCTCGGGCTCTTCGAAGTCCTCATCAGCACGGTTATCTTCACCTTCGCCGCACTCTACGCCCGGGGGTACGTCGAGGGGCTGCTCGCCAGCGGTGAACTCGAGAAGGGGGGTCTGCGCCTCTTCTATATCGCGTGGGCTGCACTCCTTACTGCCATCGTCTTTGCGTTCTTCTCCGACAACCTTGCCCTCTTCTGGATCTTTGCCGAACTTACTACGGTTATCTCGGCGCTCCTGGTTGCAATCCTTGCGGCACGGGAGAATATCGATGCCGCGATCAAGTACATCTTCATCGCCTCGACCTCGATGCTCTTCTCGTTCATCGGCTTCATTTTCCTCTTCGAGACCGCCCGCACGGTCACGGGGACTGGTACGCTGAACTGGACAGAACTCATCACCGCTGCCCACGCGTTCCCGCCGGTCATGGCAACGGCTGCATTCGTCCTGGTCTTCATCGGGTTTGCCGCAAAATCAGGCATCTTCCCGTTCCATACATGGCTCCCCGAGGCCCATGCCAAGGCCCCGTCCGCTGTCAGTGCGGTCCTCTCGGGCGTGCTCCTGAACGTGGGTATCTACGGCATCATACGCACGTATGCCATTGTCCACCAGACAGGTTCAGGACAAACGGCCTCGTTCATCCTCGCCGTATTCGGGGTCCTGACCATCGGCATTGCTGCGTTCTCGATGATTCCGGAGAGGAATTTAAAGAAACTCATCGCGTTCTCCAGTGTCGAGAACATGGGGATCCTGCTCGTGGGGCTCGCGGTCGCAACCCCAGTTGCCCTCTTCTTTGTACTCTTCCACATCATGGCCCATTCCCTGACAAAAGCTTCCCTCTTCTTCTCGGCCGGGATCCTCCACCGCCAGTACAAGAGCCCGCTCTCGAGCGAGGCAGTCGATGATATCCGGGATGTTTTTACCTTCCAGCCCATTGCTGCCTGGGGAGTCATCATCGGCGGGCTTGCCATCACCGGTATGCCGCCGTTTCCGGTCTTCATCTCCAAATTCTTCCTCATGCTCCAGGTTGGAACGGTCTCGCCGCTGGTCCTTGCAGTCGTGCTTGTGCTTCTCTTCATCGCAACGGTAGCCATTGGCTTTTTTGTGATCATCACGTTCTCGAAACGGTCCGATCCCGTGCGGGACACGAAACTGGTTCCCTACAAAACGCCGGCAAGTATGCAGGTGCCGGTCATGGTACTGCTTGTGATCCTCCTCATAACCGGCATCATCTTCACGCACGGCGAGGTCTCGTTCATCACCAGTATTATAACGGAGTTGAAGTTCGCATGATTCCTTCACCGGATACCACACGGGGCCGGGTTGCCACTATCCTGGGTTCCGACATTCCCGCAGACTTAATAACGCAGGGAACGGGTGGTGAGATCTATATTCGCGTCGATACGCCGGGCTTCTCCCGTGCGGTCTCCCAGCTTGCCGCCAGCCAGTTCACCCTTATCGGGCTCTTTGGCGTAGAAGCGTTCGGCAACAACCCGGGCACCAGCGTCCTGTATGTTTTCGAGAAGCAGGACCATCTTCTCGTCCTTGTACCGGAAGAAAGCGGCCCATTACCCTCAATCGCCCGCATCTTCCCCACTGCCACATGGTTCGAGCGGGAGTGCCGGGACGGGTTCGGCTTTGAGTTTGACGATGCGTTCGATACCCGCCGGCTCTTTCTCCACGAACCATACCCTGACGGCTTTCACCCGCTCAAAAAATCGTTTGTCAACGCCCCGATTACGCCCAGACGCAACATCAGCCCTGCCGACGAGTACCCGTTCCGGAAAGTTTCGGGTGATGGCGTGTACCAGGTCCCCGTGGGGCCGGTGCATGCCGGGATCATCGAACCGGGTCATTTCCGGTTCAGCGTCATTGGGGAGACCATCTTCAACCTCGAGATCCGGATGTTCTACAAGCACCGGGGGATCGAGAAACTCCTGGAAGGTAAGGTCCCGGACACATGCATGCCGGTTGCTGAAGCGGTGAGCGGCGATGAGTCGGTGGCAAACGCTACCGTGTTCTGCATGGCTGCCGAGCAGATTGCAGGAGTCACGGTACCGGAACGGGCATGGTATCTCCGGACCATCCTTCTCGAGATGGAACGGATGACGTCCCATCTTGGTGACCAGGGGGGCATGCTCGTTGATGTGGGCTTCCCGCTCGGGGCTAACCAGTTCTTTGTCCTGCGCGAGGAGATGATGCGGGCGAACGACCGGATCACGGGTTCCCGCTTCCTCCGGGGTATGATACGTCCTGGCGGGATTGAACGGGATGTGCCGGAAGCAGTAATTTCAGACCTTGCAGTGTTCCTTGCCCGGTTGAAAAAACGCTACCAGGCCGGGCTTAAGATTGTCCTTTCCACCACGTCGGTCATCGACCGCTTCGCGACCACCGGCGTGGTCAGCCGCTCACTCATCCTCCCGCTCGCCCTCTCTGGCCCGGTTGCCCGGGCAAGTGGTGGCACGGAGGATACGCGCGTCCAGCACCCCTATGGGGTTTATGGGCAATACATCCCTGCGGTGAGATCCCTCCATGATGGCGATGTCCTTGCACGGTTCACGGTAAAAGCCGCTGAGGTCATGGCCTCACTGGATCTCATCGAACGGTTGAGTCGGGAGATGCCGCAGGGCCCGGTTCTTGCTGATTTTTCTGCACGGGACGGGTACAGCCTTGCCCTTGTGGAATCTGCACGGGGAGAGAACCTCTGCTGGCTCTGGATTAAGGACGGGAGGGTTGAACGCTGCACGTTCAGGACCGCATCGTTCTGCAACTGGCAGGCAATTGAGCATGCCGCACAGGACAACATCCCGCCGGACTTTCCGGTCATCAACAAGAGCATGAACCTCTCCTATGCGGGGACGGACTTATAGGGGTGAATGATGGTCAACGCACTCTCCTGTTTTCTCAGGAAAAAAGTAACCGAAGACGAGCCGGTCCACGATGTGGAGATCGAACGGATCGGTTCTGCTATCAAGTCGGAGATCAACACGGTCTTTGGCCGCAGCCTTGCCATCCGCGAGCTGGATACCGGTAGCGACAATGCTGCCGAGATAGAGATAAACAACCTCAGCAATCCTTTTTATGATATCGAGCGGTTCGGTATCACGTTTGTTGCCTCACCCCGTCACGCGGACGTGCTGCTGGTCACGGGCGCGGTTACGCATAACATGGCAATTGCGGCAAAGAAGACCTATGAAGCCATGCCGTCGCCCAAATTCGTTATCGCAGTCGGGGACGAAGCCTGTAGTGGTGGTATCTTTGCCGGCACGTATGCGGTGCTGGGCGGCGTCGATACCATCCTTCCGGTGGACCTGAAGATCCCGGGCAATCCTCCATCCCCAAAAGAGATCCTTGCCGGCCTGCTCGCCCTGATGAAAAAGGCTCAAACAGCGGGGAGATCCCCCGCCCCGTAGCGATTATTCCACTACCACAAAGTCCTGCTGTTTTTTGTCCGTGACATCCTCGATGGTCTCCATGGCACCGGTGACCCTTCCCGATGGATCGCGGATGAGAGTGGCAGTGACATGCAGCCATTTGCCAGCCGGGCGGGCATGGGGGAAGAAGTGGGTGCATTCATACCCGCCATCTACAGACGGCTGGCTTGTGCGAATACCATTATACACAGAACGGATCCGGTCGATATCCCCATTGATAAGCAGATCCGAAAGGCAGGGTTGCTCGGTGTCATGAAACGCTTTCCAGTGACCGGCAGTCCCTACCATATCCTCGCTCTTGAAACCGGTCAGGATCTCGAGCGCCCGGTCCCAGAAGACAACCTTGTGGTTCCGGTCGATGAAGTACCGGGGAATGGTCGGGATTTGGAAGATCGTGTGAAGGAGCCGGTCACGTTCCTGCGTTGCACGTTCTGCCAGGCGGCGTTCGGTTGTGTCCTCAAGGATCACGGTGATACCACGTTCGCCGTTCTGGAGCATGGTCGGGATAAACCGCCCGTCAAGGTACCGTTCTGTGGAATCCCGGTGGATCCGGATCTCCTTTTTCCATGCAGAGCCCCCGTTGAGCAGGCTGGACAGGTGTTCCTCTTCTGAAGGAGTGAGAAGAGCCGTTGGTGCTGCGCTGATGCGGGTATGAAGGATCTCCCGTTTCGTTGCACCAGCAAAAGTGCAGAGCGAATCGCTCACCTCCACGATTCGGAGGGACTTGTCAAGAACGATGATCAGTTCTTTGGCAAAATCTATGATACTGCTCACCGGCACGCGCTGGGAAAGGGTGTAGAGCTTTGCATTCCCAACCTGGCGGAGTTCGAGCTGGCCGGTTGCGGCAAGGATATCCAGGTATTTCGCAACAGAGTTCCGGCTCATCCCGACTGCTGCGGAGATCTCCTTGATAGACAGTCCATGAGGTTGATCTTTGAGAACCATGCGAATCCGCGTTGCTTCATCTGCTGCCGGAGAATTTCCTGTCATATCCGTACCACCACCAAACCCGGGAAATATCGCTCACTATTGATGTCTTTTTGTTCAAAGGTTATGCCTTGCACATCCGCTTATCGTACAAGAATTGATCCTAATGCCTAAATAGGGGATAGGATATAATATGTATTGTGCATAGTGTTTGTGCACTAGTGCACAGCATATGTCCGGCTTGGGGGATGCACCTGCCTCTTATATGGCGATATACACACCTCTGAATCCCATATCACCATAACCAGGGCACCCCATAACCATTTGTCACACCAGGAGTGGATCTCTTCCATAAAAAAAACCCGACACCACACGTCTCCTTTCCCAGCCCTCACCAAGAAAAGAATAGCCGGGTTTTTTCTCCACTCCCCAAGATAATTTGCCCAAAACCAGGTTACCTGCCGGCCAGCTTCTCTGCAAACGCGTGAAATGACCGGAGCTGTTCTCTTTGGTCCTCACCTGCAAAGATCATGGCGACTGCGTAGAGAAGGAGCAGGGCATTATCCAGGGCAACCGCAGAATCCTGGTCTGTACCGGCGGTGTCCGGTGCTGTATGGAAGAGGAACGGGCGGTTTTCCGGGGTGAAATGCCGGTGCGGGGTGAGTGGTGCGCGATCTGACCTGCATTGCGCACAATAACCTGCAATAATGGCAAAGGCGGTTGCAGGGGCGTTGTTCACGGCATTTTCTGGTGCCTGCGAGTTTTTTTGCGCAAGCGTTGCAGCCATATCGTACTCCCCGTGCGCGAACAGGATAAAGACCCGTCCTGCATCCGCTGCAATCTCGGGACGGACGCTTCCGATCGCTTCACCAGTCCGGGCAATATACCCAAAGAGGGGGCCCTCGTCCATCCCCCCCGCGACCGGGCTGGCACTGCCAAACCTCAGCTTGAAACGGATGAGGAGAATGGTCAGGCTTATCGCATACAGGAACATCAGCATAATCCCGACCGAAGAATCGGAGGGAACGAGGAAGAATATGATGGCATAGATCGGTGTTGAGATGGCGACAATATCTTTCCTTGGGCGTATAAAGGCAAGATACGCAAGAATTACCGATGCGGCAACGCAACCTGATGCAGGATAATGAATATCGAGCGGAACGTTGAGCATCTCTGCAAGGAGAGCAACCGCCACCCCGCCAAACGATAATATGGGGACCGCATATTCCAGCCACTGTTGCCGGTTTTTTGTCAGGTACGATGGTATTTCCACGATGAACATTCCCCCTTTGGAGTCACAGAACGTGCACACGAGACACTTGCGGCTCCATATCTTCCTGATGACTGCACAAAAATTACTGCTCACTTTTTAATCTTTTTAATGGACACACAGTTTATGACGGGGTCGCCCGTGACAATATACCTGCGGATAACCTGCCCGAGCACTTCCACCACATCATTGACGTTCACGTCGTCTTCCGGGCTGGTGAACATCTTCACCGAGATCGTTCCGGACCGGTCTGCGACAAGATACTGGGGGCGGTTTAAAAACTGGAAATATACCCGTTCCACAACACCTTCGATTCGCACCGGTTTTCCCACCATATTCTCGTTGACCAGCTTGATCCGGACGGTCCTTGCCTCCGCTTCGTATTGGGGTGTGAGTTCCGCATACTGGCTGCGGCTCATGTAGTTCAGGACAATGGGGATGACCAGCAGCATGAACAGGCAGGGGATGAGCCAGATGAGACTTGCCCGCACTTCAGGACTGTAAATGGATGTGATGAGCAGGAGGATGGTGAAGACAATGAACACTGCAACCGCAAGGACAGAGACCTTCACATCGATAGTACCGATCTTCATTCATGGGATGTTTGCCGTCTATCTACTTCAGTGCTGCGATTATGTTTTGGATTACCACCCCAGAGAATCTGAGATAATCCCAGCGAACAGGAACCGACAAATGGTACCTGACCGGGAAATGTTCATCAGAAATAAAAAAGCGGTCGGAATTCCACATCCCAGAATATCTCAAATACACGATAAAAAAAAGAGCCCCGGGTTGTTATCCGATTGAGATGGGGCCGGACCACAGGGCTGAACGATGAGGCGACAATAATACGGGGGATGGTGATAATACTACCTCCGCTATTGCGATTACGGATATGCTGAGATTGGGGTCTTTGTTTTTCATAAAAAGATTTGATTGTGGTGAAAAATTTTATTTTAATGCTGCAATCTCTTTCCGGAACGCGACCCAGTAGATCACGCCGACGAAGAATAATCCTCCGACAATGTTACCGATAGTCACCGGTATGATGTTTGCAGTAAACATGGTAATCCAGTTGATGCTGGCATTGATCTTTGTGGGATCGGTAACGAAGCCCTGCGTGAAGATACCTGCGGGGATGAAGTACATGTTGGCGACACAGTGCTCGAACCCGCTGGAAACGAAGGCCATGATCGGGAACCAGATACCAAAGAACTTGCCCACTGCATCATCTGCACAGATACCGAGCAGGATAGCGAGGTTGACGAGCCAGTTACAGGCAATGCCCTTGAGGAATGCCGAATAGAATCCCATCAGGCCGACATACCCGACTTTTGCCCCCGCTATGGCTATCGCCCGGGAACCAAACGCGGTCACCGTTCCGACACCGGCTGCATCGAATGACACAAACGGACCGTATGCACAGATATAGGCAAATACGATCGATCCGATCAGGTTGCCGATATACACAAACACCCACAGGTTCAGGACTTCAAGCCAGGTGACCTTGTGGATAAATGCTGCCATCGGGGCAAGCATTGCGTCGCCAGTGAAGAGTTCTGCACCGGTCAGGACCGTGATAATGAGACCAACCGGGAACACGCAACCCAGGACGAGCTGGGAGAAACCGGGGCTGGCTGCACCATAGCGCATTGCCGCATCGGATGCCATGATACCTGTTGAACAAACCGTTGCAAGGGCGGCGCCCATAGCGATATATGCGCCGGACATGAATCCACGGACGACCATGTTCCAGGCCGGTAAACCGACCTTGTACTTACCGGCATCTCCTGCTTTTGCAGTAATTGCTACCGGAGGATGAAACACCATTTTTTAACACACCTCTGAATCTATCACCTATACCAGCAACTATCTCTACGGGTCTCGTATAGGTTAAACAGATTTTCTGGTATGTTGTTATTAATACGTTTCGAATTGTTCGCCGGACAGTGCTGTGCACTGGGCGAAAAACCGGCCCGGATTTCCAGAAACGAGATAAACCATAAAGAGGGGTTTGCTTATTTTTTTGGGATTTTTAATTACTTTCGGTTAATTCCCTTATGTTTTTTTTATCTGCTCGCAACAGGTTCAGATTCCGGATTCTGCCAATTTCCGCCCGCCGCGCAGTGCCACCTTCACCGGTAATTATTGAATCATATACCTGGTTCCACGCGTAATCCCCGCGGGCAAACAGTACCCGATAGCAGATATTCGAAACGGGTGAACGCGGGAAAAGGTTCCGGTGTCAGGGTCATAATCTTCATCATCTGTTACGAGAGACTGAATAGAGCAATGCAAGGTATGGTGGGGCAATGAGAGCTTCCGCAATAACGGGGGACATTTTTAAAAACCATGACTGCCGGGGGCATAAGGAATGCCACGACCGGCTGGTATCCATTGTCGCTGCCCTCCCACGCGATCTGACGATCCATAAACCCGTCCCTGCCTCGTTTGAAGATCTCCAGCGCGTCCATGTCCCGGGCTATCTTACATGGCTTGAACGGCAGTGCGTGAAAAACCACGACCTCTGCACGCTGGATGACTACATGTACATGGGAGGGCTCTTCGAAACAAGCCGTATCGGGATAGGATATATCGATCCCAACACCTATGTCAACCCCTGTTCCTATGAAGTGGCGACGTATGCAGCCGGGTCTGCAGCTGCAGCTGCAGAACGGGCCTTATCGGGCGAGACCTGTTTTGCCCTTGTCCGTCCACCCGGGCACCATGCTGAAGCCGACCGGGCCATGGGATTCTGTCTTCTGAACAATGCAGCGGTTGCAGCAGCGGGTGCACTGACCCGGGTCAACCGGGTTGCGATCATTGACTGGGACACCCATCATGGCAATGGTACGCAGAGCATCTTTTACAACGAGGACCGGGTACTCTATTGTTCTGTCCACCTGAAAGAATCGTTTCCCCACACAGGATTTATAAATGAGACCGGGGCCGGGCGCGGGGTAGGATGTACCATAAATGCCCCGCTCCAGCACAGTTCCACTATAGCCGACTACCACCTTGTCTTTACGGAAATATTCATCCCGGCCCTCCAGCGCTTTAAGCCTGACCTGATTATCATATCCGCAGGACAGGACGTCCTGGATGATGATCCGGTATCGTGCATGAGACTTGTGCCGGACGATATCGGCACACTCACTACCCTGATCCGGAATGCCGGTGACTATCCGCTCGCACTTATTCTCGAAGGGGGGTACGGCCCGTCGCACCCCGATGCAATCCGCAGCATCTTCGACAACCTGGATGGTGAAAAACACGTGCCGGTTCCCGCGGTCCGGCCCAAACGAAGCACCCTTGAGACCGTCAGCCAGCTGAAGAAGATCCACCATCTCTCCTGAACTGACACGGAGCATCCGAAATCAAATCGTTGCGGCGCCTTTTTTTACCATTATTCGATCGTTTCCATTGTTCCGGTGTGAACCGTTCATGTTCATGCAGTTCTCACAAGAGCTGGTTCTTTTAATTATGGTGGAAACACGTCCATTTCCACAAAAAAACCGTTAAGCACATTACGAGGGCAGGACAACTGCTTCTGCATGGACCGGAAATTACAAATCCTGCTGGTTGCAGGAGCGATCGTCACCCTTCTTTCACTTCTCATCAGTGTTTATGTCACCGGCATCGTGGTCATCATGGTCATTGCTCTCGTAATGTCCCTCCACATTATGCAGGACAGCACCTCCCTGCCGGATATCGTAGCAGAGATGAGCGAAGATGCGAGAAGCATCATCGTGCGGAATGCGGGGAATTCCCCGGCAGTGAAAATTCACGTGTCATTAGTACCATTGGGGAGGGAGTTTGACATCCCGTCCCTTGCCGCTGATGAGATATACCGCCACCAGGAAGAAAAAATGATGGATGAGATAAAAGTTATCATCAGCTTTGAAAACGAGAAGGGGGCACCGTATTCCCGCACGGTCCGGTTGTCTGCACTTGAGGGGGGCTATGACCCCCTGAAACCAATGATACCGATCTTTGGATGGAAGTGACCCGGTATTTTTTTATTGGGTGAGGGGGCGCACAAAGATTGCACCGATCCCTGCCCGCCGGACCATCGGCAGGACCTCTGCTCCTTCAAGATTTCCCGCTGCCCACGTATAGCGCTCCCGGACCGGGTCGGGCAGGTCTTTTTCCGGTATTGGTAAAAACCCGAACCGGGCATAGAACCCGGTCAGGTGGCTGACTGCATACATGTACAGGTCGTCATTGTGGCAGGCCTCGATGAGCGCCCCAACCGCCATCCGGGAGTATCCCTTATTCCGGTGGGGGGGCGGGGTCCAGATCCCGTCCACCTCAAATCCCCCATCATGCCGGCGGCATCGCGCAAGCGAGACCAAATCCCCCTGGAAAAAAGCCCCGAAAATGCGGTCTTTCGCGGGATCACCCGTTGTCTCATGATAGTCCTTCCAGAGCGCATCTGCAAGCGGGAACTCCGAGACGACCAGCTCTTTTACCACCAGGTACTCACCGGGGATACCACGGGCACCGGTCCGGTCGAACTGCTGGTCCGGCAGGCCGTCCTGTGCCATCAGTACATCCCCTCCACACGATAGCCTTCAGACGGGATGCGGATCTCGAACCGGGCACCCTGTCCCGGGATACCCGTCTCCCGTATGGTCATCCCGGTGATAGACAGGATCTCGTTAGCCAAGAACAACCCGCGGCCGTAACTGTCCTCGCGCTGAACAAACAAGGATGCCTTCTGCGGTTCCGCGATCCCCTTCCCGTTGTCCTCGATTATGATTGCACACCCTTCCGGACAGATACGGTAGGTTGCGATGATCCGGGATGCTCCGGTTTCAGATTTTACCGAGTTGTGAAGGATGTGATAGAAGACGGTGGACAGGTGGGGATCCGAGAAGACTTCAAGCCGTTCGGTCCATGCATGGAAGATCACCGGGCCGATCTCAATACGGCCGGCTGCGGACTGGAATGCATCCTGGACGGGAATCCACGTGGGCTGCGTTGCCCCGATGTCGCGGTATTCGCGGGAAATTTCTATCTGGCGCATGATGCTGTTTGCGGCTTCCTTGATGCCAGCAATGAACGTGATGACTTCCGGATCGTTGAACTTCATCACCCCGAGGCGGAGATGGCCGTATAAAACCGCGAGCCGCCGGGACAGGTCATGACGGAGAATACCGGAGAGGGTGTTCAGGCGGTGGTTTGCATTCTCAAGTGCTTCCTGCATCATCACCTGGTCCGTGACATCCCGTATCGATTCAATTGCACCGGTCACGTTGCCACCGGCATCCACAAGCGCCGTTGCAGACAGGCGGAGGTGCACTCCCCGGCCCGCGGAGAAATTCGGGAGATACCGTTCTGCGACCAGTTTTCCGGATTCCTGCCGGATCTCCGGATAGATCACGGGAGATATTTTCTCACCGCGGATTACCAGGGAAGAAAGCATCGGGCGGTCTTCGCCACAGAAGATCCTCGCAACGTCGGTTTGATCCTTGCCCAGCATTGAGGATTTCATTTTTCCGGTCATTTCCTCGACAGCCCGGTTCCATGCGATGATCTTCCCCTGCTTATCGACCGCATAGGTGGCATCGGGAAGGAACTCGATGATATCATGGAGCTGCTGTTCGGACTGGGCGAGATTCCTGGCCAGCAGGGCAACAACCGTGCCGATGATGATCAGCATCGCGATACGCGAGAGCGAGAGGATGTCCAGGAGTTGCTCGTCCGGCCCAAAGAACGCGATCAGGAGACCGTAGAGTGCTGTAATGATGACCGAGAACGCGATGCCGCGCCGGGGAAACCAGTAGGAGGCAAGGATAACGGGAAAATACAGGAGGTGAGAGAGGACAATGGTTACTCCCGCGATCATCCCGAACAGGTTAGCACCCAGCGAAGCAAGGGAGAGGATCAGGATTATGAGGATGCGGTTGCGTTGGACCGGATTTTTCATCGGGGAAAGACCGCGGAGGATCTGCGTCATCAGGTAACCTGTACTTTTCCGTTCGATGTTGTTCTAAAAAAAAGGTTCCCAAGGCGGGAACTCTTTGGTAACCAGGTTCATATTCCCTGTACGGCCTCTCCTGCGCTGGCAGATGTGCGGAGCGTGCCGGGAGGGCAGAAGAGCTCAAAACGGGCCCCGGTCCCTTCTGTTCCGGTCTCTTGTAACGTGATACCCGTGATGGCAACGATCTCCCGGGACAAAAACAGGCCAAGGCTCGTGTTCATCCCGTGGTCGTACGAAAAGATGAGCTCTTTCTTCTGCGCGGGGA
>DANA01000084.1 GCA_002508495.1 Methanoregula sp. UBA276
ATACCATGCTGTACAGGAAGTTCCCCCGCGTCCCACACGAAGTATCAATCCCTGGGTTCGGGTGCATGTGGCTGCCGACCGAAGCCGGCCAGCAGGCCGGCACACAGGGCCTGCAGTACGCGGCGGAGATCGGCCCCGGTGATTTCGGTAATATTTCTGATTTTTCACTCTCGTGATTGTAATCCGGATTGTGGATTATAGATCATTTTCACACCGGGGGGCCATAGTATAAAAACCTGCACATCCGGTTTAGAATAGGAAGATGGTGAGCAGCGGATGAAGGGAAAAGGAAAAGTTGCCGAACTGATCAATGCCGGTGAGATCCTCATTTCCCATCACGCCCGGGTCAGGATGTTTGAGCACAATATCTCGACAGATGATATCATTACGGTTATCTCATCGGGAGAAATTATAAAAAGATTATCCGGATGATGACCCGTGCCCTTCGGTTCTTATCCCGGGCCTGATCAACGCAACCGCATATCATATCGTCATTGCGCTATGTCCCGATCATATCCGGGTCATAACAGTTTATATCCCGGAAGAAAAGAAATGGACTGAGTACCGTAGAAGGAAGAGTGAATCATGATTCCGGATCGTTGCAGCTTCTGTAAAGGAAAACTCCGTAAAGGAACAACGGAGTTTATGGCACACGCGGCTGGCGAAGTCATCGTGATCAAGGATGTTCCGGCCTATGTCTGCGAGCAGTGCGGGGAAGCATATTACACTGCAGCAATATCCCGGAAGATCGATGGAGTCATGCGGGACGCTCAAGAGAAAAAACTCTGCATGCGCCCGCTTCCAGCTGGCGAAGTGTCTCTGAATGGGTAATTCATTTTAAACTCCCAGTTTCCGGCCAACCCCCATTCCACTTCTTTTTAATCCGCACCAACCCCCACCCTCACCATGGGGCGCTCCGCCGCTGACCCCCTCTCCTCTTTTATTCTGGTTTGATACGTGATTTTCCCTGAATCCGGATTTTTGTTCACATTATTGAAAAAAAATATTCATTCATACAATCAATGCATATCCAATGAACGAGATCCAGTATGTATATGACGCCAGTGGCAACAAGAAGAGCGTCATTGTTCCGGTCGAGCTCTGGGAGGAGACGCTCCAGGCAGAGAAGGGCCATCCCGCACCCTGTCACCCGCAGGACTATTTCGGAATTTACCGGGACATCATCAAGGATCCGAAGGGTGTATCCGAATCCCTGCGGAACGAGTGGAACAGGACATGACCACGTTCCGGGTCTGAAGGTTCTCAACCCGTTCCAAAACGGGGAATGATTTTTTTTGGTGAACCTGAATGGCGGAAAAGACCATTGCCCGAAACCAGCGGGAGGGACGTGAGGTAAAGCTCTACCATCACTGCATGCCCCTGTCACAGGTTGCGTATACTACAATCCTTGGGCTCCACATGGGGCAGGCAGATCCGGGATTTGGCGTCTTCTCCTCGATTTCCGCCATAAAATCAGACCTCGGAATTACCCCGGCCCTTTAATTTTTTATTCCAATTTTTTGGCCATAAAAAAAATCCATGTGCACTAAATCAGACCGAGTGAGTATGATAGTGAGCTCTATTATAATGTAGCCTCAATATCTTAGAAAGCAAGATCAATAATGAGCATTCAGGCTTGAATGCCCATTACCGGAAACACGGGTATGAAACTGCATCCTGCCATCGTAATCATCGGCCTCCTCCTGATTCTGGCTGTTGTATTCTTGTCGTTATTACCGGGAGAGAAAATACCGGTTATCAAATCATCAACAGACAACGACACCTCGTTCCTTTTTGATCCCTGCATCCAGACACCTTTGCCGGCATATGGCATGTTCAACAATGATCGCAATTTGTCGCACCGGTTTGATGTTTCTATAGCAGACCCTTCGGGAATAACCGTTGGAACAGATTCTTTCTTATTATCCCCAGGAGAGTATCTTGAATCCGGATTCAGGATAGTTTCGAAAAAAGATGTACCATATGACCTTGCTATCACGGTCGATGGAAAAGCAACCTATCTGCAACGGGTGAATACCAGCGGTTTTACTATCCAGTCCTTGGATTATTATCCGGATGACAACAGAATTGAACCGGGTATCCTGTACCATCCCGGAAAAACCGGTATGTTGTCACGGCTGAGGGAACCCCGCGTCATTCCTTTGGTTTATCCGGGAGAATTCAGGTACTACTCATTTGGCGTTCCCACTCTCGGCCCACGCGATGCAGGAGTAAATACATCGGAGGAGCTGGATGCACTTCTGGAAAAAATTGTCAATGCTTCGGAAGAGGACTTGACACCATACCTGTATCCGGAAGGGCCTGTCATCGGGTATGGATACGATGTGGATAGGACGGTGACTGTCCAGATATACGAAGAATGGAAAGTGAACCGATCGGAAATCAATGATATCTATTCCATAATCGAACGGTACGCGCAACAGGAGGGGATCCCCTCGATCCCTGCGAAATTCCTGCCGATGGGTCTGGTTCATCCGGATTCAGGCTGAGGCTTGGGAAGACACCCCCCCATTGTCTCCCGGGGACCCCCCCCACTCATTTGCGGGAAGGCTGCGGGTTTTGCGATTCACGCCGGGAGTTGCACGGGAATCTTTTGGGTTGCGGGTGCGGGAATGGGGGAGGGACTCATGTTTGAGGTGGGGGGTTGGCGGGTGACCCCACCCCTTCTTTATTTTTCCGGAAGGGGGTGACCCCCCAGGCATGGGGGTGGGGGGATTAGCCTGTAAAATGTGGATGGGGTGCCCGGAAAATCCTGAGTATAATTATTCAGTTCCCGAAATGGAAGAACGGATTATATCCACAGGAACGGGAAAATCCTGACAAATTTCCCGCGCAGCGATAACGCTCTGACGTAAAAACGTCAAGGTTGGACAAATATCCAATCGTCTATAAATATTTTCTCTTACAATAATTGCTACAGAATTGTTAATCTTTGTGATGAATAAAATATGCAACATAGTACTTTTTATAAGAATTATTCAAAGCAATCATTGCGGGCAACCGGGGGTTGTGCCGCGAAAAACAAAGGACGGGATCCACCAAGCGACAATCTTCGTTGAACCCGTGTCCTCGCCCGTAGGCATGAGATTGTTATCTTCTGTCCTTATGAAGATTTTCCTTGTGCCTTCTCGAGCGAAGCATTTGGAAAACCACACAGGAGTGAAAAAATGGAATTAAGAAAAATCTGTATCGCTTTGTTGGCACTGATGCTGGCAGCGATGGCGATGGTACCGATGGTGAGTGCGGAAGAAAACACAATCAACTCTGGTGAATTGGGTGCAGCGGTAACACCACATCATGAAATTTCAGATGATTACCTTAAGGATATGAAACCTGCTCAATGGTTGCCAGAATCGAAGATGATTACTTTTGTCCTCTCTAAAAAAACAGTTGCGAAGGTCGATCAAAATCCTGAACCAGATATCATCACTCTTCCCATCGAGTATCTGAATTCCAAAACTTCATTTTCAAGTACAAAGGAAGCTCCGACCTTTTTTATAGAGAACAACCTTGCGTCAGATGAGAATATTATCCTCATCCGAATGCCACAGGAAATGTACCAGCAGTTTACAAAAAGTGCACAAGATGGGAAGATCGCATTGCCGGCGAACTATTTTTACCGGTATTATGAAAATCTTGATGATCTAAAATCTCACATGAAACTTGAAAATGATACCCTGGAAATTCTACCGAGTGATAAATATCCAATAGAAAATTCACTTGCGAAATCGACTGAATCAATTAAAAAAACTATATTCAGTACCCTGACGGGAAATAACGAAACAGACTCCATGACGGGAGGATATTCTGCATTGGATGAAACATTGCCCCACTTTTACATTGCAAGGGAACATGCCGAACGGACCCATACTGATTATAATTATGACTATTGTATTGGCCAGATCACGCCAGTCAGCTGGACATTACTCGGTGCAGGAAACGACGATTTTACTATCTTCCAGGAGCGGGAATACAAATTCAACTCCGGTGAATATATGGAAATTGTTGTAAAACATTGGGACAGAGCCGGCAATGGAGATTTGGAATTATTCCCGACAATATGGAGAAGCGGCGCAGAATCCCAAATCCCAACATATGAATATACCTCGTTTCCAGGATCCATTTTTATCGATAAAAATGATTTGCCATTCTCATATGGATACCATGTAGGATTTGCTTCCGGGTATTATACGATTAATTTTGAAAATATGGAGACATTAGCCTGGGTTGGGCCATACAGTGTGACATCTGCACCAGGTACATCTTCATTTACCGAATTATGGGGTTCCAGTGAGTACAAACGGCAATCAATCCCCACGACAAATACATTCGATGCAACAACAGTGGCTATGGATGAATGGGCACGCAGGGTTGGTGATGAATATTTCCAGTATGCCGTAAACACATGGACAGCGGTTTTGCCAACAACAGATCAATTTGTAAGTGTAATTGCTGATACGAATTACGGACGGTATACCACTACATCCCACGCGGCATATCCGTGATAATACTCTAATCCAATTTTTTGAAAAGGATTATTAATTGTCATGGAAAGGGAAATTGTTAAACAGGAGATTGATAATTAAAACCTGATAGAACAGGATTGAGAAAAAATCCTGATTCGCTCAATTCGGAAAATGGATTTGACAACATGAAAATTCCGGTATTGAAACAAAACAAAATTGCCGTTCTGGGTATCCTCATTATCCTGGGAATTACCAGTTGTTTAATAATTTTCGAGTTCGTTTTCCCGAATATACATCCTCATTCAGGCAATTTTTCATCGAACGAGACGAGCATTGTACGGGATCAAAAAGTGACTGATGTACTTTATGAGATACAGGAATGGAACACAAATTATCCTCAATGGATGGTGCTCGTTCATCTGACATATGATGATTTATCTGAATTTCCGGATCTTGAAAAGGCCATGAATGGTGTCGATACCAATCCGCATGCCTGGCAGAACAATCGCCGGGTTGCGGCCTGGTTTGATGGGAATGAAAGCGACTTCCTTAGATTTCATGATACGTTGTGTAAGAACAAAACACCCGCAGAATGTTTTCCCAATACACCCATCTACGAATACCACGGGAAATATTATACGATATCATACAATGAAATCGGATACCACAATCTTCCCGGCTGCGAGCGGGGAAATAATAACTGCACGCCCTTGTAGGGATTTTTCCCCCTTTTCATGCAGGCAATATAGGATTCGGTTGAAAGACATATCTTCATTGAATGCGTGATTGCCAGAGCAATCGACGGGGTTTAAAAAAACCCGATAGAACTGGATTTTGAAAAAATCCTGATTCGCTCAATTCGGAAAATGGATTTGATACCATGAAAATACCGGTATTGAAACAAAACAAAAATGCCGTTCTATGTATCCTCATTATCTTGGGAATTATCAGCTGTTTCATGATTTACGGGATCTTCTTTTTGAGTATAAATCAAACATCAGGAAATTCTTCATCGAATGAAACGAGCCTCGTGCAGGATCAAAAAGTGATTGATACAAATTTCGAGATATATGAGTTGAACAAGAATTATCCTCGCTGGATGACAATCGTTCATCTGACGTACGAAGAATTAAAAGAATTTCCGGATCTTGAGAAAGTGATGCACGGTGTAAATAACGATCCGAATGCCTGGCAGAACGATCAACGGGCGGTGGCATGGTTTGATGGGAATTATAGTGAGTACATCAGATTTCATAATGCAGCTTGTAAAAACAAAACACTCATAGAATGTTATCCGAGTTCCCCCCTCTACGAATATCACGGGCAATATTATAAGATATTTTACGAGAAAATCGGATCCCATAGTCTTCCCGGTTGCGAGGGGGGAAATTATAACTGCACGCCATTGTAGGGGATTTTCCCCGGCTCACGCAGGCAATACAGGATTCGGTTGAAAGACATAGTTAAGCAGGCCGGGTTCAAGGAATGATCCTGCAATGCACAGGTTCCTGATTGTAATCGAAAAAGCCGGGAAAAATTTTTCGGCATATTCACCGGATCTTCCCGGGTGTGTCGCAACGGGAAAGACCCGCGAGGAGACAAAAAGAGCGGATGCATGAGGCAATCGAAATGCACGTCCGCGGGCTCATTGAGGACGGGCTTCCAGTTCCAAGGTCCCACTCATCGGCAACAGTTGTCGGTGTGCAGGCAGAGTAAGCCGGATTCTTTTTTTCTGCTCAGGATTCAGGATATCCCTGCACCAGGATTCCACTTTTAATTTTTTTGAAAAATAGATCATCGGGCTGCCGGCCTGTGCCGGTCGCCATCCCCGTTCACCGGTCTCCTGGCCCTTATTTCATGAAGTGGTCGCAGGAGCCGATCTGTTCACAGTAAGCGAGGCAGGCGTCCCTCGTTGTTGCCGCGGAACAGGAATCAAGGCAATAGTGACAGTCGAAGAAACCTCCGTTGGAGGGGGTTGCGCTCCCGAGTGCGTCCTGCTGGGGCTTGTCGAAGACAACCCAGTGGGCTACCGCAATAAGCGTGCCGGCGATCGATAAGCAGACCATGAAGAAGACGAGTGTCCGGAGGGCCGATCCGTGGGGGGTTGCAGCGGACATGATTCTTATTTCTCCGTTGTTCCGGTTATATTTTCCTGTTATCGGGATGGGTATAAAAATGCAGGGGTTTGGAATTTTTGGGTTTTCTCTTGCGCTCCGCGGTTCAATGAGTTAACCGCAAATCTCCGCAAATGCGGCTGCAATTTGCATAAAAAGCATCCAAAAAGGAATTTAACCGGGATCGCCAGATAATTATTCGGGCGTCCCTGTTTCTCGGATGGGATCTCGGTACTTGTGACCCAATCCTGCTCAGCCATATAGTTGATTTCCATACAGACTTCCGGCTGGCGCATGTCAGTCCCGCGTTCGATTTCCCGGGATATGGCCCAGGGTTTGATGGCTGAGAAATGATCTGATTGGGATGATGTTGTGGTAGACATAAAAAAAAGGGCTCTGTAGTGTTCTGTAGAAACCTCTTTTGGTAAGTGACGCCCCCCATCTTGCGCCACCAGTCCCCCGTCGGGGGACGGGGCGCAGTGCGATAGGATGAGGTCAGTTTAAGATAATTCGTCGCAATCGTTAAGCGGGGGTTGCATCAGCGGCGGGGGCAGAGCGCTAGCGGAACCCCCGGGAGCGTCAATCATTATCGATGATTTCTACAGAGCGAAAATAAAAAATCAAGGTATGCTTGAAATTTTTTAAATCAGGGTTTGATTGATCCGGAACGGTTTTTCAATCGCGATCAGGATCGCGATGGTGATTGCGATTGCGATGGGAGAATTGCGGGGCGTCCCCGGCCAACCTCCCTGGACCCTCCGCATTCCGGGACACGCCAAAAACCCCCTTCCCCCCAAAACCAGAAACCCGCCCCTCATCCACAACCTCCGCTGTAACTGCACTGTACTGGCCGGTTATTCTGAGCGGATATTCCGTTATCCGGCAATCCGGGGCCGCAGAGGCATTTTCCGGAAAACTCCCCCAAAAAAGAGCCGAAACCGGCCGGTCGCGGGGACCCGGAACCGTAGGATCGGAGCACGATACGGGCCCGGATGGGTCGTTTTACCCGGCCGGGGGGGATACGACCCCTACGGGATCGAAAAACGATGTTCGGGTGGGGGTCTGGTAGCTGAGTGGGGCGAGGGCGGGGGGGAGAGCCGGACGAGAGGGGGGGCGGGTTGAATTGTGAGGTGAAGGGAGAGGGTTGCTGCGGATGAAGGAGGGAAACGATTCCGTCTGAAAAAATTCCATTTTCACACCCCACGGTCTCGTCTTTATGATCCGATGGAGCGGAATTATTATCCACGGGCTTTCTTATGAGAATCTATCTCGATGTCTGCGGTCTCTGCCGGCCATTCGACAACCACGATGTCGTGCGGATACGGCTGGAATCGGAAGCCATCCTTGCGATTATTAAGAGGTGTTCTCTTGACTGGGAACTCATCACCAGTACGGCAATCCTCTACGAGATCGGCTCCATCAGTGATTCGGCAAAAAAATCCCGTGCGACTCAGTTGACCGGTTGTGCCCGTGAAATGATCCGTGTTGATACAGACCTGCTGCTGCGGGCAGAAGAGATCGGAGAAACGGGAATCACAGGAATGGATGCCATCCATCTTGCATGCGCAGAGAAAGCCGGTGCTGTTTTCCTGACAACCGATGATGACGTGATAAGGATTATGAAGGCTCATTCCCAAGATATATCAGTGCGGGTCGATAATCCGTTGCACTGGCTGACAGAGGTGAACCTGAATGGCAAGTAAGACCATCGCCCAGATCCAGAGTGAAGGGTACGATGCCCTGGTAAAAGCACTGGGACCGGAAGATGCTGCCCGGTTTATCCGGAGTTACGATCACGGCAGCGGCGATTATACGGAAGAGCGCAAGGAAACATTCCGGAAAAAATCCGTGAAACAGATCGGGAAAGAAATCCTCGAACTGCAGAAATCGCTCTGACTTTTTTTTAAAAATTATACCCGGTATTATTCGCTTTTAGTGAAACGAAACCATTTGCGATATGGAGAATTTCCTTTTGATTACAGGTCTTTTTTTTACCGGCCGTGGCAGGCGCAACACTCAAGCGTTCGCATGGAGCGATCCAACACCCCGCAATCCTGTCGTCCAGGAAAATCCCATGATCAAGCAGGGGGTCTTTGCCCGATCCCGCACGTTTTTTTTTCCAAAATTGATCAGACCCTCCTATTTTTTTTGGAGGGGGTGACCCCCCTGCATATCGCTGAGTGGGGTCCGGGCCGGGTGAACCTGGGGATATCTCCCTGCGCTCTCCCGCGGCACCGTCGTAACAGGACCCTGCCGCAGGCAGGTCAGCGTGTCCACCCGGATCTGCACTATATATGAGAGGGATGGAGAGGGATGGTTGTCGGGGCACCCACCCGGGAGGGATCCCCGCAACAGGGGCGATTTTCGCCTCCGTTTGCCACGGGTGCAGGTTCTTTTGTGTCGTATTCGCAAAAACGCGTGTCCCTGTTTTCAGCCAAAGGCCAAACCAACCCCTGATGGCACAATCCTCCCGAAAAACGCCCCCAAAACCTGCCCTTATAGGCCTCTTTGGACAGCCGATCCCATGCCCCGGCGGGTTGGAGCATTGGGTGGTTACAGGGGGTGGCCGGGGGGAGGGGGTGTCCTGCGGCGGCTTCGGTTGCGGAAAAACATGCCGCGATTTCAAAACCAAAATCGATCGCGATCGTTCCAGAAAAATTTTTCAATCGCGATCACGACCGCGATCAAAAACTGAAAAACGCTGATCGATTTTGCCGGAAAAATCGCAGACCGTTTTTCCGGAAAAAATCGCGATCCGATGATGAAAAGTTAACCATTCGTGCACACATACCGTGGCACGCTCCACGACGGCAGCAGCACCCGCGGGCGGCTGTTTCGATCGCGATTCGTTTTTTGTAAAAAAATCACGGAGCGTTTTTTCCGGAAATATCGCGGATCGATTTGTAAATGAAAAACGGTGAGCGATTTTTCCGGAACGGTTTTTGATCGCGGGTGTTGTTGCGATTTGGTGATGGAAAACGCGGGGCGGTTGTGATGCAAGGGGTGGGGGGGCATCCCGTCACCAATCCATTCTCTATCAGTTGCCCCCTACCCATCCTCCTGCCGGAGGCCGGATTCCGGTCATATTTCCCGAAAAAGCGGGAGTAATTCTGTTCTTTTCCCCGCTTTTACCGTCATAGAATGGCCGGTCATATATTGCACTATTTAGATGGCGGAAAGGGAGACCGGTAAGGGAATCGGATTACCCAGGGGTGATCTTGTGGCCGGACGCGCGCTGTGGCGGTTGGGGATGTTGTCATCGGAGACGGGGGGGAATTACGACGGGGGCGAGGGGGTTTGCCGGGGTGGTGAGAGGATATGGGATGGATGGCCGGTGGTATGGGAGACTTTAATCGAAGAATTGTGATGGAAATACACTATCAATATAAAAAAATCTTTTATGCAAAAATTGGTTTCTACGAAAGATTCAGAGCGTGTTAGGTAATATTGACATCAATGTAAAAATTAGCCATCCCCCAATGATAAGAATGACAATTAAAACAATGAGCCAATAGATATTTTCAACTATTGACGCTCCTGATCCACCCTTTCTACCGTTAATTTTTACCACCCGTCTCATGTTGATATTAGAGAAGATAAAATTAATATGCAAAATAATGGCTTAAAGTTTTGGAACTGATAACATTGGTGGACAAATACACGGTTTTACAGGTTGTATTATGTTGTTGATTATTGTAGTATTCGGACATGGTTTTTGCAAAGGACATGTTGGTTCTTGACAAGAAATGGTTAATTGGGAAGGCATATTGGCAGAACAATTCAATTCATCATGACAAGACAGATTGATCAGAATTGGATTCTCTTTTGGTAAAGTCTTATCATATTCAATGAAAAAATTCCCAGTATTCATTAAAAATGATAAAATCATTACAAAAGCAACAATGAAAAAAAGGGAAGCCAATAAATTTAGAATTCTCATGGAAGTGTTAATTCCATCTTTTACGAATTGATTTAAGAAAAAAAATGTTGCTGCACCACAAAAACCACCAATTAAAGCGATTGCGGAAATTAATTGAGAATATCCCAAATTGAAATAATCCAACATATATTTTCAATCGTTGACATATATGATTAATTTGTTTAAAGAGTTGCCAATGTAACTACAGTATTATCAATTTTCAGACGATAAAAAAATAAATTTTTTACACACTATTTCGATATCCAGAAAGGGCATTTTGAAGATAATTAGGTTCCTACAATCTCTCCTAGCGCAACTTGACGAAGCGGCCAAGCTGCTTCATCTGAAAAAGAGGGGGAGAAGAGTAATTGCTGTTAAGTTAAGCCATTGCCATATTTTTCCTTTTCAACATATTTTTTTACGTCAGTAAGAGTTCCAAATTTTTCTTCGAACAAAACAATAAGATTTAAAGTGAAAATTAACTTGGTAACTTTCTCTAAAAATATCGAAGATATCGGTTCTTCTTTATTTCCGGTATGAACAATGTCATTTCTTAAAATGTATGAATCCCCAACTAGGGTTTTTGCGTATATTCTTTCATTGTATTTTTTTGAATACAAAAATCCAGATCGTTCTTCGAGTAATGGCCTCTTAATTTTATCAGATTTATCAAGTAATAATGACTCTAATGAGATCATCAGTTTCGTTATTCTATGATGATCATTGTTTTCAAAACGAGAATCACCTAACCAATCCAAAGAAATGATTATTTTCTGCTGAAGACTTCCTTCCGACACTGATCTAAATGCGGAATCTAATTTTTTAATTAGGCGTTCATTGTGGTTAAAAAAATCATCAAAGTCAAAAGGAATATGATAATTTCCGCCGTTCTTATCTCCACCACCAATTCTTAACAAATTATTATCTGAATCACAAATGCGATAATTATACCTGTTTCTAGTAGGATCACCCTCGATGAAAATACCTTCACGATGCATAGTCTGAAGAACATTGAGATGTTGTCGTAAGATGGATTGAGCTACTATCAAACCTTTTTGAGAATCAACAGTGAAACATCGTACTGCTGCAAAAGAAAGAATTCCCTCTTTTTTGAGAGTTTCAGAATCTTTTGTTAGATTTTCAATTACAGATTTCCCCTTATCTTTATTTCCAAAATATCTTTCAATTTTCTCATTTGTATTCGGAAAAATCGTAATTCGGCCAAATCTGTATTCGTTTTGAACTTTCAAATTTCCTATTCCAAAATAAAAGAGATATTCTTGTAANNTTGTAATTTCAGATTAAAATAAAATTTTTTTAACTCTTTCATTATGAAAGCATCTTGCTCATTTTGATGCTTGAAAAATGCATTAATTGCGAGTTCTATGAATTTGCCTTCAATATAATCTTCTGAAGTAATATCCGAAAGAGGTCTCCCCTTTTTTGTTTTGGCCAGGAATTTTTTGCATGCGGGGATTAAGTATTCTAATCCCTGTCGTTTAATGGCGACATTTTTTTCAAAAGAGATATGAATATAATCACGTAAAAAAATATTAAACTCGTGATCATCCTCGTTTAATAATACTATTGTTTTACAGAATCTCAACAAATCTTGTGAAATTTCATTAAAATCCATTTACAGTCCTCAATATGTCAAACCATTTTTTTATTTTTTATTTTTATTATCCTGTAATAGAAGATGATATTATCGAATTTTCCTCGTTGTCTTATGACATCTCGGCCCAAGTCAAAGAACTCCGTATGAAGTTTTTCTCCTACCTCACCTTCACTTACATGAACAGGAACCATGCTACACTGTAGCACACACCCTTAAATACAAAAACCGCACACGATTAAGTATGCAGGAAGAGTGCCACAGCATTCGTGAGGGTTTTTTCGCCCGTGAATGTTTTTATCTCCACTAGCCCGGCCTCCCTCCGCTGCATGAAACGCACTTCTGAACAGTCACCGAAACGAGCGACCGCACGGTCTCTTGTTCCTGACTTTTTTAACATCTTTTTCGCCGTCTTTGGCTTTACCGGCTTTGGCGGCTTTGGCCGCTTTGGCTTCTATCAGTATTATTTCTGGTATTGATCATTCCCTCTGATTTGCCGGAAAATCCTGCAAAAACGAGGGAGCATTGTTTACGAGTGTTTACTATGAGAGGAAAGGAAATCCGTCTGGAAAGAATCATGAACCGCAATACGAAAAAGTCCGTCATCATCCCGATGGATCACGGCGTCACGAACGGCCCCATCCCGGGCCTGATCGACATGGGCCAGGCCGTGAATCTCGTGGCCGATGGCGGGGCCAATGCCGTGATAGGCCACGTGGGCCTTGCGCTCCACGGCCATCGGCAGGGCGGACGGGACGTGGGGCTCATCCTGCACCTGTCCGCCAGCACCATGCTTGCGCCGGACCCCAACAGCAAGGTGCTCGTCAACACCGTGCAGAACGCCCTCAAGATGGGCGCGGATGCCGTCTCGATGCATGTCAACATCGGGGCCGAAGAGGAGGCCCGGATGCTCGGCGACCTTGGCGCAGTCTCGGTGGAATGCATGGAATGGGGGATGCCGCTCCTTGCCATGATGTACCCGCGGGGCAAGAACATCCGGTGCGACAACGATGTCGACCAGGTCAAGCTCGCCGCCCGGGTGGCAGCCGAGCTCGGCGCCGACATCGTCAAGACCGTGTACACGGGCGACCCCGAGAGCTTCCGCGAAGTGACCCGGGGCTGCCCGGTACCCGTGGTGGTGGCGGGCGGGAGCAAGACCGATGACCGCACCACCCTTGAACTGATCGAGGGGGCGATGGCAGGCGGCGCTGCCGGCATCTCGATTGGCCGCAACGCCTTCCAGCACCGGCACCCGGCACAGTTTGTCCGGGCCGCGGCCTGTATCGTGCACGCGAACAAGAGCGTTGAAGAGGCGCTGAAGATAATCGAATCATAAGAATGGTGCAACCATGATAGGAAAAGAGATCCGGATCGAACGGATAATGGACAGGAACACGGGAAGGTCGGTCATCGTGCCGATGGACCACGGGTTCTCTATGGGACAGATTGACGGGCTCCTTGACATGACGCAGGTCATCAGTGACGTAAGCGAGGGCGGGGCAAACGCGATCGTGCTCCACAAGGGCCTCGTCAAGCGCGGGCACCGGAAGCACGGCCGGGACATCGGCCTCTTCATCCACCTCTCGGGCAGCACCTCGCTCAACCCGGACCCGAACGACAAGGTGCAGGTCTGCACGGTAGAAGAGGCAATCGCGCTCGGGGCAGACGGGGTCTCGATCCACATCAACCTCGGCTCGCCCAGCGAATCGAAGATGCTCGAGATAGGCGCAAATGTTGCCCGGGACTGCAACCGCTGGGGCATGCCGCTCCTCATCATGAGCTACCCGCGGGGCAAGGGCATCGACTCCTTCTCGGCGCAGTCGGTCGGCCATGCCGTGAGGGTGGCAGAAGAGCTCGGGGCCGACTTGATCAAGACCAACTACCCGGGCGATCCCGAAGCATTCCGGAAGATCTGCAAGGCCTGCTCGGTGCCGGTCTTCATCGCGGGCGGCGAGAAGACTGGCGACCTCGAATCCTTAAAGATCATCCGGGACGCGGTGGGCGTTGGCGGGGCAGGGGTCTGCGTGGGACGCAATGCGTTCCAGAGAAAAGACACCCGGGCATTCGTGCAGTCGCTCTGCCGCGTGGTGCACCACAACGTGGACCCGGCCAAGGCGCTGGAGCATAAGTAGAGAGGGATTCAGAACCGGACCGTCGGAAGAATTCCGGCAAGTACCCTGGTGAATACGAGGGAGCCACGGGCGCTCGGGGTCTGTCGACCCTCGCCTTTGTGGAGCACGCCGTACATGGGACTTGGTCACATGCGGGGGTCAAGGGGGCTTGCCCCCTTGGGGTGCCTCCTCCTCTCTTGGGAGAGAGGGGGTCACCCTCACAAACTCCACTGAGCGCAAACCGGAAAAAACCACAGAGCAAAACGGAGAACAATATGAAACGTAAACAGCTGATGCAGGAGACCGGCATAACCATGAATCGAAGGAACAAAAAAACAGCGGTGATCCCGCCATGAAACAGTTCTGGGTCGACCTCCGGCCATGGAACAAGGAGATCGCTACTACCGCAATCGAGAGCGGCGCAGACGCGCTGGTGACAGACAAGGCTGAGAACGTACGGAGGCTCGGGCGGATCACCACCATTGCCCCGGACGGCGACCTGTCCATCGGGAAGGATATTGCCGAGATGACGATCACGGACAAGGCAAGCGAGAACGCCGCGGCGGCAATCGGCAGGAGCCGCTATGTCATCGTAACCACCAGCGACTGGACGGTCATCCCGCTCGAGAACCTGGTTGCCCAGTCCGAGAAGATCATCGCGCGGGTAAAAGACGAGACCGAAGCCCGGATGGCACTCACCGTCCTGGAAAAAGGCGTGGGGGGGATCCTCCTCGCCACTACCGACCCGGCCGTGGTGCGCTCGGTGGCAAAACTGATCAAGGCAACGGCCGGAACCGTCAGCCTCGTCCCCTTCACGGTAACAAAGATCCAGCCGGTGGGGATGGGCGACCGCGTCTGCGTTGACACCTGCTCGATGCTTGAAGACGGCGAGGGCATGCTGATGGGAAACACCTCGTCTGCCATGCTGCTGGTCCATGCCGAGACACTCGAGAACCCGTACGTTGCCCCGCGCCCGTTCCGGGTCAATGCCGGGGCCGTGCATGCCTACATCCTCCTGCCCGGGGGAAAAACCGCATACCTTTCTGACCTTGCCATCGGGGGCGAAGTCCTGGTCACGGACGCACACGGCGCAGCCCATACCGCAGTCATCGGCCGGACCAAGATCGAACGCCGCCCCCTTCTGCTCGTACAAGCTGCTGCCGGTGACGCAACCGTCAGCCTGATCCTCCAGAACGCCGAGACAATCCGGCTCGTGGGTGAAGGCGGCAGCGCCATCTCGGTTGTCCAGCTCAAAGTCGGTGACACAATCATGGGCACCGTGCTTGAGGGCGGCAGGCATTTTGGGATGGCCATCAAAGAGACGATTCGCGAGAAATGACCATGCAGGCAGGAATCATCGGGGGCACGGGAAAGATGGGCCGGCTCTTTGTGCCGGTCTTTGAACGTGCCGGCTATGAGGTGCTCGTTTCCGGCCGCTCGACCAGCCGGTCGGCAGCGGACCTGGCCAGGCGCTGCGAGCTCGTCATCGTCTCGGTCCCCATACGGGACACGGTCCGGGTCATCGAGGAGATTGCGCCAATCATGACAAAAGACCAGCTCCTCTGTGACTTCACCTCGCTCAAGGTACTGCCGGTCGAGGCGATGCTCAAATCAAAAGCGCACGTGATCGGGCTCCACCCGATGTTCGGCCCGACCGTAAAAAGCCTGAAAGGCCAGACCATCATTGTCTGCCCGGCCCGGGCAGAGGAAGGGCACCTCCATTCCCTCCTCTCCATCTTCCATAACGAGGGGGCAGAATGCACCATCACCACGCCCGAACAGCATGACCGGATGATGGCAGTCGTGCAGGGGCTCACCCACTACATGACGCTCTGCATGGCAGACACCGTGCGCCGCCTCAAAATTGACATCAAAAAGACCGCGGATTTCACGAGCCCCGTGTACCAGATCGAGCTCTCGGTCATAGGCCGGCTCCTTGCGCAGGACCCGGGCCTCTATGCCGACATCCTCCAGATGAACCCCTATGTGCCGGAAGTGATCGCGGCCTGCCAGGAATCGGCCGGCGAACTCGCGGGGATCATCGCGGCGCAGGACAAGGGGCTCTTCCGGGCATTCTTCGAGCAGGACAGCCGGCACTTCGGCGAAGCCTGCGAACAGGGACTGGTTATGACCGACGCCCTTATCGAATCGATGGTGGAGAAATGACCCTGATCACCCTTGGGCCGGAGGGGACCTTCTCCCATGAACTGGCAGGAAAACTCGAAAAGGAACCAGTCGTTCTCCTTCCCACCATCCGCGCCATCATGGCAGCGGTAGCGCGGGGCGAGGGGGACGGGATCGTGCCTATCGAGAACTCCGAGGCCGGTGGCGTTGGCGAGACGCTCGACAACCTCGTGCGCTTCCCGCTCTCCATCACCGCAGAGATGTACATGCCCATCCACCACAACCTTGCCTCCATCGTGCCCATGGAGAAGATCCGCGTCCTCTATGCCCATCCCCAGACCCACGAGCAGTGCAGCGATATCGTCGAACTCCTGGGCGTCCCGGTCATCCACACGAGCAGCAATGCCTCCAGTGCCCGCGAGGCCAAAAAGACGCCCAATGCCGGCGCCATCATCTCAACATCTGCCGCTGCGCTGTACCGGATCCCCATCATCATGCCCGCTACCGAGAACAACCCGGACAATACTACCCGGTTTGTCCGGATCTCCCGTGAACCGGTGCGGGACGAGCAGCCGGAGAAGTGCAGCATTGTCATCGACCCGAGCACCGACCGTGCCGGGCTCCTCCATGACCTGCTCGCGGCATTTGCACGCCGGGGGATCAACCTGACCCGGATCGAATCCCGGCCATCGAAGCGCGGGATCGGGAACTATGTCTTCTTCCTCGACTTCACGTGGTCACCGGCAACCATGGACGCAATCGCCGAACTGCGCGGCATGACGCAGGTCCGGGAACTGGGCTGCTACCGGAAGATCGAGGTTTCGAAATGACCGTCACGCTGAAAAAGAGCGGGCCGGTCGACCTCGCCTTCACCGCCCCGCCCTCCAAGAGTTATACCCACCGGGCCATCATTGCCGGAGCTCTTGCGGAAGGAAAGACCACCATCTTCCGCCCGCTGGTTGCGGACGATACCCGGCTCACGGCCCGGGCAGTAAGGGCACTGGGCGTTTCCATTGAAGAGCAGCAGGGCCGGCTCATCATCACCGGCTGCAACGGCAAACTGAAGAACCGCGCCGAAACTACGCTCGACCTCGACAACTCGGGAACCAGCCTCCGGCTCCTGACCACGCTTGCTCTCCTCGCCCCGAACCCGGTCGTGCTGACCGGCAGTGCACGGATGCAGGAGCGGCCGGTCGGCCCGCTGGCAGACGCCCTCCCGGCTCTTGGCGGAACCGTGGAATTTTTGGGAAAGCCCGGTTACCCGCCGCTGAAGGTGAGCGGGAAACTTACCGGGGGGGCCGTAACCATCGACGGCTCCATGAGCAGCCAGTTCATCTCCTCCATCCTGATGGCGGCACCGTACGCGGCATCTGAAGTTGCAATCACCCTGCCGGCACAGCCTGCATCGGCATCCTACCTTGACCTCACGCTCGATGTGATGCGGGCGTTCGGGGCAGAGGTTGCACGAGATGGCAGCGAACGGTTCGTTGTCAGCCCGGCCGCCCGGTACCAGGGACGGCGGTACACCATCGAGGGCGACTACTCCTCGGCATCGTATTTCTTTGCCATTGCGGCAATCTGCGGGGGAACGGTGACGGTGAAGAACCTGGCACCGGACTCGGTGCAGGGCGACCGGCAGTTCCTTGCCGCGCTCGCCCGCATGGGGTGCACGGTCACCTATGGCAGGGATTCCGTCACGGTCGGGCGTCCCGGGGAACTTTCCGGCATCACGGTTGCCATGTCCTCGTCGCCCGATACCGTCCAGACGCTCTGCATGGTTGCGGCAATGGCTGCAACCCCCACAGTCATCACGGGCATCAGTCATTTAAAGTTCAAGGAGAGCGACCGTATCAATGGAACAGCCGATCGCCTGCGGGCGCTGGGCGGGGATGTGAGCGTGGACAAGGATTCCATGACCATCCGCCCGGCCCCGCTGCACGGCGGCACCATCGATCCGGCAAACGACCACCGGACCGCGATGAGTTTTGCCGTGCTCGGCCTCGGCGTGGGAGGGATGACGATAACCAACAGCGCGTGCGTGACCAAATCGTTTGCCGGGTTCTGGGACGCATTAAAAGAAGCAGGGGTACTGTAGATGAAGCGTATCGTCTTCTGCGGTTTTCGCGGCACCGGCAAGACCGATATCGGCCGGCGGGTTGCCGAACAGACCGGCCTTACCTTCATCGACACCGATGAGCGTATCGAAGAGGAGACCGGCCGCTCGATACCCGACATCTTCCACGAGGACGGCGAGGAACGGTTCCGCGCTGTCGAACGGGAGGTTATCGCAGACCTGCCGGCCGCGGATGTTGTCATCAGCACCGGGGGCGGAGTGGTCACCGACCCGGTCAACATGGAGCACCTGCGCAGGAACAGCACGGTCTTTGTCCTCCACGCGGACATCGATACCATTGAGAAGCGCCTGCAAAGAAAACCCCGCCCGCCCCTGACCGGCCTCCCGCTCCGGGAGGAGATCGCCCAGATGCTCGAACGCCGCAGGTTGCATTACCAGGCAGCAGCTGATTTCTGCATCGACACGAGCGGGACTACCCCTCAGGCGGCGGCAGCGCAGGCTCTCACCATCCTCCAGCACGGCACGTTCGACCGGAACCTGCGGGAACCGTGCCTCGCGTTCTTCCGCTCGGGGCGCCTTCCCCCCCAATGCATGCAGCGGTTGGACGAGATCCTCGCCATGAGACCTGCCGATCCGCTGACCCGGCTCGTGGGGGTGGCAGGTTACCCCTGCGCCCACAGCAAGGGCCCGAAACTCTTCAATGCCCTCTTCGAACGCTATGGTCTCGACTACCATTACACCTGGTTCGAGGACCCCGAACTCGACGAGATTCTCCGGGTTGCCCGGCAGGTCGATGCCAAGGGCCTCTCGGTCACCATCCCGTTCAAGAAGGACATCATCCCGCTCATCGACGAAGTTGACGAGCATGCAGCGCAGGCAATCGGCGCCGTGAACACGGTCATCTTCTCCTGCGGGACCGCACGGGGTTACAACACGGACTGGATTGGCGTCCGGAAACCGCTGGTTGACAAGAAGGGGGCGCGGGCAGTCCTGCTCGGGGCCGGCGGGGCGGCGGCAGGAGCCGCGTACGCGCTCGTTGACCTTGACATGGACGTGACGATCCTGAACCGGACCGAGAAGAAAGCCCGGGAGATGGCAGAGCGGTTCGGGTGCAGCTGGGGCACACCGGATGAATTTGCAAAGATCCGTCCTGACGTTGTGGTCAATTCCACCCCGCTTGGCATGAAACCGGACGACCGGATGCCGGTCAGCAGCGACCTGCTCGAGCCGGAGATGACTGTTTTTGACCTTGTCTACACCCCGCCGGTCACGCCGCTCATCGAGGCGGCCCGGAAGAAGGGGTGCACGACCATCACCGGCACCGAGATGTTCATCGGGCAGGCAAAAGAACAATTCTACCTGTTCTTCGGCATCGATGTGCCGGAAGCAACGATACGGGAGCGCATACCATGAACACGTTTGGCAGAAATTTCCGGGTCACAACCTTTGGCGAGAGCCATGGCAGGGCGCTGGGGTGCGTGATTGACGGGTGCCCGCCGGGCATCGCNNNTCGCCCCGCGCCGAGCATGACAAAATTGAGATCCTCTCCGGGGTCTTTGAAGGAAAGACCACGGGGACACCGATTGCGATGATCGTAGGCAACACGGACCAGAAACCGGGGGACTACGATGCCCTCCGCGAGGTCTTCCGGCCCGGCCATGCCGACTTCACGTTCCAGGAGAAATACGGTATCCGCGATCACCGCGGCGGCGGCCGGAGCTCGGGGCGCGAGACCATCGGCCGCGTTGCCGCCGGGGCCCTTGCCATGAAGATCCTTGCCGGCAGGGGAGTTACCATCGAAGGCCGGATCGTCTCCGTGCATGGCAAAACGGACCCGGCCGAATTCGGCCAGGAAATCCTCCGGGCAAAAGAGGCCGGGGACTCGGTTGGTGGCATAGTCGAGATCGTGGCAAAAGGCTGCCCCCCGGGACTTGGCGATCCGGTCTTTGGCAAACTGGATGCCGCAATAGCGGGCGCCATGATGGGCATCGGGGCGGTCAAGGGTGTGGAGATCGGCGAAGGGTTTGCCACAGCTGGAAAATATGGCAGTGAGAACAATGACGCGATGACTCAGGACGGGTTCTCCTCCAACCACGCGGGCGGTATCCTCGGCGGGATCTCGTCCGGGCAGGAGATAGTTGTCCGGATCGCGGTCAAGCCGACCTCATCGATCGGGCAACCCCAGAACACCCGCGACATCCACGGGAACGTTGTGGAAATCTCGGTGCAGGGCCGGCACGATCCCTGCATCGCCCCCCGCATTGTGCCGGTTGCCGAGGCGATGCTCGCGCTGGTTCTTATCGATGCGTGGCTGGAGCAGGAAAGGTACCGGAAGTAAAAACGTAATCGGGGCTGAACGCCCCAAAACCCTCTTCTCTCCCGCTGTCCCATACAACCGCAATGCTCGATCTCCTCTTCCTCGCCATCGCCCCCGCGGTCTTCATCTTCCTCTATGTCTATGCCCAGGACCGCTATGAACGTGAGCCGCTGCACCTGGTCCTGTATGTTTTTCTCCTTGGGGCACTCTCGGTCATTCCCATCGCGCTGGTCGAGTTTCCGTTCTCCGCTACGCCATTCTCATCTTCGGTTGTTGCACCGGTGGTCGAAGAAGCAGGCAAGTTCCTCATTGTCTACCTTTTTATCTTCCGGCACCGGGAGTTCAACGAACCCGTGGACGGGATCATCTATGCCATGGCAGCAGCCCTCGGGTTTGCAACCATCGAGAACATCTTCTATGTCATTGAAGGAGGCTATACCATCGGCGTCATGCGGGCAGTCCTCTCGGTACCGGGCCATGTGATATTCTCCTGTCTCTGGGGAGCGGCGCTCGGGATCGCAAAGTTCCGACCTGAAAAGGAGCGGGCAGGGATAATACTCACCGGACTGCTTGGCGCGATGGCCCTGCATGGCATCTTCAACTTCAGTGCCGAAACCCTTGGCGCGTGGGGCCTCCTCATCATCCTCATCCTTGTTCCGGCCGGGATCTGGTGGACCTTAAAGAGCATCGGGAAGGCGCACGCGGACCCGGCATCGGTCCGATCGGCAAAGATGCAGATGGCCGCTGACGCACGGGCTGGTAACGTTCCGCGGCAAACGGCGGTTGTTTTTCCTGACAGCACGTTCCGGGACTCTCATAAGGGGTCACCGGAGTTCTGTTCCGTATGTGGCGCTCCGCTCACGGATGGCATGCGGTTTTGCGAGAACTGTGGCCGAGAACGGGAATAAGCCGGCCCCTGGAGTACAGGATTCCCTTACCACAAACTCAATAAAAAATGCCGGACTGCCTGCCCGAAGGCAGACGGGAAAAAATCCTCGTGGGCCCAGGAGCGGAAAACCCTCCCGTACATCACATGCCCAGGATCCGCCTCAGCTCCACGAACTCCGCAACCGAGTACTGCCCGGCCGCGGTCGGCGTGCCGGTGTGGCAGTACACAAACTCGGAGCCAAGAAGGGGAAGCATGGCCCGGGCGTGCCGGAACTCCCCGCCCATGACACCCGTGCAGACCGGTTTCTGTGCTGCCTGCGTGAAGGTGAGGAGTTCAATGATATCGGCATCGTTGCCCGGGGTGACGACAATCTTGGGGATATCGCCGTATGCCCGGAGCTCGCGTTCCATGACAAAGAGGATGTAGAGCGGCACCATCTGGGATGTGTGATGGGACGCGATGATTTTCTTTCCCGCGTCCCGCACTTCCTGTGCGTGCTGCACGAAGTGCTGCTCGATATCCACGTAATCGGCAAGGGGGATGAGGGGCCGGACTTTCTCGATCCATGCATCAGCGTCCCCGAAGAACCGGCCCCCTTCCTGCGCCGAGCGCATCGTAACGATGGCCGGGAGGCTGCAGTTTGCCCGTGCTCCCTCTACGATCTCCAAGAGATCGCCATCGTACAGATCAACGCGGAGTTCGATCAGGTCTGCCCCGAGCTCCGCTGCCCGTGCTGCATGGGAGGGGTCAGTGAGCGCAGCAACGATCTTCATCGTCATCAGTGTTGGGGTGCCGGCATCAAAAAGATGCGCACTGGAAAAAAGTCCGACAGCAGCAGGAAAAGAAAAGAGCGCGAAAGATACGTGTTTATGCCGCGCCGGAAAATATAGTCTGACGAACATGGGACTTAATGACCGGTACACGTTCCTGCGGCACATGCTTGCCGCACTGGGAAAAGGCATTCTCGTTGCAGCAGTCCTGCCACTCCTCGCAACCCTCCTCCTGGATATTCCGGCCGGCCCGGTCCTGGCCCTCATTGGTTCCGGCTTCATCATCGAGTACGGGGCGGCACCGGTCGGGCTCGCGCTGGGCCTTTCGCCCGGCATCGTCTTCTTTGTCCTCCTCTGCACGGCAACCGGCATCTTCCTCTGCCTGTACGAAATCTGCGAAAGCATTGGCCGGACCTGGGAACCGGTAAAGCGGTTCCTGGAAAAGAGCCGCAGGTTTGCAAGCGACTCCACCCTTGTCGGGCGATACGGCATCATCGGACTCATCCCCTGCGTCATCCTTTTCGGCCTGTTTGTCAATGCCCCGGTGGCGTGGCTGCTCGGCTGGGGAAAATACCCAGCGCTCCTGTTCACAACCGCGGGCTTTGCACTCGCGCTGGCGGTCACGCTCATGGCCGGTACCAGCCTGCTCGCAGCCGCAGTCCCGGGACTGGTGAGCCCGTGAGCCCGCCAAAACTGTCCATCCCCGAACTCCTTGCACCCGCCGGTTCACCGGAGGCGTTCTGTGCCGCTGTCGCTGCCGGGGCCGATGCGATCTACCTGAGCGGGAAACGGTTCGGCGCCCGGAAATATGCGGCCAATTTCTCCGACCCTGAAATAGCCGACGCGGTCCGGCTCGCTCATACTCACGGGGTCCGGGTGTATGTTACGGTCAATACCCTCATCCACGACCGTGAACTTCCTGCCGCACTGGAATACCTGATATGGCTGTATGCTGCCGGCGTTGATGCGGTCCTCGTGCAGGATTTGGGTCTTGCCGCACTTGCAAAAGAGATGGTGAGCGGCCTCATCCTGCATGCCTCAACCCAGATGACCATCCACAACGCGGCCGGCGTCCGGTGGGCAGCAGAGCACGGGTTCTCCCGCGTGGTCCTTGCCCGCGAGCTCTCGCTTGCTGAGGTCAGTGCCATTGCGGAAGCGACACGGGACACCGGCATCGGGCTTGAAGTTTTTGCCCACGGGGCCCTCTGCTACGGGTACTCCGGCCAGTGCCTCCTCTCGTCGTTCATTGGCGGGCGGAGCGGTAACCGGGGCATGTGCGCCCAGCCCTGCCGGAAGCCCTGGACGCTGGTCTCTGGAACAACGGATGAGTTCGGGAGACCGGTGCGGGTGCAGGACGCAGGCCTTTCCTCCCGCTACCTCCTCTCGCCCCGGGATCTCTGCACGTACCGCAATCTCGAAGAACTTGTTGCCTCCCCGGTCGTCTCGCTCAAGATCGAAGGGCGGATGAAATCCGCAGATTATGTCGCGATCGTTGTCTCCACGTACCGCACCGCGCTCGACGCGATAGCAGCCGGCACATGGGAACCGTCCGCGGCAGCAGAACAGGACCTCCTCCTCGCGTTCAACCGGGAGTTTACCCGCGGATACCTCATCTCCGATCGTCATGACCGGTTTATGGGAAGGGGTGCTCCGGACAACCGGGGCCTCCGTATCGGAACGGTCACCCGCTCCGACCGGCCAACGGGTGAGGCCATAATCCGGATGGAGAGCCCCTATTTGCCGGAGACCGGCGACGGTCTTCTCATGGTCCACCCGGGCGGCAGCAACGAGACAGGGTTTTCGATCAACGTGCCACCCCGTACCGCTAAGGACGGGCTGCACATCCGGACTTTCGGCCCGGTACCCCCGGGATCGGCAGTCTTTGTCACGGCATCGCGGGAGCTCGCTGCCCGGGCACGCCTCATCATGGCAAAGAGCGGGCCGGGCTACCACCGGCCCCTGCCCGTCGACCTCCAGGCCACCACCAGCCCGGAGGGAACGCTCACCCTTACCGGCCAAGTGGAGCGGCCGGATGGCGTGGTTGTCCCCGTTTGCTGCTCATCGGATATCGTGCTGGTGCCGGCCCGGTCCCGGCCGCTCTCGCGCGAGGTGCTTGCCCTGCAGCTGGAGAAGAGCGGGGGGACCCCGTTTTATGTCCGGACGCTCGCGCTTTCGTATGATGGCACCCGGTTTGCCCCCCTTGCCGAAATCAACCGCCTGCGCCGCGAGTTCTTCGATGCCGCAACGGAGCGGCTCGTGGCCTCGTACTGCCCTCCCGTGGAGGAAGTCCAGCGGATAACGCACCGGTGGCAGGATGAGGCGCCCCGGTACCCGGTCCGGACCCCCGAAGAGGGAAGCCTCGCCGGGCCGGGGCCGGGCCGGATCATTATCTGTGTCGATACTTTGGACGGGGTCCGGGAGGCGGTTGCAGCCGGGGTCGATACCGTCTGTTTCGAGCCGGAGACTGCCCGTCCCCCGGCTGCCTGCGGGGGAGAATCGTCCTTTGTTTCCCCGGTCCCGGCGCTTTCCGGTGCACTGGCCGCCTGCAGAGCGCATGGCGTGGAACTGGTCTGGAAATTCCCGCGGATCACCACTGACCGGTGCCTGCAGGACCTCACCGGCTGCCTTGCTTTTCTTGGACCGGAAGGACTTGCCGGTTGCATGGTGGATACGTTCGGGGCTGCCCGGGCAGTCCGGGATGCTGCACCCAACATCCCAATTCATGGGTTTCTGGGGCTCAATATCTTCAACCATGCCGCAGTCAGCGCGGCCGGGGATCTCTTCTCATCCGTGACCATCTCTTCGGAACTCTCGCGCGATGATATCGCGCTCCTGGTATCGAACATGGCATCACGGAATATCACCCTGCCCTGCCACCTTGTGGTGCAGGGAGT
>DANA01000037.1:0-1580 GCA_002508495.1 Methanoregula sp. UBA276
GCCCGGATGGTGCTCCGGACGATCAGGTCAACAGATTCAGCAATCCCGCTCATCTCAAGAGCGGTCTGCAATGCCGAGTTCCCGCCCCCGACCACGGCAACCCGCTTCCCCTTGTAGAGCGGGCCGTCGCAGGTGGAACAGATCGAGAGACCCCGGCCCAGGTACTGCTCCTCGTTTGCCACGCCCAGCTTCCGGGGCCGGTTGCCCTGCGTGAGGATGACTGCCTTTGCCCGGGCAATCGTGTCTGATGCCGTGTTTATTACAAAGATATTTCCCTCGCGGGTAATCGAGACCACGCGATCGAGTTCGAGCCGGAGGTTGAGCGTGCGGACCTGCTCCTCGAACCTCTTCATCAGATCCTCGCCGGTCACCATCCGGTAACCCATGTAGTTCTCGATCGCCCACGACTCAAGCGCCTGCCCCCCGATATTCTCGCTGATGATTATGGTATTGAGCATCTTCCGGCCGCAATAGACCGCCGCCGTCAGCCCGGCCGGGCCGGCACCGACAATGAGCACATCGAAAATATCATCCGATGACGGCGTGCCGAAAAGTTCATTGAGCCGCTGGGCATCGAACCCCACGATCACCTCGTCGTCCACGGTTATAACCGGTACACCGCGCTGGCCGGAAAGCGCGATCATCTTCTTTGCTGCCTCGATGTCTGCCCCGACATCGATACTCTCGAACGCAACATTGTGCTTCTCAAGGAATGCTTTTGCCATCCGGCAGTACGGGCAGTTCTGCGTGGAATAGACAACTACGCTGCTCATTATGCCAGAAAGGGTCTCGTAAAAATATAAAGATACGCGTACGAGCAGCCCGGCCGGACAGCAATCCTATCACAATATTCTTTTTACCAAAACCCCCAATACAGCAGTGAAAGGAGGTTTGACGATCATTCCCGTGCCGTGGTTGTATCGGGTTGCACTCATCGTATGTTCGGTACTGCTGGTCACCATGACAGCGGCTATGGCCCAGCCTGCCGGCGGGGATGGGATCGAACCCGTCGCATACCTGAACTTCAACGAGGGGAGCGGGAATACTGCTCTTGATGTTTCCGGGCACGGCAACGTCGGGGCCCTGCATAACGTGACACGGGTCGAAGGAGGCGAGTGCGGGAGTGCTCTCCTTTTCGACCAGCCGGGAAATTATGTCAGCATCCCCTATCGTTCGACCAACCATCCAAACGAAGCGATCAGCGTCTCTGCCTGGTTCTTTGTCGACTCGTTCGAGCGGCAGGACCTCATCTCCACCTGCCATAACGGGGGGTATTGCCTGGGGTTCGGGGACGGCAATGACTTGTGGTGGACGGTCTATGTCCGGAGCAACGACGCCGTCTCGGTCAACGTCCAGCATGAAGGCATCACCCCCGGCAGGTGGCACCATGTCGCCGGCGTCTATGACGGTGAGACCTCGAAGATCTACCTTGACGGCGTCCTCAGGAACCAGGTGAATGCCTCCGGCCCCCTGCACTACAGCACCCCCAACTACGTGATGCTGGGTGCACATGCCGGGCTGTACGATGCTCCCGACCTCACCTGCCCGAACTTCCTCCACGGGGGGCTTGACGAGGTCCG
>DANA01000037.1:1609-11884 GCA_002508495.1 Methanoregula sp. UBA276
ACGGATATTTCGGCCGGCACCTGCGGGGCTCCTTCCGGGCAGCTCATCCTCCATTCGGGGGAAAGCGTGCAACGGAACCTCGCGTTTCCCCGTGCGGACATGACGGGCACCTGGAATGTCCGCATGCCACCGGGTTCAACCCTCACGGTCAAGGCTGCAGATCTCTACTCCCTTTCAAATCCTGATTCCTGGTACGTGGAGATCGAGGATGAGAGCGGCCGTATCGACCGGATCGTCGCCTTTCCGGGCACCAACAATGCACCGGCAGACGGCGTGATCAGGTCCGGAAACGCTACCGTCACGGTACACTATTTCGACGGGGTCGAACGCTTCCCGTCAAGCGTTGCACTTACGTTCACTGCAATTGCTCCCCCGCCAGTCCCGCCAGCCCCGCCGCAGCCGTTCATAAACCCCATCATCGTGATCTATTCGGCATCATGGGCAACGCTCATTGCGATCGCCCTCGTTATCTTCTGGCTGCATTCCCGCAAGAAAGAGCGGAAGAAGCAGGAATCGGGGAGTTCCCCTCCACCGGAAGAAAAAGAAGATTAAAGGGTGACTTCCCGGAACTGCTTTTTGAAGACCCCGCAGATCGGGCACTTGTCGGGAAGGGTCCCGATCTCGATATTGCCGCAGACCGGGCAGAGATAGATCGTTGCCCGCCCGAGATCGTTGCCTGCCTTGAGCGCGGCAAGCGCTTTTTT
Organism: Methanoregula sp. UBA276; assembly: GCA_002508495.1. Classification (GTDB taxonomy): domain Archaea; phylum Halobacteriota; class Methanomicrobia; order Methanomicrobiales; family Methanospirillaceae; genus Methanoregula. The sequence continues at coordinate 2,314 of DANA01000037.1, forward strand.
GTACAGCCCGGCATGGACCTCCTCTGCTTTCATGGCATAGGTGAAGGCCAGCACCGCATCGGAGCGCTTCTCTTCTTCAGCTGCCCTGATGAACCCGGGATACATGGACTCGTACTCATGGCTCTCCCCTTCGATGCTTGCCTCAAGGTTCTTTGCCGTAGTGTCGATAGCGCCAAGGACCTTTAAGAGCTTCTTTGCATGGATCGCTTCTGCTTCTGAAGCGGCTTTGAAGAGGGTTGCAATACTTTTAAACCCTTCATCGGCAGCCTTTTCAGAAAACGCGAGATACTTGCGGTTTGCCTGCGATTCGCCGGCATACGCTTCCTTTGCATTCTCAACGGTTGTCATACGGCTATCTTGGGCGGGATTTTAATTTAAATATTCGTCAAACGGCAGGGGGTGCGGCGGTGCAGATCGCAGAGTATATTTATGATAAAATAAAAAATAAATTTTGACAATACGGGCAGGGTCCAGCCCTCCCGGTCCGGCACGGATACCATGAAACGCATGAAAGATCTCCCCCCGCAAGACCGGCCCCGGGAGAAGATTGCCCGGAAAGGTGCTGCAGCCCTCAAAGACGAAGAACTCATTGAAGCGATCATCGGGAGGGGGACAAAGAACCGCGATGTCCGCACCATTGCCCGCGATATCTGCAGGCTCATGGGAGAACAAAAGGTCCCGGTCCGGTACGATGAGCTTGCTTCCGTTAGTGGCGTGGGGCCGACACGGGCATCCCAGATCCTTGCCTGTTTTGAACTGGGCCGCAGGTATTATGCCACCCCGGGCCAGCAGGTGAAAGTGACCCGGCCGGAGGATATTCTCCTGCTGGTTCCGGATCTTGCCGGCAAGCGGCAGGAGCACTTCATCTGTATAACCCTGAATGGCGCCGGCGAAGTGCTCGGGAACCGGACGATCACGGTCGGTCTTTTAAACCACAGCCTTGTGCATCCACGGGAGGTCTTTGCCGACGCAATCACGGACCGGGCGGCGTCCGTCATCTGCGTGCACAACCACCCTTCCGGCTCCCTCGAACCCAGCAGCCAGGACATCGCCATTACGCAGCAGCTCAAGGAAGCGGGAGCGCTTGTCGGGATCCCCCTCATCGACCATATCATCGTTTCCCGGGCCGGGCACCTGAGCATGCGTGAACGCGGCCTTGTCTGATTTTTTTCGGGGGGCACCCGGGCCTGCAGGTGCTAAAAAAACTGCGATGATCAGGGGTTCAGGTGAAGACCGATCGCCCGGCCACGTTCATACGCGGCGTCGAGGAGGTCGTGTCTTGTGGCTATGTCCCGGATGGTATCCATGTCACTGATGAGCAGCTCATCCTGATACGGGCAGTCGATGATGTCAAAAAATGCCTTTGCCGTAAGCCGTGCACCGGTGAAAACCTCAGGGATGTTCATCCCGGCTATGCAGATGAAAAGGCCCCGCCGGACCCGCCTCTTTTCCGAAGTAACGAGAGGTTCTTTGCGGACATACTTGGCCATGTAGAAGACCTGGCACCGGTCCATGAATGACTTGAGTCCCCCGGGAATGCCCATGGTCATGACGGGTGTTGCGATGATGATGCTGTCGGCATTCCGGATCTTCGTATAGGCCTGCTGCATGTCATCGTCCATGATGCAGGTATCGTGATCTTTGCAGAACATCATCTCCGTGCAGGGCTGGTAGTCGAGCGTGCTGACATGCAGTGTTGTCGTGCTGCAGCCCGCATCAGCTGCACCCTTTAGGGCCTGCTCAAAGAGCTTTGCCGTATTCCCTTCGGGAAGGGGGCTGCCAAGAATTCCCAGCACCGTGCCTGCCATACTACTACATCGAAAAAATCGCGCAATATAGTTTTCCTTTTGGGCAGGCAGGAGCCGGAACTGCCATTAGCACAACCCATATATATCTCTCCGGTAAAGTGAAGGTTGGTGAATACCTTGACCGAACACAAGCATTACAGTGCAGGGCAGAAAGTCGGTCCCGGCAAGTATGTGTGTATCGACTGTGGAAAAGAGCTGACGCTCGATGCCAGCGAGCAGGACCTGCGCAAATGCCCGTCCTGTGCCTGTGAAGAGTACCAGTGCTTCCCGATGACGCACATCCGCCCGGACATCAAGACGGCGGAGGATGTCAAAAACCCGCCCAAAAGGGGCAAGAGCAACATCTGATCCTCACTCTTTCTTTTCGCACAGTCAAATCGCGAATGCTGGTGCCTGACACGGCCGCAGCGCCAAGCGGGCGACTCCCCGGATTTTCGCACCAGGTTTTTCCTTAAAAAAAAGGAGGTAAAAAAGATGGTGAATGTCTCAAAGGAAGGGCAGGTCTTCAAGTGCGAGATCTGCGGTAACGTTGTTGAAGTAAAGGAGGCCGGCGGCGGCGAACTGATCTGCTGCGGCGAGCCTATGGTACTGGAGGGATAAATTATGATAGTGAAAAAACCCGTTGGGAAAAAACCAGCAGCAAAGAAAGCACCCGCAAGAAAACCTGTCGCAAAGAACGTGCCGGCAAAGAAGCCGGTGGTTGCAGCAGGCAAGGCAAAGGTCCTGGCCGGCCTCGAGAAGAAGATCGGGAAGGTCCCGAAGTTCTTCAAGGAACTGACGACGAAAGAGCCCGAGATGTTCAACCTTGTCATGAAATTCGAGGACCACATCTGGAGCGACGGGAAGCTCTCGAAGAAGACCAAGAAGCTCATCGCCATTGCGATTGCCGCAGCACTCCGCGACCAGCACGCGGTGCGGGCGCAGCTTGCGGGCGCAAAGAATGTTGGCTGCACGAAGGCAGAGGTTGAAGAGGCGCTCCGCGTCACGTTCCTCCTCTCGGGCATGCCGGCATACGTGTACGGCAGGGCACAGCTTGACGATGTGATGAAGTAAAGGTTGTACCATGACAGAACCCCAGGAATGTCTCTCATTTCCCACCATCGGGGAACCCGCCCCGGATTTTGAAGCCGAGACCACGCATGGCCCGCTGAAGCTTTCGAGCCTGAAGGGCAAGTGGGTGATCCTCTTCTCCCACCCGGCCGATTTCACACCGGTCTGCACCACGGAGTTCCTCGCCTTCAGCGAGATCCATGACGAACTCAAGGCACTCAATGTCCAGCTCATCGGCCTCTCGGTGGACAGCGTGTCCGCCCATTTAGCGTGGGTGCATGCGGTCAAGGAGAAGATGGGCGTCCAGATCCCGTTCCCCATCATCGCCGACCTGACGATGAAAGTCTCGAACCTGTACGGCATGATCCACAAGGGCCAGAGCTCTACTGCTGCCGTCCGTGCGGTCTTCTTTATCGACGACAAGGGGATCATGCGGGGCATGCTCTATTACCCGCTATCGAACGGCAGGTACATGCCGGAGATCCTTCGCTTGATCAAGGCGTTCCAGACAACCGACAAGTATCACGTGGCAACGCCGGCCAACTGGCAGCCGGGCGACAAGGTGGTTGTTCCGGCACCGAAGACCGCCGAGGAGATGGCAAAGCGGCCAACCGAAGGGTACGAGTGCAAGGACTGGTACCTCTGCTTCAAGAAGATCTGAACCTGTTCAGAACCACTCTTTTTTTGTCGCCCTGCAGGGCGATCCCGATTGGATCCTGATCAACCGAACGTTGTTTTTCCCATTTCAAACGCGATCGCAATCGCGATGGAAAACCTGGTCCGGATCCATCAGATCCTGATTTTTTCATTTCAATCAAACCCTGATGAAAAAAATTTCAGCAGACTTTGAATGAAAAAATTTGAGCGAACCCTGATTGGAATCTGGTTCATGAACCCGTTTCTCCGGCGTGGATGCTCCGCCACTGCGCATGCAGATCCGTTTAACTTTTCGCAATCGAACCCGGAGGAATTTTTTTTGCGGGCTTTGATGAGAAAACAACCGGCCGTATTCAGGACACCCGGGCATCCGGCTCACTCCTCCTCTTCCGGCACCGCTTCCTGCTGAACAGCGGGGGCGGACTCATCCCCGGCACCGCTCGCGGCATCCACCCCCCCGTTCTCCGCATCCGTCTTCTCCGGCGGGTGCCGGAAGAAAATCCCGAGGATGACGAACGGGAAGAGGTAGAGCATGTCGATATGCGGCATGTTGGCGAGAACAAGAGTGATACCGAGCAGGGAGACGCCGAGCGGGACGAGGAACTTCTTCTGCAAAAAGAGCACCTCGGGCCGTGTCGTCCCCGGCTCGATCAGCGCGGGGTTGTTTGCGGCATAATGCCACTGGACAACCAGCAGCGTTGCGAGCGCGAAGTAGTTGAACTGGAAGAGGACCGCCGATACCGGTATCCCGACCCGTTCATCGGAGAAGGTCTGGGTGAACGGGACAAAGACCACGATCATCAGGGAGAGGAGATGGAGGTGAACGAACCGGAAGTCCACGGATCGGATGCGGTGGAACATCTGGAAGTAGAAGAGCCAGAACATCCCAAGGATGATGAACGCGCCGAAGAAGTCGACGACCGAGAGTACCGTCATCCCGACATAATTGTCGATGGCCGCATCGCTCATGACGGCATTCTGCTGCGGGGACTGGATGTTCCGGACAAGCAGCGTCATCGTGAAGGCATAGATGCCGTTGGTGATCCGCTCAAGGTTGACCTTGCTGATGGGTTCCATTACTCTGCTGAAACGTTGGTATGTACAGAAGGGGTTCTTCTCCTTTTTGGTTTGACGGGGCGGCAGGTGCCCGTCCCGGTGGCCGGTACGCCAACCCAACCCTTTTTTACCCTGCCATGCCAAGAACTCAAGTATATGCCCATCAAGGTCCTCGCGTTTGCCGGCAGCCCCCGCCGGCATGGGAACTCGGAAACCCTGCTTGACTGGGTGCTGGGGTCAATGGTTGAGGATTCGGAGGTAACCATTGAAAAGATTGCCCTCTCCGAGGCCAATATCCATCCCTGCAATGGCTGCAATGCCTGCGAGAAGCTCAACAAATGCGTCCAGCGGGACGGCATGGACGACGTCCATGATAAAATCCTCAGCGCGGACTGCATCATCCTCTCTTCACCAATCTTCTGTATGGGGATTGCCGCCCAGCCAAAAGCGCTGATCGACCGGGCGCAGGTATTCCGCTCACGGAAGTACGTGCTCAGACTCCCGGTCGTTCCACCTGAACGAAAAGGAAAACGGCTCGGGATCTTTCTTGCAACGGCTGGGCAGAACTGGGACTATGTTTTTGACGCTTCAATACCCTCAATAAAATGTTTCTTCCATGTCATTGAAGTGAAGGATGCCGATGTCCATTACCTGATGGTCAACGGCGTGGACGAGAAAGGTGCCATCGACCGCCACCCGACTGCACGAGACGATGCACGGGTGCTGGGAAAGACGGTCGTCGCTGAACTCAAACACCGCCTTGCCGAGTAAGTTTGGGGTAGCGCATGACAGTTATGGTCCTTGGTATATCGGGAAGCCCGCACCGGCACGGGAATACCGAAACCCTGCTCGACAGTTTTCTTGAAGGGGCAGGAGCAGCGGGTGCGGATGTCGAAAAGGTGGTATTAAAAGATCTCAACTACCAGTCCTGCCGGGGGTGCAACCTCTGTCACCGGACCGGGGAGTGCGTGGTGCAGGACGATGCCATCGCCCTTTTCGACAAAATCCTTGCTGCCGACTGCGTTGCGATCGCGTCCCCTATCTACACGATGGGGATCACCGCGGAGGTAAAAGCCCTGATCGACCGGGGCCAGTATCTCTGGGCACGGAAGTTCGTGCTCAGGACCCTGTATTTTTCTGACGAACATATCCGGCGCCACAAGGGGATCTTCATCTCGACAGCCGGCCAGAACTGGGACCATGTCTTTGACGGGGCATTTCCCATGATGACTGCCATCTTCAACGGAACCGGTTTTGAGTACTATGACAACATCATCGCGAACAACATGGACGAGTACAAGGGCATCAGAAACCACCCCGATGCCATGAAAAAAGCTGGCGTGAAAGGCAAGGAAGTTGTCCGGGTGATCGCGCAGCTCAAGGAAGAGGCACAGGCACCCGAAAAAAAGTAATCAGAGGGCAAAGGATCCGAACAGGACCGCCACCGACGCCCCGATGAGGAGGAGAAATGCCGGAACGCTCCATGCAAGGACCTTCTTTCCGTCAAGGATGCTGACCGGGAGCATATTGAAGGTGGCGAGCATCGCGTTGATCTGGATGCCGGCAAGTCCCACCAGCGCAAGGATGCTGCTGCCGCCAAGCAGGAACAGGACTGCAAACGGGATGCAGAGGAGGAGGTTCACTGCGGGCCCGGCAGCGGAGATGATCCCGTTCTCTTCCCTTGAGAGCATCCTGCCATCAGCACTGTAAATTACCGTTGCACCCGGCGCAGCAAAGACAAAGCCGACGAGCGATGCCATGACAACGGCAACGAGCAGCATGACATTGTCTTTGCGGAATTCCGCCCAGTACCCGAAATGGATAGCCATGAACTTGTGCGCCATCTCGTGGATGATGAACCCGACACCGACCGTGATCAGGGCAATCCCGAAATAGATGATCGCGCTCACCGGGTCGATCCTGATATTCGAGCCAAGGACCCCGAAGGGCGCTATCTGAATGAGGGCAAACGCAACCGCGATTGCCATCCAGGCAACGAAGAGGTCTGCCTCCTCCCGCCGTGTTATCCGTTCGAGCATAGTCAATTACCAGATCCGGTAGGGTGCTCTTTTCTTATGTGCTTTGGTATCCCTGCACGGGAGGCCAATTGTTTATAAAAAAACAAGGGAGATGTACTGGTGTATGTCGCTTGAGAAGGTCCGGTCAGAGATTTCCGGCATAGATACCGGCATCATCCGGCTCATTGCCCGCCGGCAGCACCTGGCAGAAGAGGTAATCAGGATCAAGATGCAGGAAGGCCTGCCGGTGCATGACGAGCACCGCACCCGGCAGGTACTGGATTCGGTATTTAACCAGGCAACCGAATGCAAGATCGACCCGGTCGCGGTCCAGGAGATCTTCCGGATCCTCATTGGCATGAGCGAGGACCGGCAGCGCGGGTTCTCCGGCGAGGGTAACCTGCCGTAACCGGGAATTTTTCTGCGGGAAAATTCCTGCACCATCCCTTCCCCCTGCATCCGGACCTTTTTCTTACCGCGATGATAATTAAAAATCCCGGTCTCATCTCAAGAACCGGGAGTTGTAGGATCCTTTTTTTTGCCGGCCTGCAACTGCCATTACCTCCTGCCATAGCTTTTTAATAAAAGGGCACGGGCTGGCAAAAAACGGGACTTATCCTATCCAGCCAAGAAGGATGATCACGCCCAGCGCAATAAGGATGAACGCGATGAGGGCCCGGAGCGCCCGCTTGTGTCGTGTCCGGAGATGATCTGCCCGTTCCGGTGAGATGCCGTAGGCAGCAAGAAGCGTGATGAAGATGAGGGGCAGGACGAAGATGAGGTTGTAGAGGACAAGCCACCCAAACCCGGAACTGGCGCTCATGCCCGTTCCCATGACGCCGAGGATGCTGATGTAGATCCCGCCGGTGCAGGTGAAACCGAGGATCCCGGCAAGGATGCCGAGGATGAACGCGGCAGGAAGTGTTGCCCGGCGGGCGTAGTTGCCCAAAAATCCCTTGTGGTTTTCCGAGATCGAGAGGAGGAATGTCTCCTTGTTCCGGAGCAGATCGACGAGGTTGATGAGACCGAACAGGAGCGCGATTACGCCCCCGATAACCGAGAATACTTTCGAGAGCCCGGATGCTGTGATGATGGAGAAGAGGCCGATGCCCACGAGCAGGTGAAACAAAAACATCGCAGCTATGTATGCTCCGCCGGAGAGAAGGATGCGTTTCCTGCTGCCGGCTGCAGCCATGGTAATGAGAAGGAATACCAGGACAGCCAGCCCGCAGGGGTTGGTGCTGTCAACGAGCGCTGCACCGATAACAAGCGGGAAGGTCAGGCCTGATGTCGCGGGCAGGGCGTCAATGCCCGGAGTCACGGCCGTAACGGGAGTTTCGGGACGAGAGATCCGGTCCCGTTCGGCAAGAATCGCAGCCTCGAACCCTTCAGTGATAGGAACATCGCCGGCAAGGACACGATCGCCAATGAAGATGACCGGGACGCCCGGCGGCCGGATGCCAGTTGCCTGGCTCATCGCGAGATACTTCTCGCGGTTCTCGTTATTGGTATAGACCTCCAGCCTGACAAGCGCGAGATCGGGATATTTCGCCTCCATTGCGGCAAGAACCGGTTTCACCTTCTCGCAATGGGGACAGACATCCCCATAGAAATACACGGCGCTGATGGCGGGAGTATTCCGGGTAACGACCGGGCCGGCTGCAAGGACCGCGGTGGCCGGTATTTCACGGGCCTGGGGGTTTAGCTGGTCCAGGATCACCTGCTCAAGCTTTTCCGGGATCTCTATTGCTCCGACAAGGACCGTCTCCCCGACAATGGCCTCGGGAACGCCCACCTGCCCAAGGCCGAGCCGGTTGTTCAGGTACAGGGAGATTTTGTAGTTCTCCGAATTGTGCCAGATTTCGAGAATCCTGAAGTCAACCTCAGGATACTTTTCCTTTAGTGCTTCAACAAGCGGCAGCACGTCGTGGCAGTGGGCGCACTCTTCCCCGTAAAAGAAGAAAACGGTCACGGTACCGGAAGGTATTCCGGTCACGGGTGCCGGTGCGGTGCCAAAGCCGACGGGACCAAAGACCGCAGCCATACCGATGATCGCGATGAGGACAATCCCCAGGACCATTCCAACCGTTGTGAGCGTTTTATCCATGATGCTATATCCCCAAAAGTCCGGGAAGGTGTCTTGTGTTCATCGGTATTGTGTTCAAAGGGCTAAAAAAACAATCAGCCACGGGAGATCATGGTCCCGACACCTTCACGGGTGAAGAGTTCCAGGATGAGGTTATGCTCGATATTCCCGTTGATGATATGCGAAAAGCCTACGCCGTTCTCCACGGCTTTGATGACGGAATTGACCTTGGGGATCATCCCTTCACCGATTGCACCGGCACGTTTCAGGTCATGGGCTTCCAGAACCGTAAGCCGGCGGAAGACCTTGGTCCGTCCTTTATCCATAACCCCGTCAACATCGGTCATGTTCACGAGCTTGTACGCCCCGAGTGCAATCGCGATGTCTCCTGCCGCAGTGTCGGCATTGATGTTCAGGTTGCCACCGTTGCGATCGATGGCGATGGGGGCGATAACGGGGATGTAGCGGGTGTCGAGCAGGGTGTCGAGAAGCGCCGGGTCGATCGACTCGATCTCGCCCACGTGACCGAGATCCACTTCCTGCTGGACTCCCCCGACCTCGACTTTCTGCACCTCCATCTTCCGCGCAACGATGAGGTTGCCGTCGCTACCCGAAAGCCCGACCCCCCGGGCCCCGCATTTGGCGATGAGGGCGACGATGCCGGCATTGATCTTGCCGACCAGGACCATCTGGGCGATCTCGAGGGTCTCCTGGTCGGTGACCCGCAGGCCCCCGACAAAAACCGACTCCTTGCCCATCTGTTTCATCTTCTGGCTGATCTCGGGGCCGCCGCCGTGGACGAGAACGACCCGGATGCCTACGTAATGGAGAAGCACCGCATCGCGGATGGCGTTTTCAAGGACCACCGGGTCCACCATGGCATGGCCGCCCAGTTT
>DANA01000114.1 GCA_002508495.1 Methanoregula sp. UBA276
TTGAAATGACGAAGAGGCAATTTTTTTTTACAATGTTTTGTAATTGAAGAGATTCCTGAATTCAGTATCTTTGTAAAATACCCCTTTTATATCGATAAACAGGGTATCCCGGCCTGCAAGGTGCCGTAACTCCCCGTTTGAACCTGCAAGGAACTGCTTATGGGGAACGGCAAGGACCAGGCAGTCAGCGTGTTTTTCCAGGCTGGATAGGGGGATAACACCAAGATCGGCAATCTCTTTTGGGGCCAGCAGGGGATCATACCCGTACACGGTTATGGCATGCCCCTGGAGTGTTTTGATAAGTTCAGTTACGGGATTATCCCGGGTATCTGCGACATTTTCCTTGTAAGTCAGGCCGAGGATGATTACTTCGGCTTCGGACGGCTTCTTATTGCGTGCTGAAAGATCGTCGAGGATCAATCCCGAGATAAACCGGATCATGTGGTCGTTTGTCGACCTGCCGGCAAGGATCATCCGGGGGTTGTACCCGGAGTTTTTAGCCGTATATGCAAGGAAATAGGGTACGGTAGGTATGCAGTGTCCGCCGACAATTCCGGGAGTATACCGGTGGAAATTCCACTTTGTTTCAGCAGCTTCAAGGACATCCTTGGTATTGATACCGATATTGCTGAAAATATAGGACAACTCGTTGATGAGGGCAATATTGACATCCCGCTGGATATTCTCGACCACTTTTGCCGCTTCGGCCGTGCGGATATCCTTTGCAGGATACACGGTAGTGATCAGGCTATACAGCGCTGCCATGTCATCAGTTGTCTCTTTGTCCATGCCTGCAATAATCTTGGTTGTTTTTGAAAGGACGTGGACATCGTCACCAGGATTGATACGTTCAGGAGAATACCCGATCTTAAAATCACTTCCGCACGTGTAGCCGGATTCTTTCTCCAGGATCGGCCACAGGACATCTTCCGTGACACCGGGATAGACGGTAGATTCCAGGATGACGATGGCACCTTTTTTTATTTGTTTTCCAACGGTGGCCGCAGCCGATTTTACATACGACAAATCCGGTTCATTGTCTTTTGTGAGGAGGGTCGGGACACAGATCATGATGAAATCTGCATCATGAATCCGCGTCGGGTCAGAGGTAACGTGAATTTTTGTTGGGGTTTTTCTGATAGTATCAACTTTTTTTATATCAATGTCAAAGCCGACGGTTGTTACGTGATGAGAGAAGGCTTCAGCAAGGGGAAGCCCGACGTACCCCAACCCGACAACACATATGATTTTACTGGTAACTGGCAACGGTCCCATGGAAATGTCTCCTCATTGATGCGAAAAAAACCAAGAAGACGATTATGTTTTGTGTACTGAAGTTTATGCTCTCTTTATTTAAGTACGTTTTAACCGCATTTCATAAAGGGGCAGTGAATCTGGCCCCGACCATTTAGGAATCTACAACTGAATCAATAAAAAAAATCAGAACTGGAAGTAGATGAATTCCGGGCTCCGGCTGGGTGCAAGGCAGAAGATGAGAAGGATAACGATGATGAGATAGATCCCCCAGTAACCGATCCGTAACCGGAAAAGGTAATCAACAAGATCGAACCGGGCGACCGACCTGACTGCGTCTATGGTGAGGTGCTTTCGTGAAAGCACCAGAATAATGATAATCGGTATCCCCAGCAGGACTGCATTCAGTTTAAGGATATCTGAATATTTGGTAAATCCTGCAATAAGTGTGGAGAAATCAATGAATATCCACCGGTTAATACAATACCAAACATCATTAATGTCCGATACGCGGAACAGGATCCAGCCCATGAATATGAAATACTGGGTAACAAGGATTTTTATTACATTACTGACTGCGGGTGGCAGCGATATTGCTGAGAACTGGTCATATATTTTCCGGGGCGTACTGATCGCCCGGTGAACACAGAGCAAGAGACCATGGTAGGCTCCCCATAACACAAAGTTCCATGCAGCGCCATGCCAGAGGCCGCAGAGGGTGAATGCGATGATGAGATTGAGATACGTGCGTGCAGCCCCATTCCGGTTCCCGCCAAGAGGGATGTAAATATAGTCCCGGATATAGCTGGAGAGGGTCATATGCCACCGCCTCCAGAAATCCTGGGGACTTGCGGACAGGTAGGGCTGGTTGAAGTTTTCAGGGAATACGAAACCAAAGATCCGTGCACTGCCGATGGCGATATCAGTATACCCGGAGAAATCGAAGTAAATCTGGAGACCGAAAAGGATCGTTGCAGCGATAATGAAAAATGAATTTGAATTCTGTATCGGCACGTCCGGGTTTGAATAGACCAGGTTCACGTAATATGCAAGATTATCAGCGATAACCACTTTTTTGACCAAACCCAGACCAATCCGCGTGACCCCGCATTTGATGTTATCACCGGTGAATGTTACTTTCTCCCTGAGCTGGGGCAGGAAATCCTTTGCCCGCAATATGGGCCCTGCAACGAGGTGGGGAAAGAAGGAGACGAAAAGCGCATACTCCGTGAACGAGTCGATTGGTTCCATTTTCCCGCGGTAGATATCAAAGACATAACTCAGCGCGTGGAAAGTGTAGAAGGAAATCCCGATGGGAAGAACGATATTGTAGACCTGAAGAGCAACAGAGAAGTTCAGTGCTGCCAGTGTCTGGTTGAGGCCCAGAACAGCGAAATTGTAATATTTAAAATAACCAAGAATTCCAAGGGCCCCGATTATTGAAATAGTAAGGTATAATCGTTTATAACGAAGGTTTTCGGTCGAATAAATCCACTCACCACAGTAAAAAGTGAGAAGTGAGATGAACAGGAGCAGGGTTAAGAAAAATTCCCCGGACAACGCATAGAAGAAGTAACTGGCAAGGAGCAGGAGAATGTGCTGATAATTTCGCTTCCGTACTGTGAATGTAAGAAGTACTACGGCAATAAGGAACACCGGGTACTGAATACTGTTGAACAACATCTTAGTTTAACTCCGTAATCAGCAGATCCGGCATATCCCGGGAAAACCGTTCCTTTCCGTATTTATTGAGATGGACGAGATCGTAAAAATCTTCATCAGGATAGGATTCTTCCAGATTATAATATTTTACGCCGGTGCTGTTGAGAAATGCGAAATAATTCTCCTTTGTAGATTCAGGTATTGTTGCTACACGGAGTGTATCCATAGGCATATGCACATAGACTAGGGATATGTTGTTTTTATTGAGCTCATCGCGAAGGTGAATGAATGCTTTTTTCTGGACATTGTTTTCTGGATCAACAGGTGCAAGGAACTCGTCATATGGGTTCTGTGCAATAATTTTCCGTCCTTCCAATGAGAGAGTCTCATTTACAACAACTTCCCTGCCACCAAGTCTGATCCCAAGCTTCTCTTTTAGGCTTGAAATAATGAATTTGCGCTTGAAAAAGAGCTGATCCAAGCTGTTTTGATCAATCAGGGTGATCTGATCCTTATCGAACAGTGATCGGGAAAAACTATCAAGATAGATCCGGTCGGATACAAGGGCCAAATTATCATCCGGAACATACCGGTAACGGCTTGAGAACGAACAATAACTGTCACCGTAGATTACAAGGGACGGTTTTGATCTGATTATCTCGGACAATTCAATACTTCTCTGGAGAGGCGTGTCAAAATTTACGCCAAGATTATGTACTGAATAGGAGTAATTTTTTAATGCAAGTCCATCCTCGATCACTGCCGGATCAACGGCTGCCATAACCTGACTGTTTCCGATAAAATAGATTTTCGGTTGATCCCGGATACTATCATTGGCATAGGTATCAAAATTGTCCGAGATCAATTTCCAGGTACCCTGTTCGAGATAGGGATCAACCACGACAGAGATAATAACAAAATATACCCCAAGTGCAATAGCAACGGATAAAAAAATGGTCAGGGCAATCCTGGGTATCTCGCCGGATTTCATAGTAGTAATGACAAATATTTTTATTTATTATTGCCTCATTGCCCCTTTTAAGGTATATTCAGGTTCATTTTATCAACAGTTCCCCGAAATGAAACAGTTTGCTTACCAAGAACATCGTCCTGATCTCAGGGCCCGGGCATTTTAATTCCGAGAACATTCTGATTAACCCCCTGAAATTTCCAAAAGCATGAAAAGAGCGAACCCCATCTTCCCCCTGTATTGAATCTAGGTTACCCATCAGTTACTTACCGACAGCATCTGCTCAAGAACCCGTTGTGTTTTGAGAGTCTCCAATTGGTACAGGTTGAAGCTGAAAGCAGAGAACACCATATTGGCGTGTACCCTGATACCCGCAGTGACGCGGGGATGAGCGGAATGGAATAGATTCTTGATGATAGCATATGAGCGTTCACCATGGGATCGAATCTTTGAGATTCGAGTGTTTCTGAGAATATCGCGATTCCTATTGGGCGATCACGAACTCCCCGTTGCATGGTGGCGTTGAACCCTTTGGTCTCATTACCGAAATATCTCCGGTCCCAATTAAGCACATCAACTTCTTTCTACAGGTCAATTTGCGAATCGTGAGTTGAGGCAGTTGTCACTTCGAGAGCCCGGAACAAGCCGAAGTCATAATCCACTCTGGTGTAAAGTTTGTATCCAAAGTAGGATTTCTTGCCCCCTCCATTGTCCAAGTGCCATCCAGGCTTTTTTAATCAATCAGGGCGATCTGATCTTTATCGAACAGTGATCGGAAAAAACTATCGAGATAGATCCGGTCGGATACAAGGGCCAGGTTATCATCCGGAACATACCGGTAACGGCTTGAGAACGAACAATAACTCCCGCCTTCATTCAGCTCACCCGGTTGATGATATCGCAGATGTAGGAGAGCTCCCGGGTATCAAGGGACGGGTGGACCGGCAGGCTCAGGACCGTTGAGGCGAGACGGGTCGATACCGGGCAGGGGTCAGCTCCGCTTTCTTTGAGGAACAGGGGCTGCCGGTGGATGGGCAGGGGATAGTGCACGGCAGACCCGATGCCTTTTGCGGCAAGGTAGCGGACAAATGCATCCCGCCCCATCGGGAACTCCTCGGTGAGGCGGACAACGTACTGGTGCCAGACATGCTGCATCCCCAGCGTGGTAACCGGGGTGATGAGCCCTTTTACGGCCAGGTGTTCGGTATAGTACTGGGCATTCCTCCGCCGGCGCATGTTGAACTTGTCGAGTTTTCTGAGCTGCACAATGCCGAGCGCCGCAGCCATGTCGGTCATCCGGTAGTTGTACCCAAGACGGGTGTGGAGGTACTTCTCTGCCTGCCCGTGGCTGATGATGAGACGGAGACGTTCAGCACACTCCTTATCATTGGTCGTGACCATCCCCCCCTCGCCGGTCGTGATATTCTTGGTAGCATAGAAGGAGAAGCAGGCCATGCTCCCGAAATTCCCGACCTTCGTCCCGTCGCACACCGCCCCATGGGCCTGCGCCGCGTCCTCGATGAGTTTCAGGTTGTGCTTCTCGCAGAGTGCCTGGACTGCCGGAACAGCAAACGGCTGGCCGAAGAGGTGGACGCCGATGACTGCCCGGGTTTTTGAGGTTATCCGCTCTTCGACCTGTACCGGGTCGATGGTGAAGGTCTTCTCGTTCACATCGGCAAAGACGGGTTTCGCACCGCACATCGATACTGCCGATGCGGTGGCAAAGAAGGAGAAGGAAGGGACAATGACCTCGTCACCCGCGCCGATACCGGCTGCGAGAAGCGCTGCATGGATGGCGGCAGTGCCGTTATTCACCGCGATCGCATGGGCAGTCCCGCAATAATCGGCAAACTTCCGTTCGAACTCGGCAACGCGCTCGCCGGCAGCAAGCATGCCGGATTCAAGGACGGCAGTGACTGCCGATATCTCATCCTGGCCGATGATTGGCCTTGCAACAGGTATGTGTTCCATGAGGGAATTCCTCGTTCTTTTCCTTCCGATTACTCTTTTTAAAAAATGCGTATCAATCCAATAAGAGTATTCCTGTCGGGATACCTGGTGCAGGGCATTGAGACCGCCAGCCGGTAACTCTGCTGCAATGAAGGGAAAAGATAGGTAATTACGCGAGGAAGAAAAATAATCATACAATTCAGCCGGGAGGGATACAGGACGCAGCACATTATTTCCATCAAGGATTTTGACCGGGAAGGGATCGAACGCCTGCTGGACCAGGCAGAAGAGATCGACAGGAAACACAGCAGGTCCAAAGCTTTGAATGGCAGGATCCTTGCCACACTCTTTTTTGAACCCAGTACAAGGACACGGATGTCGTTTGAATCCGCCATTGCCCGCCTTGGGGGGACGACGCTTTCGGTCGGGAGCGTGGATGCCTGTTCCATGGCAAAGGGTGAGACGCTTGCCGATACCATCCGGGTCGTGAGCGGGTATGCCGATGCCATCGTGATCCGGCACCCGAAGGAGGGCGCTGCCCGGCTTGCCGCAGAGTTCTCCTCGGTCCCGGTCATCAATGCCGGTGACGGCGCGGGCCAGCACCCGTCCCAGACCCTGCTCGACCTGTATACCATCCGCCAGTCGATGCCCATCGAAGGAACCGACATTGCGCTGATCGGCGATCTCCGGTACGGGAGGACGGCACATTCGCTCGCTTCCGCCCTTTCCCTGTATAACGTCCGGCTGCACACGCTCTCCCCTGCCGGCCTTGAACTCCCCGAAACCCTGGCCGCAGAACTCCGCCAGGCGGGCATGGAGATCGTTTCGCACGATACCATCGAGGACCTCATCGGGGACGTGGACGTGCTCTATGTAACCCGCGTACAGCGGGAGCGTTTCCCGGACTCGGCATCGTACTTCAATGTCTCCTCCAGCTACCGGATTACCCCGGAAATCCTCTCCGGTGCAAGAGAACATCTCATCGTCCTCCACCCGCTCCCCCGGGTGGATGAGATCGACCCCAGAGTTGACGAATCCCCCCATGCACGCTACTTCGAGCAGTCGAGGAACGGCATCCCCGTCCGCATGGCCATGCTCATGGAGGTCCTGAAATGAAGAACCCGGAATCCGGGGAGAATGAAGGGCTCCTTGTCCGGCGGATCAAGAACGGGACCGTGATCGATCACATTGCCCCGGGCGAAGCATTGAATGTTGTCAAGATCCTCGGCATCACAGGCACAACGCAGGAGGCACTCTCGATTGCTACAAATGTCCAGAGCGGCAACATGGGCCGCAAGGATATCGTCAAACTCACCAACCGCGAGCTCTCAAAAGAAGAGGTGAACCGGATAGCCCTCATCTCGCCTAACGCCACCATCAACATTGTCCGGAATTTCAAGGTGGTGGAGAAGAAAGGAGTCGAGATCCCCCGCCTTATCGAGGGTATCGTGCGCTGCCCGAACCCCGGCTGCATATCGAACACCAGCGAGCCGATCCGGAGCCGGTTCGAGGTGCTCCCAAAGGGCCTGCACTGCTGCTATTGTGACTGGGTCATAACACGGGACTTAACCAGCCATATCATTTGAATACTATCGTATTTTTCCCGGGATTTTATATCGGAATTCTATTCGATTTTCACCGTTTTTTTGACTGAAGGGATTAAATATGTGACCATCAATACTTGAGGTTGTGATCATGATGAGATCTAATCAGTTTTTCCTGTATGCAGGACTGGTTTTCCTGCTTGCAGCACTGGTTATGCCATGTGCTGCAGCATCCAGCAATGTGCAGTCAGGCTATATTACAGTCGGGATTGCACCGGTTGCACAGTTCGATGCACACTATGCATTCACCACGCTTCCGGCAACGGTACGGTTTGTTGACAATTCCCTGGGTTCAACCCCCATGACCTATGCATGGGACTTTGGCGACGGGAAAACTTCGAATGAACAGAATCCCACCCACGTGTACTCCCAGCGCGGCACCTACACGGTGACGCTGACAGTCAAGAACGCGTACGGCTCCAGCACCGCGGTCAAGCGGGATTTCATTACGGTCGGAATGGTTGCAAAACCGGACTTCACCGCAAGCCCGACCACGGGCAGTGACCCCCTGCCGGTGAAATTCACGGACATGACCTCCGGCTCTGTCGACAGCTGGCAGTGGGACTTCGGGGACGGGAAACGCTCCACTGAACAGAACCCCACCCACACCTACTGGGTTCCCGGTGTCTACACCGTCATCCTGACCGTCAGCAATGAATACGGGCAGGCAGATGTGACCAAGATCCAGTACATCACGGTTGTCGGTGACCTTGTCGCCAAGTTCAATGCTGACCCGGCATCCGGTAAAGCTCCCCTTGCAGTCAAGTTTGAAGACCGTTCAACCGGCGGGCCCACGGCCTGGACCTGGGACTTTGGCGATGGCACAACCTCTGACGTCCAGAACCCCGCCCACACGTTCACGGCTCCCGGATCCTATGACGTCAAACTGACCGTAATCCGCGATGACGTGACGGACTCCGTTACCCAGGTCATCGATGTCGGCGGCGTGCCCCATGCGGACTTCCTGGGCTCACCCCTTGAAGTGGGAGTGAACGCCCCGGTCACGTTCAAGGACAGGACCACCAATTCCCCGACCACCTGGCGGTGGAACTTCGGTGATGCTGCAGAATCGACCGTGCAGAACCCCACCCATTCCTACCAGGTGAAAGGGGTTTATACGGTCTCACTCACTGCCATGAACGAGAACGGCAGGGACAGCGAGGTCAAGCAGGCGTACATCAATGTTGGCATGGGACCCAAGGCGGAGTTCCGGCCGGTTATCGTTCCCTACCAGACCTACAGCGTTCCCAAGGTCGTCACCTTTGTCGATGAATCCCTGTATGCACCGACTTCCTGGTCATGGGACTTTGGCGATGGCACAACCTCAAATGAGAAGAACCCGCGCCATGTGTACATGAACGAGGGGACCTACACGGTATCCCTGACGGTCAAGAACACGTTCGGCGAGGACACCATGGTCAAGACCGGCTTAATCACGGTCGGTGGCGGCGCTGATGTCGACTTCACCGCAGACCGGACCACGGTCGGGGCAGGAACGGTTGTCACGTTTTCCGATCTCTCGACCATGAGCCCCAACCAGTGGGTCTGGGACTTTGGCGATGGCATGACCGGCTTTGGGGCAAACCCCCAGCACATCTACCGCGAAGTCGGCGTGTATGATGTCACCCTGACGGCATCCAACCTGTACCAGACCAACAGCAGGACAAAGAACCTGTATATCACGGTCATCAACCTGCCCCGGGCTGACTTTACCGCGGACATGACCCGCGGCGGTGTTCCCATGGATGTCCATTTCACCGACAAATCCACCGGTGCACCCACCACATGGAAGTGGGACTTTGGCGATGGCAGCAGCTCAACCGAGCAGAACCCCACCCACACGTACACGAGTCTGGGAACCTATACCGTGACCCTGACCGCGTCCAACAACAATGGATCCGACACGACATCCAAGGTCGGTCTCATTACCACGACCCTCGGGCCGGTTGCAGAATTCAAGGCTGACCGGCAGGTAGGCAAAGCCCCGTTCATCGTTGCCTTCACGGATCTCTCGAAGGGCGACCCGACCTCATGGGCATGGGACTTTGGCGACGGGACAACCTCCTCTGCACAGAACCCGACCCACATCTACATGAAAGAAGGGTATTACGATGTCCGCCTGACCGTTACCAACCAGTATGGCAGCGACTCGATCTTCAAGACCGGTACTGCTTCACCGGCCGTAACAAGCGAGAAGACACCGGCATCACCAACAGCGGTACCGGTCATCACCGCAGCAGCTGAAGAGACCAACGCCGCAACAAAAGCACCGACCCCCACAAAAGCACCGCTGTCACTTGCCGTGACCATGGCTGCTGCACTCATCGGCCTGGCTGCTGTTGTTGTGGCAAACCGGAAATAATTTTTTTTCTTTTCTAAAAAAACAGGGCAGATAACAGGTCCTGCCAGATGATGTTACGCTTGTTTCTCCGGCAGCACGTGGCCGTGAATGTCGATCTCGCCTTTGTAAATCCGTGTGCTCGAAATCCACCGCCCGTCTTCGGCAAGGACACAACTGATCTGGTGGATGTCCACTTTCCTGCAGCCCCGCTCCTTCCGGAGGCGGTTGATCTCCATCGCCACCGGCAGGGTCTCTTCGGAGACGACAATGGCATCGAAATCCGCGTCAAGGGCCGAGCCAAACCGGTCCTGCAGGGGTTCAACAACCCACGGTGCCGAATAGCGGCTCTGCAGGATGAAATCGGTCAAATCTGCTCTCCGCCCGTCAAAACTCTGGATGGGGTGGCTCTTTTTGCTGGCAAAAGAGTCGGTGGTCAGGCCGATGACCACAAGGCCGTCTTTTCCGGCGATTTCGAACGAGCGGCTGATGAGGCGCTTATGCCCGTCATGCAGGGGATCGAAGGTGCCCCCTACCATAACCTTCATGCTCTTTGATTCTTAACTTCCTATGTTATTATGCATATGGATGGAAAGGTCACCGGTACTCCCTTGTTTTGCGCAGGTAACGCCACCGTTACCGGGGACGTAACGATCGGCAACGATGTCGGGATCTGGTTCGGGGCGGTGGTACGGGCAGACAAGGACAGGATCGTTCTTGGCGACCGGTCAAACATCCAGGACAACTGCGTTGTGCACACCACCACGGGACACCCGGTCCACATCGGCAGCGATGTGTCGGTTGGGCACGGTGCAATCCTGCACGGGTGCACTATCGGCAACCGGGTTATTGTCGGTATGGGGGCAATCGTGCTGAACGGTGCGGCAGTCGGGGAGGGAACGGTCATCGGCGCCGGTGCGGTGGTGACTGAAGGCATGCAGGTTCCCCCGGGTTCGGTTATTGTCGGGGTCCCCGGCAGGGTCATCAAGCCGGCTTCTGAAGAACAGCAGAAGCATATCCTTGCCAATGCCGCTTCCTATGTCAGGCTTGCAGGAGAGTACGGCGCCCATGAGTAGCGTTGTTGTCATCGGTGCAGGCGTTGCCGGGATCCAGGCAGCGCTCGATATCGCCAACCATCACATCCACGTCGATCTCGTGGAACGGGAACCGACCATTGGCGGCCACATGGCCCAGCTGGACAAGACGTTCCCGACCAACGACTGCTCGATGTGNNATGGCAGAGGTCTCCCGTCACCCGTATGTTACCATCCATACCTGCACCGAAGTCGAATCCATCGAAGGCGAGGTGGGGAACTTCACCGTCACGCTCCGGAAATTTCCGCGCTATGTCGATGAATCCGCGTGCAACGGGTGCGGGGACTGTATCGCAGTCTGCCCGGTCGAGGTATACAACCGCTTCGATGCCGGTGTCGGCGTCCGGAAGGCGATTTACAAGCCGCACGCCCAGGTTGTCCCCGATATCGTGATAAAGGATGCCGAGCACTGCATCGAATGCGGGCTCTGTTACGATGTCTGCGGGCTGAATGCCGTCAAACGGGAGGACGAAGAGAAGATCTTTTCCGTGAACGCTGCAAGCATCCTCATCACCACCGGCTATACCACGTTCGATGCCTGCAACAAGTCCCAGCTCGGGTACCTGAAACGCGAGGATGTGATCACCAGTCTTGAACTGGAACGGATGATCAATGCCAGCGGGCCGACCGGTGGTAAACTCCGGCGGCTGAGTGACGGGACGCCCCCGCGCTCCATCATCTTCATCCAGTGTGTTGGATCGCGGGACATGAGCATCGGCAGGCCTGCCTGCTCCTGTGTCTGCTGCATGCAGGCGATCAAGAACGCGATGCTCATCAAGGAAAAGAACCCGGAAATCGACGTGACGATCTGCTACATGGACATCCGGGCATATGGCAAAGGCTACGAGGAGTACCTGGAACGGGCAAAGGCACTCGGGGTCCGGTTCCTGCGGGGTATGCCCGCTGATGTGTTTGCCGATAAAAACGGCCTTGTCCTGCAGGTGGAGGACACGGAGACTGCTGAAGTGATGGTGCTCCATCCGGACCTCGTTGTCCTCTCGGTTGGTATCAGCCCTGCCGTAAATACGGAAAAACTGGCAGAGAAGTTCGGCCTTCCCCGTGAAGATTCCGGGTTCATCCAACCGGCCAACGATGCGGTGGATACCGTTGCCACCATCCGGCCCGGGATCTACATTGCCGGCACCGCGACTGCGGCAAAGGATATCCCGGACTGCGTTGCTTCGGCAGAGTCAGCGGCAATGCGGGCTTATATCGATACCGTCAGGACGCGATCCGATTGAAGGAGTCGCGGACACTCTGGTGGGACGAGAGGCTTGGCGGGATCCGGTATATCGAGCAGACGCTGCTGCCATCTGAATATACCACCATCGACTGCACATCGGTTGAACGGCTTGCAGCAGCGATCCGCCGCCTCGAGATCCGCGGCGCCCCTGCACTGGGCGTTGCCGGCGCGTACGGGGTGGCACTTGCTGCACATAACTCAACGGCAACCACGACGGAGTCGTTCCTTAAGGACATAAAGCAGGATGCGGACCTGCTCCGCTCCACCCGCCCGACGGCCATCAATCTTGCATGGGGGATCGACCGCGTCCTTGCACGGATGTCCCGCAAGACGGATATCCCTTCGGCCCGGTCAGCTGCTCTTGATGAGGCAGAGCAGATCGCACGCGAGGATACTGCGTGCTGCCATGCCATCGGGGACCACGGTGCATCGCTCCTGCCGGATACCTGCACGGTACTGACCCACTGCAATGCCGGATCACTCGCCTGTTCGTCGTGGGGTACCGCTCTTGGCGTCATCCGATCCGCGGTTGCGGCAAAAAAGAACGTTCGCGTCCTTGCCTGCGAGACCCGCCCCCTCCTGCAGGGTGCAAGGCTCACCGCGTGGGAACTGTCCCGCGATGGCATTCCGGTTACCGTCATCACCGATTCCATGGCAGCCCATTTTATGCGCACGGGTACGGTTGACGCGGTGGTTGTTGGCGCGGACAGGATCACACAGGATGCCGTCTTCAACAAGATCGGGACCTACATGCATGCCGTCTGTGCCCGTCACCATACCATCCCGTTCTACGTTGCCGCTCCCCTCTCCACGTTCGACAGCAAAAACCGGGAAAAAGATGTTGTCATCGAGGAGCGGGGCCGCGAGGAAGTGACCACGATGGGCACCCGGACGTTCGTGCCCGCGGCGGCAGCGGTAAAGAACCCGGCGTTTGATGCAACCCCCATGGACCTGGTATCGGCAATCATTACGGAAAACGGCATTATCCGGCCGCCCTTTGTCATGGAAGAGATCCTCCAAGCAAAGACTAAATAATTCCCCGCCCCACAAGCGAGAGAAGAATGAATCTTGATTTTTTTACCTGGGATAACCTGATTTATCTTATCGGGGAGCTTACCGTCCTCGTGATAGCCGGGGCTTTTATCGTCTCTTTCATCCTTGTTGTCATCTCCATCTATTCCATCAAGAAGAAAAAACTCTATTTCCCGTTGCTCATCAAGTCCGGCCTGGTCTTTTTGGAAGGGATGATGAAAGCGATGTTCCGGTTCCTCGGCCTTGAAGACCGGGAGATGCTGACATTTTTTATCAACCTCCAGAATACGATGAATGCCGCCGAGTTTGCCAAAATTCCCGTCAGCGAGCGGGCAGTCTTCTTCCCGCAGTGCCTCCGGTCCTCGCAGTGCCCGGCCCACCTCACACCGGAAGGGCTCAAATGCCGGAACTGCGGGCAGTGCGAAGTGGGGGGGGCACAAATACTCCTGGAACAGATGGGATACAAGGTCTTTATCGTCCCCGGGTCCTCGTTCATCAAGCGGATGGTCAAGAAATACCGGCCCCGGGCAATTCTTGGGATCGGCTGCCTCTCGGAAGTCAAGGAAGGCATCGAGATGGCAGACAAGATGGGACTTGTCGTGATGGGCGTTGTCACCTTAAAAGAAGGATGCGTTGAGACCCTGGTCAACTGGCCGGATGTCTATGAAGTCGCAACCCTGGGGATCAGCCCGGAATCAATTCCCCAGGACCTTCATGTTCTTGCCGATTAGGTTCCCGCTTTTGATCCGCCCGTGGACCAGTATGGTATCCCCGCTCGTGACATCGCCGACACTCACGCCACTGCGGAGAATTACTTTCCCACCGGCAGTTATGGACTGGACCACGGCATGATCGAGGATGGTCACATCGCCCTGTGCATGGATCGGGCCCTTGATCCGGCACTGGTTCCCGATGACGGCATCCTGGCAGGTGATCTCCAGCGCCACGGTGGAGCGGGGACCCAGTTCGAGGGTCCCGGTTACGTGGAGTTTTCCCCAGAAATGCGTGCGGGCGGGAACCACAAAATCCCCCTCTATCCGGACATTCCCGTCAAAATAGGACCCCTCTTGTGCGTAATACGTCGAACCTTTCCGGATTATGGTCGGCATCTGACTCTCAGGATACCTGCTCTACGATAAGGCATAAACCTGTTGCTCGCACGAAAAACCTACCAGCCGTCAGAGGAAGAGTGCCGAGAGCGCAAATACTGCAACCGATCCAAACATCCCGGCCTTCAGAAGCGCTGAAGCACCGGATGCCTTGACCGATTCCGGAGTCGTGCACCGCAGGACTTGTAAGCAGGCTGCAAGGATCATGCCATCGACGATGATGATACCGGCAAGATACCCGGGCCCCCACCACGAGTACGGCACGAGGCTTGCAAGCGTGGCGAGGATCGCAGAGGCAAGGGCAAGAATTGCCGTTGCCCGGATCCCGTACCGGATCGGGAGGGTGACGGCGCCGCTTGCACGGTCACCTTCGATATCCTCGGCATCTTTGACCAGCTCGCGGGAGAGCATGGCAAAGAACGTCATGATCGCGAACGGCAGGACGCGGAGCATGCCGGGCAGGCCATCCAGTGCCCCACCGAATATGAACATGCTCCCGGCAAGGTAGGAGACGGCGAGATTCCCCACAAGGGGCAGGCGCTTGAGCCACGCGGCATACAGGACCAGCAGGAACGCGTTGAAGACCGCAATCGCAAGGCAGATCCTGTTCGTCGGGATGCACAGGAGGATGCCGGCAAGGAAGAGGGTTACTGCCCAGGCACGGGCAGCCCGCAGGGTGACCCGCCCGGAGGGGATCGGGCGATCCGGCCGGTTCACCCGGTCGATTCCCACATCGTAGTAATCGTTGATGACATTTCCCGCAGCGGTGATGAGGACGACAACAAAAAAGAGCAAAAGGACGGCCGGAACGAGGGTGGCAGTCGCGATAAAATATGCAACACCCGCGGTCAGCCCGGCTGCAACCGCGTTTGCCGGCCGGGTTATCTGGAACAGCCCTGCTGCATTCATCGTATATTCCTTACCGTTTCACCTACATAAAATGCCAAGAAAAGAAACGGGCGAGGGGGGATTTGAACCCCCGGCGTTCAGCTTAGGAGGCTGACGCTATGTCCGGGCTAAGCCACTCGCCCTGCCCATATCCATTGCGAGGGAATATGTATAAGGTTTGCGCGCTCCCATCAGATGTGCGCAATGGAATTTATCGAGATAACGGAAGGAAAAACAACGGTCCTTGTTCCGGTGCAGGACAACACCACCCAGTTCCCCCCGGGCTCCGCCCCGGTCTTCTTCAACCGCCGCATGGAACTGAACCGGGACCTCACGATCCTCCTCCTCTCCATCCTCAAACCCTCGGATTACCTTGACGCCATGGGGGCTACCGGCATCCGGGGGATCCGGGTGGCAACCGAATGCGAAATTCCGGTCACGATTGCCGACCGGGACCCGGGTGCTGTCGGGCTGATCCGGAAAAATACCGCCCG
>DANA01000059.1:0-27833 GCA_002508495.1 Methanoregula sp. UBA276
TCGGGGTATCCAGACCGGACAGGCAGCCGGCAGTAAGGAGCAGGAGGACGAGGACCGAAAGGAGCAGGGACGAACGCACAGGGGTCATGGCACGGGAACAACGAATGCTAAAATAACGTTGGTCTCCTGCAATTAAAAGGCCAGCGGGATCCCGTGCGGGATGCACCACCCTGCCCGGCACCTCACAGAACCAACGTTCCGGTCACGAGCCCGAGCAGCAGGATGATGACCGGCTGGTGGATGAGGTAGATGACCAGCGAGTGCCGGCCAAGGAACGAGAGCGGGGCAACCAGACGGTCCGGCACGGGCGGGATCCGGAACTGCCGCTTTCCACCTGCGTACAGGACCGACCCGAGCCCAAGACCGATCAGGACCACCCCAAGCCACGGGAAGATCGGGGTGTAATCAACCGACGCAAAACCGGGTGGCATGATGCCCAGCGGCAGCAGGAACGCCGGCCCGGTCGTGCCGGCGATTGCCCAGCCGGAGAGGACAAAAACCGCACCGATGATGAGGTTCCACCGGTCAAAGCGGAAGAAGAGCGGCGAGAGGAGAATCGAGATCCCAATCAGGTGCAGGATCCCAAAGACGACGAAGTTCTGCGGGAGGTAAAGCCAGGTCGCAAGCGTTACGAGGAGACCCAGCGCGAAGATCCCCGCACCGCGCCGGAGGAACTTCCCTGCCGGCAAAACGCCGCCCGCACCGCGTGCAGCCCGGGCCCGGCTTACGACAAGCGAGATCCCGACAATGAGGAGGAAGAGCGATGCGGTAGCATAGGCAAAATACCGCCAGGGGCCGCTCAAAGCATCGACCGGGGCGATGCCCAGAAAACCGAGGTCGAAGACCGTGTGGTACACGACCATCATGAGGATCGCAACCCCGCGGGCACCATCGATCTCAAAAAGGCGCGACCCCTCCTTCATGCACCATCATGTACCCCGGGGCGGGATATGCATAACGGAAACGATCCTGCCGTAACGATAGTATCATTAAAAACCAGCCCGGATAGTTTCATAGAAAGGTATCATGGCACAGAAAGACGAGCACATCATCGAAGCAATAGGCCGGTGCCGGATCGTGATCCGTGACGGGAAGGTCGCGGAGGTTGGCGAGGCGATCATCAAGGACTGCCCGCTCGCACAACGCTTTGCCCACCCGGTTCCCGATATCACGAAAGAATCGGTGAAAGCCAACATAGAACACCGGATCAAGGCGTTTGGCATGTGCACCCCGGCGCGGGAGGTGCTGGACAACCGGGAGTTCGTGGGTTTTGGCGCGTCCGAGATTTTGAGTTTCGGCCTTTTTGCGGGCATGGTCGATGCCGTCGTTCTTGCCAGCGATGGTGCCGGGACGGTCATTGCCACACAACCCGCGCTCGTGCAGGGGATTGGCGGGCGGATGTCGGGACTCGTCGCCACCTGCCCGTATCCCGAAGTGATTGCCCGCATCGAAGAGAACGGCGGAGTCGTGCTGGACCGGGACCATGCCGCCATGGACGCACCAGCCGGTGTTGCGCTTGCGGTAGAGAGAGGGTTCCGGAAGATCGCTGTCACCGTTGCCCGTCCCGGGGATGCCACGGCCGTCCGCAGGATCCATCCTGCCACGTTCATCTTCGGCGTCCATGGTACCGGTCTTGACAACGCCGAATCTGCTGAGCTCGTCACTTCCTGCGATCTCGTCACCAGTTGTGCTTCGCAGGCAATCCGGGACGCGGTTATCGGACGAGCGCTTCTCCAGGCCGGCACCGCGATCCCGATCTTTGCAATGACGCCGGCCGGAAAGGAACTGATCATCGAAAAGATCCGCCGGAGCAGTGACCCGGTCCTGGTCAAGCCAACCAAACTCCCGTCCCTTGCCGGCCAGCAGCCGGACCCGCTGGTCTGACGATTTTCCTTATGCACCAAAGAAAAGGTCTTTAATCAGCTGTGCTGAAGTGAGATAGAGTTGAGACAATTTTTTACCGGTCCTGATGCCCGATGATTACCGTTCTCTATGTCGATGATGAGCCCGACCTTCTCGACCTGGGCAAAGCGTTCCTGGAGATGCATGGCACGTTCTCGGTCACGACTGCAGAATCCGGTATGTCGGGCCTCGATCTGGTCAGCCGCCGGCCCTTCGATGCCATTATCTCAGATTTTCTGATGCCGGATATGAACGGGATCACGTTTTTGCGGGAGGTCCGGAAGAGCTCGGACATCCCGTTCATCCTCTTTACCGGCAAAGGCCGGGAGGAGGTGGTCATCGATGCCATCAACAGCGGTGCTGACTTCTATCTCCAGAAAGGCGGGGACCCAACCTCCCAGTTTGCCGAGCTCGGCCACAAGATCCAGCAGGCAGTGTCCCGGAGAAATGCCGAGAACGCGCTTCACACACGGCTTACCGTTATCCGCCGGGCCTCCCTCATCTCCTCGCAGTTCATCCAGCTCGCCCCGGACCAGGTTGACAACGCCATCAATGAGCTCCTTGCTACCATCGGCACGCAATTCGGTGCTGAACGCTGCTCGGTGGCCCATGTGACCGGAAATTCCGGTGAGATTCTCTGGTCCCATGAATGGACCGACAAAAATGTCCCGTCCAAACAAGAAGCGATGAGGGCTGTCGATCTTGGGGGTTTTTCCCGGATCGTGGAACGAATCAAATCATGCGAAGCGGAGATTGTCCCGGACGTATCCGCCCTTCCCCGGGCAACCGGGGATGACCAAAAGCTCCGGGAATTTTTGGAATCGCTGGGGATCCGGTCATTCGTCCTCATCCCTCTCCGGGCCGGCCCTTCGGTTATCGGTGCCCTGGGCATCTCGACGCTGTCAAAGGAGGTTTCCTGGCCCGAAGAGGACATCGATATTCTGAAAATTTACGGCCAGATCATTGCCGGTGCCCTTGCCCGCCGGGCCGCTGACCGGGTGATCCATGATTCCGAAGCCCTGTACCGTACGGTCTTTGAATCGACCGGCACCGCGATGATGATCCTTGAGGAGGACAAGACAGTTGCCGTGGTCAACCGGGAGTTTGAACGGATCTCGGGATATACCCGGGAGGAGGTCTGCGGCAGGATACCGTGGACACGGTTCGTGTCCCCCGGGGATGTCGAGCGCATGAAACAGTACCATGTCCTGCGCCGGGCCAGTCCGGATAAGGTCCCGGTAAACTACGAGTTCCTGTTTCTTGCGCGGGACGGCCATAAAATCAGCACCTACATCACGGTCGAGATGATACCGGGAACGAAACGGAGCGTTGTCTCGCTCATCGATGTGTCGGGCGAGAAAGCTGCCCAGCAGGAAGTTTTTGAGTCTGAAGAGAAGTTCCGCAGTCTCGCCGAGTCCCTTGCCGAGGGGATCTACATGATCCAGGATAACCGCTTCATCTACGTGAACCCGGCTTTTGCCCGTATGTTCGGCTCTACGGTTGAAAAAATCCGTGCCATCCCCGATTTCACCGGCATTTTTGTAGCGGAAGACCACCAGCGGATACGCGACTCTGTTGCTGAACGACTGGCAGGGCTCAAAGATTCTGCCCGGTATTCCGCCCGGGGCATCCGATCCGACGGGACCGTTTTTTCCCTGGGTATTCACGGTTCCAAGACCCGCTACCAGGGCAAACCAGCCATCATCGGCACGGTAACGCTGGAAGGGGACGCCTGCCCACGCCAGCCGGAATAACCTTTTGCTCCCCGTGTACCATGCGAGATTTTTAATACTACCTGTCGTAATCTACAATCAGGAGATGAACGGTATCTCCCGAGGTTATTTGTTATGGCAGGACCCCAAGGGTTTATTCAAGAGTTTTCCGAATTTCTGAAAAAATACCAGGTCATCGGCCTTGCTGTCGCCTTCATCATCGGTGCAGCGGCAACAAAACTGGTAACTGCAACGGTCAACGACATCATCATGCCGATCATTGCCGTATTGGTACCGGGTGGCGACTGGCGGGCATCGGTGCTCGATGTCGGCCCAATCCAGTTCATGGTCGGGGACTTTGTCGGCAATGTCATCGACTTTGTCATCATCGCCCTGGTCATCTTCCTGATCGTGAAATTGATCATTAAGGGCGATACATCCCAAAAGGTCTGATCTTTTCCCTTTTTTTCGTGAATTTCTTCCCCCTCCCTGCATCGCCATCCCCTGCACACATCACGTTCCCGCTCCTGCACCGGGCCGGGCGGAAAACAAATGGAATGCAAGCCGTCTCCCAAATTGCACCATTTTCACACCTGATAGGAAACGCAAAACCTGCTGGATTGGGATTCACCGCGAGCAAAGCCTTCCTGAACCGGGACGGTGAAACCGGTTGCTGGTCCGAAACGCCCGGCCCTGACCAATTTCTTTATGCTCCGCAAAGGAGAATGAAAAGAGGAATACCGGAGCCCGCGGCCATGCTGCTGCCAGGCTCCGTGTTGGATACCATGAACCAGCTGACCCGACTCTTCTCTCTCTGCATCATAGTCCTCTGCGGGTTCCTGCCCGCAGCATGCTGTGCGGAGCTGTCCAATGCCGACAATGACGGTTTCATTGTCGTGACCAACCCGCCGCCCACCGCGGAATTTTTCACCAGCACCCCGTTTGGCGCCGGGCCGCTGATGGTGAGTTTTTACACCTCAGCCGCTGGCGAAGGACCGATGACCTACCGGTGGGACTTTGGTGACGGGGCCACGTCTGACCGGCAGAACCCGACGCATACCTACACCGCGGACGGTGACTACACGGTCAGCCTCACGGTGACTACCCCGTATGGCACCACCACCACCACGATGCCGTCCTTCATCAGCGTTGGTGACCCGCCGGTCACGGAGTTCTCTGCACACCCGGTTGACGGGCCGTTCCCGCTCGTGGTCCAATTCCTTGATGCATCGGCCGGCAGGCCCACGGCATGGAACTGGAACTTTGGCGATGGCGAAAGTTCAACCGAACAGAACACCGTCCATACCTACGCTGCACCCGGCCGGTATTTTGTCACGCTGCGCGTGAGCAACACGTTCGGCAGCGACGGGCTGACAAAGTCCGATTACATCACGGTCACCGAACCGTTGCCGGAAGGAGTTGTGGTGCCTGGCACCGTAACCACCGGGCCGCAGAACGCCGGCGGATTTTTTGGGCTCGTGCAGGTGGCGCGGGGAACGATGGCAAAGAACCTGCCGACTTCCGACTTGATCCCGCCGCAGTTCATGGCCCTTGCTGCCGTGCTGACCAGCATTGTTGTGCTCCTCATCCAGTTCCTTGTCGCGAACATCGCCGTGCTCGCGCAGGCGGCGTTCAAGGCAGCACGGTTCCTTGCGGAACTGGGCGGCGAGCATCTTGTCGGGGTGATCGATGAGAAAGAGCGGGCAGCCCGGAGGATTACCATCCGGAAGCTCGAACCGCAGCTGCTCGGGCTCTCGTCAACCGAGATCCTGGTCATTGAGGGAGCGGTCGTGGTGGTTGCCCTTGCCTTCCTGCTCGCGGACCGGGCGGCACTGACCCTTGAGATGGTCCTCATCTATATCGCGGTAGGAGCAGTCTCGGTGGTGCTCCACGACCTTGCGCACCGGATCATGGCCTCGCGCCATGGCGAGGATGCCGATACCCGCTTCTGGGGACTTGGGACCATCATCATGTTCCTCACCGCGTGGCTCTTTGGCAACGCGTTCGGCCAGCCCTACCGCAACCTGGTGAACCGGGGCGATGATTTTGACCCGCGGCGGGCGGGCATCGAGATGGTTGCCGGCCCGGCGGTCAGCATCGTCCTCACGTTCGTGTTCCTCGCTATGGTGATGCTGGGCGGAATTTGGGCGATAGCGGGCGGTGTTGGTTTTACCATCAATCTCATCATGGCAGTCTACAGCCTCATGCCGATCCGGACCATGGACGGCCTTGAGATCTGGCACTGGAACCGGGGGCTGTACCTTGCGCTCTTCATCCCGATGCTCATCTTCTACTTCTACACGTTCATGGTGCTGGCGTAAGACGAGGAGAATTTCTTTTCATTTTTTGGAAGTCGCCAATGAAACCATGATAGTGTTTTACCGGGTTTTTTTCATTTCGTGTACGGGAACCATTTGATGGCGGGTTTTTTTTTGTAAACGCTTTTGGGGCTGACGCCCCGGCCCGGCATATCCCCGCCGTTGGAGAAAGTTCCCTCAACGCCATAGACCCCCACCCCATGATGCCCCCCGGTTCGTTTTGCCTGCCCCTGCCTGATATTGATGGAAACCGCCTGCTGTAGCGTTGCAGTGCGTGGATATTTCCTGGCATGCAACGGGCTATAAACCGACGATTCTGGGATGAAATGGTCGTTTTTCGGAAACGCAGGTGCTGTTTTTGCAAACGATGTTGTCAAAACATCTTCCGGATCGGGTAATCGGAGGCAGAAATGGCCCCGGATGGATGCAGCCCTTTGGGATTTTCCCGCCTGAAATGGAATGCCAGATGATACATAAGACAATTCAGTTATTCACCGATAAGGAAGAGGAATTTGTCAATCTTCTCCTTGAGATTGGTATGAAGAGAACTGTTGCACGAACCCTGGTCTTTCTTCTCAACACCAAGGAAGCAACGTCACGGGACATCGAACGAGGGACAGACCTCCGGCAACCGGAAGTCAGCCTTGCAATCAAGTACTTGGCAGAGAGGGGATGGGTAAATTCCGACGAGATCGCCTCCGACAGGAAAGGCCGCCCGGTACGGAACTATACGCTGGCAATGCCGGTCCCGGATATCATGACCAGCATTGAGAAACAGAAAAAAGCCGATGTAACTCATCAGATGGCTCTTGTCAAGAAGATGCAAAAATACGTCTGATCGCACTACCCGGGGAACCCCCGGTTTCCCACCCTTTGCCGCATTTTCCCTGTTTTTTGCGACCTTCCCCGGAAAAACCGGCCTTCATATTGGTGTTCCGGCGGCGTTTTCGGGGTCCGGATGGGGTAAATTAAAGGGTCGAAATTAGTGCGGTAAAAATGCCCTTGGTGGTGTTTATACGAGGTGCAATTCTGCCGCATTTTGGCAAACGGAGCGATTATAGGGCCAATTTTCCACTGGAAAGAAAAGGGTGCATTTTACGGGGTTTTCTGGTATTGGCCCGGAGGCCAGGGTGGGAAAAGGAGCCCGTATAGGGCTTATTTTTCCTGAGGGAATTCCCCCCCATTTTGGGAGGTCTTCGACGGGGAAAAATGGGGTTATCCCCCCATCCCCGTAATCACCCCAACTACCTGCTGAGCTGTCACCGGGTCAAGGACCTGAGCCAGGACAAGACCGGCCATCGAGATGAACAGGGTCCAGAACACTTTCTTCACCTGCTCGTTCTTCCCGAATGCCTCGTTCAACCATCATGGCGGGATACATAACGGGAGTTTTACGGCTGATTAAAAATCTGAACGCGAATCGTTCCCGATGAAAATTCAGTTACACGGTTTTGATGGTATCCAAGAAATGTTCCATAGAATAATGAAACCACAGGGGGTTTTCATGAAAAGTTATTTATAAACAATGTAATGATTGGTGATCATTCGAATATGCAATCATGATGAGAGCAGTGCATGTTTATGATTCAATGACTACAAAACACTACAAAATCTGACACCCCCAAATCACCAAACCCCGGTTTCCCCCACCCTGTTCTACCGGACCAAAAAGGAACAAGATCCACTGCTCCACCTGTCAATAGATCAAGGGAAAATTGATTATGGACACAATACCCACGTCACCGGATAACCCGGACCGGGACTTCAAAAACTGGAAAAAAGCCCAGGATTTATTGCTGGCATCTGAAACCCGGTATCGTCGGCTCTTTGAAGCAGCACATGACGGGATTCTCATCCTCGATGCCGAGACCGGGCAGATCGTTGACGCAAATCCCTTTTTAATTAACCTGCTCGGGTTCTCACGCGAACAGTTCCTGGGAAAGAAAATCTGGGAGATCGGGTTGTTCAAGGATATCGTTGCTAATAAAGACAACTTCGAAGAATTGCAACAAAAGGAATCCATCCGGTATGAAAACCTGCCACTCGAAACCGCCGATGGGCGGAACATTGCCGTTGAGTTCGTGAGTAATGTCTACCTGGTGAATGACAAGAAGGTCATCCAGTGCAATATCCGGGACATCACCGAGCGGAAAAAAATCGAAGACGCGCTGAATGCGACAGAGACCCGGTACCGTCGGCTCTTTGAGACGGCACAGGACGGGATTCTCATCCTCGATGCCGAGACCGGGCAGATCGTCGAAGTGAACCCATTTTTTATCGCTTTTTTGGGATTCTCGCGTGAAGAGTTCCTGGGAAAGAAAATCTGGGAGATCGGGTTGTTCAAGGATATCGTTGCTAATAAAGACAACTTCGAAGAATTGCAACAAAAGGAATCCATCCGGTATGAAAACCTGCCGCTCGAAACTGCCGATGGGCGGAAAATCGCCGTTGAGTTCGTGAGTAATGTCTACCTGGTGAATGACAAGAAGGTCATCCAGTGCAATATCCGGGACATCACCGAGCGGAAAAAACTGGCAGATCTGGTCAACGTGTCGCTTGCCGAAAAAGAGATCCTGCTCAAGGAGATCCACCACCGGGTAAAAAACAATCTCCAGATCATATCCAGTATGCTTAACATGCAGATCCGGAAGATCGACGATCCCAGGACCATTGATACCCTGCGGGACAGTCAGAACCGGGTCCAGTCCCTGGCACTCGTCCACGAGTACCTGTACCGGGGCAAAGACCTTGCTCATATCGACCTGAAAAACTACATCACTGCGCTGGGGAAAGGGCTCTTCCAGTCATACGAAGCGGCAAAGCAGGGCGTCCGGTTTGATGTTAACATCCAGGATATCTATGTGGACATCAATACTTCAATTCCTCTCGGGCTCATCAGCAACGAACTGATCACGAACAGTTTAAAGTATGCATTCAGGGACAGAAAAGACGGGACACTCACCATCACGGCTATCGAAGATCCTCAGGCCCTGACCTTTATGGTGGCAGATAACGGCATCGGAATGTCGCCGAACATCACGCTTGAGAACCAGACGTCGCTGGGGCTCCGGCTCGTTCACTCGCTTACCGGCCAGCTCAATGGTACCGTAATAATTGACCATACGGAGGGTACGAAGTTTGTGTTGACGATCCCAAAACCGGACAAGAACAAGGAGAAAGTATGACCGTAACGAGGATACAATACCATCCGGAAACCGGTCTCGCGGTTTTTGAGGGCAGGGAAGGACTGCCGGCAGGAGTTGTGCCCAGGCAGATGACATCCTCCGGCGTTACCCGCCCCCGGCTGCGGGGAAATCTGACCGGGGGTACATTGAGTTATACGAGCAGCGGGGAAAAAACGACGTTTCCTGTCGCCATTCCCCGTTCCTGTGAATTCAATACTGCAGGAGTGGGAAACCTATGACAGAAAAGATCAGGATCCTCGTGGTCGAAGACGAAGCACTGGTTGCTGAAGATTTAAAAGATATGGTGCTGGGATTCGGGTATGAGGTTCCCGGCATCGCAAACACGGGGGAGAAGGCGATTGCCCTTGCCGAAGAACACCAGCCGGACCTTGTCCTCATGGACATCAACCTGGCAAGCGAGATGGACGGGATCACGGCCGGGGGGGAGATCCGCTCGCGGTGGGGCATCCCGATCATCTATGTCACGGCGTTTGCCAACCAGGAGTTTATTGACCGTGCGAAGAAGACCACCCCGTCAGGTTACATCTTAAAACCGTTCAATGAGCGGCAGATCCAGACTGCCATCGAGATCGCGCTGTATAATTCCATGCTCGAAAAGCAGTTGAAGGCAGCTCATGATCAGCTCGTGGCAGAGCGGAACCGGCTTGCCGCGCTCACTGCAGCGCTGGACAGCATGGACGACCCGGTCATCATCACGGATTCTATGGGCATCATCGCGTACGTGAACGGGACGTTTATAACACGGTTCGGCTATAACCTGACGGAGGTGGAGGGAAAGCACATCAGCACCCTCGCGTCACCGGAGAACCAGTTTGCCATCCATATGGACGGATTTATGCAGGACCAGAAATCGGTCCGGACGGGTAAATTCATTGCCCGGAGCAAATTCGGGCTGGATATGCCGTTTCTCCTCAAGGGTTCCCCGGTGTTTGAAGAAAAACACCTGATAAGCCGGGTCTTTGTACTCCGGGAGGAGATGTATGGTAAGAAGTAATCTCCTCCTTCTCGTTCTATAATCCCAAAAGAAGCGTTATCAACATACAAGAAGAGGACCCGGCCTCCACTCACATCATCCTTGATCTCATGATGACTCCGCTCACCGGGCTCCGGGTCCCTGCTTCACATCCATTCCGTGTAGGGTGCCTCGCTAAATCAGTTGCTCCACAAATCTCTGTCGATAATTGAATTTCCAACCAGAATGGATTTAATGTGAGAATAAAAAGTCAATTGAAACAATCCGGAAACGGGTGACAGATGAAAGAGCAAAAAATTTTGGTATTTACCGAGAAGGAGGAAGAATTTGTCAACCTCCTCATAAAAATCGGCATCAAAAAAACTGTAGCGCAAACACTGGTATTCCTTGCGAACACCCCGGAAGTAACATCCCGTGAACTCGAGCGCGGGACCGACATGCGCCAGCCGGAAGTGAGTATCGCAATCAAATACCTGGATGCACAAGGCTGGATTCAATGCCGCAAGGTTCCTTCAGAAAGGAAAGGCCGTCCGCAGAAGTGCTATTCACTGACAAAACCGATAAAAGAGATTATTGCCGCCATTGAAAAAGCCAAGAAGAACGAGGCAAACAACCAGCTCGTGCTCGTCAGGAAGATAAGAGAATATCTCTGACAGGATCCGGAACGACCTCATTTTAAGGCCATTTTCCCCGTTTTGCCAATTTTTGAGACCTCCGTCGGAGAAAAAAACCTTCACAATCGCATTCCGGCAGCGTTTTTAGGGTCCAGATGGGGTAAAATATGTGGCAAAAACCGGCCCGATTTAAGGGGCTTTGGTGGTGTTTATACGAGGTGCAATTCTGCCGTATTTTGGCAAACGGGGCGATTTTAGGGCATATTCTCCACAGGAACTGAAAGGGCGGGTTTTACGGGGTTTTCCGGGATTGGCCCGGAGGCCAGGATGGGAAAAGGAGCCCGTATAGGGCGTATTTTATCTGAGGTGATTCTACCCCTCAATTTCGATTTCACCGACGAAGAAAAAAGGGAGATTAGATTCCCATCCCCATCACCACCCCAACCACCTGCTGAGCTATCACCGGGTTCAGGACCTGCGCCAGGACCAGCCCGGCCATCGCCACAAACAAAGCCCAGAACACTTTCTTCACCTGCTCGTTCTTCCCGAACACCTCAATCACTCCATCCACGTCAGCATGCAGCCCGCGTTGGATCAGTTTCGGCAGGAACACGAAGAGCGGCAGGAACAGGATTGCAGCACCAATGAACACAAGGGAGATCTCTGTCCGGCCTGCCATGAAAATCCCTGCCCTGAATTTTTCATAGTGGCGGAAGTTGTCGTGTCCACTGATTCCGCCCCGACTTCTACTATTGTTGGGCACGATGCAGACAAGCTTACCCCTGACAACAATCTCGCCCGGACCCCGGGATTAAAGGCGTTCCCAAAAAAAGGAGTTACGGGTAAATCCGGACAAATGCCCCGCTCCGCCCGGGCGTCTCGAAGTGCTCAAACCAGACACCGGAGGCTGCTCCCGTGGTGCCGGCAGTGAACTTCGCAAGACCCGTTCCGGATGCTTCGCGGAAGGTGTCGCCGTCATACGGCTCAAGGGGAAACGGCATGGTGCCATAGCCCGGGTACACCAGCAGTATTCCCGCGTCTTCTTCGATTCGGACGGTGCCGTAATAGTCCTGGGTGTAGGATCCGGCATAGTACTTCAGGTCGCGGGCGGGTTGTGCGTTCACCGGTTCCGTGATCGTTTGCGGCGACATGCTGTCGAACCAGTCCTGGAGGCTCTGCCGGGCCTCGGCGTACCAGTCCCTGCTGATTTTGCCGTTATAGTACAGGTCGTTCCAGGCATTGCTGAGGCTCCCCGTCACGATATTCCCTTCCGGGAAACTGTTGGTCAGGACAACAAGCGCCATCTTCTCTTCCGGCCAGACCGTGATAATCGTCGAAGCGCCGTGCGAGAAGACCCCGTCCTTCTCGATACGGCTGCGGCCGCCGTCAAGGAACGTGTTCCAGCCCATGCCGGAACCGGTCATCCCGGTCCCGGAATACGTCTTGATGTACTGGGGCGAGTGGGACTCTTTCAGGGCGCTGGCATTGACCACCTGTTTTCCATCAAGGGAACCCCCGTTCGCCTGCATGCGGGCGTACCGTGCCATATCCTGGATCGTGGAGCTCACGCCGCCGGCTGGGGAGTTGATGTCATCGTCCATGAGCGGCCCGGCAACGGGTGTCCCCTCATGTATCGGGTAAGGCTCCACGCGGTCCGGTGACGCGGTGAAGTCTTGGAACCGGGCGCTCGTGTTGTACATGCCGGCGGGAATGAATATCCGTTCAGCAACGAGGTCCTCATAGGGTTTGCCGGCTTTCATTGCCGCGGTCACGCCGGCGATTGTTATCCCGATATTGGAATAGGCATACGAGGAGCGGAAGGCGCCGGGAAGCCCGAGGTACGGGAGCCGGTCCATGATCTCCTGCCGGGAGTACCGGAATTCATTCTGGAGCTCGTCCGTGCCGTACTCCGGCAGGCCCGAGCGGTGCGAAAGGAGGTCGCGGAAGGTGACATGCTCCGTTACGTACGGGTCGGCAAGCCGGAACGCGGGGTTCACCGATACGATCGGGTCATCCCACGAGAGTTCTCCGTTCCCGACCATCTCCGCGATCATGGTCCCGGTCACGGACTTGGAGATGGACGCCAGCTGGAACCGGGTGTCCGGGCCAACCGGTTCGTTCGTTGTTACGTTCTTCACGCCAAACGTCCGTAGATAAATTACCTTGTCGTCTTTGACAATGGCGACTGCCATTCCCGGGACGCCGCCCTGGCTGAAAGTCTGCTCTGCATACGCGTCGAACTGCGGGACGAGGGTCGCGGTATCTGCTGCTCCGGGAGTCCCGGCAGGGGCGCTGATCGTTGCCGTTTTTGGTGACGTGACAGATGCCTGCTGCGTGCACCCCGCAGCAAGTATGGCTGCGAAGACAAGAAGCAGGAGAACATGGCGAAGGGTTACCTGCATGATGGAAACACACGGATTTTCTTATTCCGACCACATAAGCATGGTGATTTGTGAACGGGAGAGGCCCCCGCAACGGAGAATGCGGATACCAGTCGCCGCGGTGAAGGGCAGGTATGAACGCAGGTATTCCGGAAAAAGGGTCGGATGTTACAGCCAGGCCAGAGCCTAAGCGAGGACAAGCGAACATGACAGAAGCATCACCGGCCTGAAAGTTTCTTAAAAAATAATCCCCTTTCCCGGATTTTTTAAATTCAAAAAAACCGGGTTCATTCCGGTACAACGGCAACAGCCTCGATCTCCACGAGCCAGTCGGGATGTCCCAGACCTGCGACAAAGACTACGGTGATAACTGGATAATCCGGATTGTGCCCCCATATCTCCTGGAATGCCGCAACACCTTCACGAGGATCCTGCCCCTGGACAAGATAGATCGTGAATTTCACGATCGTTGAAAGTTCTGCACCGGCAGCAGAAAGAATTGTTCTGATATTCTCAAGTACCTGCCGGGTCTGGGCTTTCAGGTTTCCTTTCGCAACAACCGTTCCATCTTTATCGATGCTGTTCATTCCACCAATATAGATCGTTGAATTATTCCCCCTCACCCTGACTGCATGGGAGTACCCGCGGGGCTGGTACAGCTCTTCAGGATTGACATATGAGATTCCATCTGCCATGTCAGTCCTCCTTCCGTGTTGCTCGTTTCGGATTCCACCGCATTTTCATGTAAACGTTACCGGCCCTCAGTTCTTCCAGCATCTGGTTGATCCGCCGGGTCCGGGTTTCTTCACGTTTCGCCTGCTCAATCCACATGAGATAGTCGTTCTTTTGATACGGGGGCCGGCTCGTATATGCCTCGTCGAGTCCGTTCTCCTCCAGCATTTTCTTAACATTATCAGGTATACGGTAACGCGGTCGTCTGGGCATCATCTGTCTCCTCATTGGCTCTTTGTGCTGCCAGTGAACAAAATAATTCCGACAGAATGTCAATGCTCTCCAGTTTCATAACGCCCATGCCATCTCCGAATTATCCTGAAGATCTGAGAACCGGGATTATGGTATTCCTTTGGTGCAGGCGGCATCTCTCTCGTAAAAAGCGACGATGGGATCCGTTTGATAGCCCGGTTCTGTTGCCCTGCCGGAATATTGAGTGCAGATTATTCCGAGAGGAGGCTCCCTTTTGCATTCATATGATTACGGTCAACTCTCCGAATAGACCTGGATTGCATTGAGCACAATGAGCAGGAGACGGGGGGAGGCCGGTGATCCCTCCCCCTGTCCCTTCTCCCGCCATAATCATGCCGGCCCGGCAGGGTATGACCCGTCCGGGGCCATTTTGGCCCCCGGTCACCCCTTCAGCCGGGTCTTTTATGCTCTATTCGCGGTTTTGTGGGCCCCTGTTTTTCACCGAACCCCAATTCCCCCGCAAACCATCTAAAACAATCCATTTCACGCTCCGAATTCTGCCCTAACAGGCGCTTTTGGATGGCGAAAGTGGTTGGGAGTCGGGGTGCTGGAGGAGCGGGGGCACCGGAGGAGCCGGACACCGGCGAAGCCAGATACCGGCCCGGGGTGCGGGGACCCGGCAGACCGACAATAATGTCGCTAAATATACATTGCGTGTCCACCCGTTTTCTTAGATATCTAAGAGGGGGTTGGGGGGTTAGGGGGCCCGGCCGGGTCCCGGCTCTCACCGGCAGTCATATACGCTACACATGTAAACGGGTTGTCGTCAGTAACGGACTGGACGATCGTGCCCAAACGTCGCAACGTCTGCAATGGGTTTTTGCAAGGGTGCAAACTGCACTCCTGGCATTTGCTTTCTGTACGAAATCTGCCATGCTTGACTCCCGCCCTTTGGCCCTCGGGCTGAATAATACTCTGTGGGAGGCGGGGCTTAGGTTTTGCTGAAGGGGGAGAATGACAAAATTAGCAAACACGCACATAATATTAAAAAGCATATTTACATCAGACACTCAATATCTGTCATTCATCTGAGCAGGATCCTCCCTACAGGGATGATGACAAGCACGAGCATGACAATGATGACAACAATAAGCAGAACGATGATAACAATCGGCATATTTGTCAGCAGTGTGCAGAAGGAATTGAACGAAGAGAGGACCGCAGTCCGTGATTACATTAAAACGGATCCCCTGCTCAGGATTTACTTTGAACCGTTCCTCTTCGAACATGTACCGGCGATTGATCGCGAGCCAGAAGAATTATACTTGAGCGAAGTCGATGGATGCACGATATACCTGGGAATTTTTGGTAACGAATATGGCCCGGAGAACAAACAGGGTCTTTCCCCAACCGAGCTTGAGTTCGAACGGGCAACGGAGAAAAGTAAACACCGGCTGATTTTCCTGAAGGGAAAGGATGATAAAAAACGCCATCCGAAGATGCAGAAACTTATCAGCAGGGCTACACCTCATGTTGTGCGACGGCGTTTCACCACGATTGACGAATTGAAAAAAGAATTGTATGCTGCATTAGTCCAGTTCCTGTGTGACAGCAGAATTCTTCCCTGCACACCATTCGATGAATCCGCCTGCTCCGGAGCAACGCTCAAGGATATCTCCGATGAAAAAGTTGCATGGTTGATCCCTGTTGCAAAAAAAGAACGGGGGTTCCCTCTCAACCCCGGAACCCCGACCGAACAGGTACTAAAACATCTGAATTTACTGGAGGGGGCCCAGCCTACCAATGCGGCGATTCTCTTGTTCGGAATTAAACCGCAGAAGTTTATGCCAACCTCATAGATAAAGTGCGTGCACTATCATGGAACGGTTGTCGCAAAACCGATACCCTCTCATCAGATATTCACCGGTACGCTTTTTGATCAAACAGACCAGGCTACGGATTTTATTCTCTCAAAAATCAATCGCATCGTTCCTCCCCGCGATTCTGCACCGGTCAGTGAAACTAAGTATGAGATTCCCAAAGAAGTGATTCAGGAAGCGGTTGTCAATGCAGTTGCTCACCGGGATTATACCTCGGCTGCAAGCGTGCAGGTGAGTGTCTTTTCAGATCGGATTGAAGTGCGAAACCCCGGCCATCTTCCCCCGGACCTTACATTTGAGGACTTGAAGATCAAGCATAGTTCCAGGCCACGCAATCACCGGATCGCTCTTCCTCTTTACCTCACCCACTATATCGAGAAGATCGGATACGGGACAATCCAGATGACAACCGGATGCAGAGACGCTGGTCTTCCGGAACCCGAATTTGCCCAGAGCGGCGGGGAATTTGTTGTCACACTCTGGAGAGACTGGCTGACTGATTCAGTGCTGGCAGAACTCGGACTCAATGAACGACAAAAACGAGCAATCCAATTCGTGAAAGAAAAAGGCCGTCTCAATAACTCCGAATATCAAAACCTTGTAAAAATTTCTATGCGTAACGCCAGCCGGGACCTTACCAATCTCGTAGAAAAAGGAATTTTTGAGAAGAAAGGCATTCACGGGAAAGGGGTCCATTACATTCTGGGTAAAAGAGCCAGAAAAGCGCCAGAAGCGCCATGAGCCCCGAAGCGGATTTCGATGATGGAGGAAAACCCGGAAAGCATAAGAGCCATATTAGCGCCAAAAGCGCCATGCTGAAATCTCCCGTAGGGGGAAGGGACCTGAGAACCTGACCTCAAGGATCCAGATAACAATTTTGCCTTATATTAAGAAGGGTCTTAAAAGGGTCCAAACGTGCCGGCCACCCCCAAAGGAAAAGGGCCTGATGACCCGGCATCTGTATATCTTCAAGAGATAGATTGGCGTCTGTATATATGACCCGGAACTGTAGTGGTTTGTTATCGATGAATCGGGTGAGAAAACCCCGCAGGTGGGGGGTATACACTATCCCCCCCCATGAAAATGTGCTTGGGAGACGGGTTCACAAAAAAGAACAAATCGATTCACAGAATCTCAAGAAAAGTGCGAGGGATGGGTGCTCTTTTTCGGAGGTCAAATCTCTGTTTTTGTTGCCTTTCATGACAAATCCTCCGTTTTACGCAGCTATTTCCGCACCCGGAGTAAATAAAGTTTTCAGTCGGTAGCTACTTGCGGGCCGGTTTTAATCGGAAAACGCGATTGTTGGGTACAGACAAAACGTGGAGTTAGTCTATCTATTAAGTAAAACGGCAATTTTCGTGTGCAGTTAGAACGATAGTAATGTCTCAATTGTTCTCCGTATTTGTTGGGTGTGGTCGTTGTTTGTTCAAGAAATTAGAAGACCAAAAAATGCATTAAAATCGTTCCCGAAATCGCTCATAAGTTTTCATTCATAATACTAAAATAAAAACCTAATCCGATTTTTCCTTTGGCTTCAGAATTTTATACCCAATTATTAGTACGATAATTGCGACTACGAGGGCTCCACCATACGATAGCGTTTGTGTACCTATTATGATACCAACGACATTAATTATTACAAAAACTAGGGCCGCAAGAATTCCACATCCGGGCCAATCTTTTAGCGCATACCCTAGAAACGAATAATTCTTGAGGATTTTTGAGAAAATCCAACCCAGAACCACAACCACAACAAGAAGCTGAATGAATGCTTCAAGTATTTTTGATGGAGAGGTTGCACCATACAAAAATCCAAATGCAATTATTTCAAATATAGAGGCCATTCTTACACCCTCGTTTTATCTAATTACGGAAATATTTTTTTATTTGATATTTGGCGATGTGGTTATGCCCAGATTCCGGGCAGGTGCAGAATAATTAAGTATCAATTGGCTCTACTGAAACTAAGTTGGATACTCCCAATTTCAGTAATTTGATCATTTTTGATAAGTATATAAGCTGTATAAGGGTATTGTTGATCCATTTTCAAGGTTTCTAATGAACTTTTCACTGGAAATTTCCAACCCCCATACTGGACGAGGAGAGTGAAATTGGTCTTTTGATCTAATGGATCACGTCCGGTTAACAATCCATTTACAGAAATAAAATTCCAGTAGGGTGTTTTGGGAATATTGCCATAACAATTATCTACGGCACCTATTTCATAAACGGACTTATCTGCTCTTTTGAAAATTTCTCCCGCATAGAATCCTTGTAATTTTGAATTTCTTGGAGAGGATAGATTTAATCCATACAAGGGATCATCCACGATATCTGGAAATATATATTCCATTTCACAATTGGTAATTCCGGGTTGGTCATGAAGGGTTTTATAATTGAAAGAATTTACAAAGGGTTCTGTGAATTTTTTAGTTTGCGTAGGTTGAGGGGCAGAGGTTGGAATGGTCGTCGAGATCGTTTCTATTGATGTCACTGATGCAACTGTTGTCACTGATGCAACCGTGATGGTTGGTTGTGGAGATAACGCCGTTTGAATGGGTGCCATTGTAGTGTTAGGCATTAACGTATATTGCGGAGTTGTTATTGTGGGATTCTGCGCCGTGTTCGCATTCATCCCGAAAACAAACGCCGACATCATAGCCGCACCTGTAATAACTATGATTATTATTGCAATGATAACCGCCATCCAAAATAGAACACCACGTTTTTTTAGAGGAGATGTTTGTCTAGCTTGATTTATAGGAGCTCCACATGAAATGCAAAAGGAAGCATCGTCATCATTCTTAAATCCGCATTTTTTACAGAACATTCTTATGAATCCGTCTAATAGGTTCTTTTTTTCTGTGATGCAGGATATATTTTTTTATTTGATTATATTGGGACTTATGCAGTTGAAGTAAGAAATTCGAGAAGTCACTACTACACTCCCCAGCTATGAAACGATTAGAAAGTTGGATTAGCAATAAAAGGGAAGTGGCGGATTGGCTCATACCCGCTGATTCCGGATCCTTATCTGGGTGAACAATCCGAAAAACCCTGAAAAAACCATATTGCCGGAGGTGCACGACTAATCCTTCGGGCAGGATATCGGAATCCGAAACCGAACGGTTACCGGTGTTATCTGGATCAACCAACCGGTTGGATTTGAGTCGGGTACACCAGTGCCACTTCAGGAATCGGATTAATTTCAGGTTTTCAATACTTGAATACAAGGAATCGATGATGACACACCCCGGACGAAACGTCCATTCACCAGCCGCTCGTAACATATCAGGTAGCTTCACTCTAATTGGCTTTGGGATTAGACATGTTATGAGTGATACAAGTAATAACCAATCCAGACATAACACCCGCCAATCACAATAAATAATATTCCATACGAGAGCGGATTTTGTTGAAAAACATTCCAGTTTTGCATCAAGTCCAATATAATAAAAACAAGACCAAGAAGTAAA
Source organism: Methanoregula sp. UBA276 (assembly GCA_002508495.1). Classification (GTDB taxonomy): domain Archaea; phylum Halobacteriota; class Methanomicrobia; order Methanomicrobiales; family Methanospirillaceae; genus Methanoregula. Next base: position 19,387 of record DANA01000059.1, read on the forward strand.
AGAATAACCCCAATCGCTTTATTTAATCTCATATATTCACATTCCCTACTTACAGGCTGTATATTTCAAATATGATATACAATTTGATCTGAATTTGTAAAAATTACCAACGATCCAACTATGATTAACACTTTGAATTATCCATCATCAAGTTAACAGAACCCATTTTAAATTAGCAACGAACCAATTTCCTACTTGTGTCTGACGATAACGCAAGAATTACATAAGAAAATATATCTCTTCTAAAAATAATGAGAGTCTATGGCGAAAACCCCCGTGCCGAATACAACACCTCCTAAAACAAAAGTACCGAATACGACTCCGCCAAAATCCCCTAATCCGGATACTCGCTTAAAGAAAAGGTGAGGGAGGATCAATTCATGATTGAATGCCCAAGATGCCACACCCTAAACCCGGATGACGAGGATACTAATTATTGTAGAAAATGCAACGAACCCCTCCGGAGAGAGGGCAGAGGTAGAAGACCCAGAACTGGACTTTGTGATGGAATAAAGGTACCGAGGTCTGGTGGGTTTTAACTTCTATCTTTTTAAAATCTTTGATTAACCAGACACCATAAATTATCTTATAGAATCAAGGTAGCTATGGGAAATTACAAAAAATGTTTAGCAATAGCGTTGGTTATTGCGGTGATAATTGCCATAATTACAATGTATTATACAAAAAATCAAGAATACTCAGTTCTAATGTTTTTTGGAACATCTATTGCAATTATGATATATTTTTTCTCTAATGGTTGTTCGCATTGTGAGAATTTAGCTGCAATCATTTTTAATAAAACAGAATTGGTTGATACAAAAAAAAGAGAAACGCATTTTGTCAAACAGAAGGCAGTTGGGAAATCGGTACGAAGAGATTATGACGGTAATGTAATAGATGAAACCACACATTATAGAGATGTAAACCACGTTAAAACTACTACAATAAACACATATGAGGACACATTCGTATGTAAATATTGTGGGGCCACATCAAAAAGACGATATGAAAAACGGTCATCTAAATCTCGCCGGGAATGACTTTTTTAAACCGTATAATTTTTTCCATCGCAATCGCTTCTTACTCATCGGACAGTAATCAAAATAACCCCGGGATGGACAGTGTATCCCTTATATCTCCTCAATGCATCCGTGTGTTTAAGGGTACGTAATCTCACGTGAACTTACCAGAAACACCTGTGTGCAGTGTCCAAAAGAACAGTCATGATAAATTAGATTTTTCCATAGTGAATGCTCCTGAGAACCTTTATGAGTACCCTCCAGAAACCCTCGGCTGATAGTATATGAACAATACAACTTCAGCAACGGTGGAATCCGGTGAAAACACCGATTCCAAGGTAACGAAATTTGAAATGGTAATGGTCTGCACCCTTGACCGGACGAAAACCGGCGAACAGAACCCGGTTTGCAGTGTCCAGAAGATTCGGATGCTGGATGAAAACCCTGAAAAAACTGATGGTGCCATTCCGTCAGAGAAAAAATCTCAGGCACCAACCAATGAAAATGATAAGCCTGGATCTGATGATGCCGAAAATAACCAGACATGCCCACTTCCCCCCAAGGGAATGACGGCATCTAAAAAAGAGGACGCGATGGTTGACTGCATGATGAAATGCGATGAGAATAAGGAGTCCGAACCCGCCAAAACGAAAGACAAATTCATACCAAAAGGATGGAAGCCCATCAGGAAGAAAAAGGATACCTTGTAGAGGTATCCCCAAACTTTACCGTCTTTTTACGACGGTATCATTTTTGCCAATCAACTGATACATCTTCGGGTAGTGCTGTGTCCTACCATCCACTTTTACCGATTTCACATCGCCACTGTTTACAAGATCGGACAACAAAGCGCGACAGATCTCATACACAGTTGACTGGATGTCAGCCAGCGTGAACGGTCTATCAGCGAATTCGTTCTCGATTATGTCAAGGACGGGTTTCTTGTGTGCCCCGCCACCACGGACAGCTTTCGACATGCTTCAGTCCACCTCCTTACGAGAGGCGTTCTGATCGGTCGTGGGAGTTGGGCAGGAGTATGCCCATTCGCCAGATGCAATAAGTTGACGGGCAATTAGTTGGTGAAACAATGGGAGCAACGCTATTTGGTCGGGTGTGACGACCCTTTTAGTTTTTTTCATTGAGTCACCTTTTGCCTGTCCACTCGCCAGCGTTCCTCCGAACAACTGCCGTATGGACGGCGATACTATGACCCGTCGGGTATAAATCGTTCTTGGCCAGTAGAAACAGCAAAAAACCAACGCAACATGGTTCTTTTTCTTTTCTAAAAATGTTCTATGGACGAAAATCAAAAATCAGGGAATTTCCGGTTGTGTCTGACGATAGCAGGGCACAAACAGCCAGAAGTTGCGTTAGAAGAAACTCTTTAGCGCGCTCCATAATTAGTGTTTACACACTGGGATTACATCCCGATCTCCGTCGTCAGCGTGTCTATCGTCATCTTTGCACCCGGTACCGTGCCGCACGCTTCGGCTTGCGCAGCAATTGGCTGTGGTGGATCTCCACAGCAAACTCAACGGAAAAGAGTCCTTTTTCTTTTCTAAAAATGTTCTATGGACGAAAATCAAAAATAAGAAGAATTATGGGCTTTCCGGTTGTATCTTCCCCGTGATTGGTAGTGGCACGACCGTAATATCCCGTGGCTGGGTGAGGAGGAACTCCTCAACCCGGTTCATGATCAGTTTGTACAAGGGATGCGCCTCGATCTCGGTCGTCAGCTCATCAATCGTTACTTTTGCATCCGGGGTAAGCGGCACGCCACAGCTCGCGCAATAATTGGCTGTGGGCGCGTTCATGACCGCACAGCGCGGGCACTGCCGGAGAGTCAGTGCCAGATTATCCGGTATAGGCTCCGGCTCGATCCCGTTGAGCTCGGAAAGCTCCGACACGATATCCGCGTTCGTGAGATGGGCGTACGTGGCAAGCATCTTTGTGCTCTGGTTGCCCCACCCGATTTCACGGATACTGTACTCCCTGACCTTTTGCCGCATCAACTGGGTGATTCTGGAATGCCGGAAAACGTGCGGCGTCACTTTTTTTGTGATACCGGCGCGTACTGCCAGAACCCTAATCCTCTTGAACAGGGACTGATAGCGCATCGGTTGCATCTTGATCTCCCCAATGAAGACAAATGCATCACCTTCCGGTGTGTAAGGATAATCCGCTTTCCACGCGGCAAGATAAGGCCGGGCAAAGAAGAGCGGGATATGCCGGGGTTTACCGGTCTTCACGTTGACGTTCAGAACGACATTGGTCTTCTCAAAGGAGACCTGATCCCACGTCAGCATAGCCAGCTCCTTAATCCGGAGACCGCCTTCGAAAAGGACACTGATGATCGCTCGGTCAATTGACCGGTTACAGACTGAGATCATGGCGTGGATCTCCTCATCGGTCAACATCTGGCCGGCAACCTTCGTCATGGTATTGCCACCCGGCACTTTGATCTCTTTGATATCTTCCTTTGGAATCGAAGAGAAGCCCTTCTTGATCATCCAAAGATAGAACTTCTTGAGAGCGGAAATATCGTCGCGGATCGTGTTCTGGGAATAGGGATGACCATCGACAATGGCATCTTTCAGGTTTTTTATCCCATTGTAGATGTCTTCGATTGCGTTCTGCCGGTACGGTTTCCGCAGGAACCGCCGCCATTTGACAAGGTGGAACGTGAGCTTGTTAGACCTGCCGACACTGATGTTGGCAGTCACGCCAACCCAAGCAACGTGTTGTTCGATAAGCGTGCGATCATCTTCGGTGATTCTCCCGCCTTCCAGCGCGTACCGAAGAGAATTGCCGGCGTATTCCGCTTTGATATGATGGAACCCGGCTGCCGGCGGCGTCGTGTTCTGTGCAGTTTGATCGCTTGACACATTACGTTGAGTCGTGCGGGTATTCTTAAACGTTCTCAGAAAACCCGAAACTTTTTCAGAAGAGATTTGACCTTGAGGGATGAATGCGAGGGATGGGATTCGAACCCAAGAACTCCTGCGAGACCAGGCCCTGAACCTGGCGCCGTTGACCTGGCTTGGCTACCCTCGCGCCTGTAATTATTGCCTGCCCGATTTAATAAAGGTGAGGGAGAAGCAGGATTACTGCTTCTTGCATTATTGCTTCTTGTGTTACTGCTTCTTCGCCCCGTTGTCGTTGTTGAGTTTCTTCATCTCGTTTTCCCGGAGTTCTTTCCGGCGAATCTTGCCCGAGATGGTCTTGGGCAGGCTCTCCACGTACTCGATGGCCCGGGGATACTTGTACGGAGCCGTGACGTTCTTCACGTGCACCTGGATCTCTCTGGTGAGGGTATCGGAGGGCTTGAACCCGGGCTTTAAGATGATGAACGCCTTGACGATCAGGCCCCGGATATCGTCCGGCGAGCCGACAACGGCGGCTTCCTGCACGGCAGGGTGCTCGATCAAAGCGCTCTCAACCTCGAACGGCCCGATCCGGTACCCCGACGCCTTGATCACGTCGTCGTCGCGGCCGATGAACCAGAGGTACCCGTCCTCGTCCTTGTAGGCCTTGTCACCGGTATAATAAAAGCCATTGATGAAAGACTTCTTGTTCTCCTCCTCGTTGTTCAGGTAATCCCGGAAGAGACCGACCGGGCGCGGGTTCAGCGCGATTGCAATCCGGCCTTCCTCGTGGAGACCAACCGGTTTCCCGTTGTCATCGTGAAGAACGATATTCCAGCCGGGCGCCGGGCGCCCCATGGACCCGAACTTGGGGGTCATACCGGCAAAGGTGCCGATGCAGAGCACCGTTTCGGTCTGGCCGTAGCCTTCAAGGATGGTGAGGCCGGTCGCGTCCTTCCATGCCTTGATGACCTCGGGGTTCAGGGGTTCGCCCGCGCTGGTGCAGTGGCGCAGCTCGGTGAAATCGAACTTGTCGAGGTCGGCAAGGATCAGCATCCGGTAGATTGTCGGGGGGCAGCAAAACGTGGTGATGCCATACTTCTCGATCAGCGGCAGGATCTCGGTGGCGTTGAACCGGCTGCGGATATCGTAGACAAATATCGCGGCACCCTCAATCCACTGGCCGTAGAACTTGCCCCACGCGCTCTTTGCCCAGCCGGTGTCGGAGAGGGTGAAGTGGAGATCGTTTGGCCGCAGGTCATGCCAGAAGCGGGCGGTGATGATATGGCCGAGCGGGTAACTGTGGTCGTGCACCACCATCTTGGGCTCACCAGTGGTGCCGGAGGTGAAGAAGATGACCAGCGGGTCGGTGCTCCGCGTCTTCTTGGTGCCGGGCAGGTTTACGATCTTGGTCGAGACCGGTGCCGGGTACTCGAGTTCCACCGGGTAACTGATCCAGCCGGGCCGTTTGGCATCGATGAGCACCTTGCAGGAGAGCGAGGGACAGTCCTTTGCTATCTCTTCGATCTTCTCGGCCTGCTCCTCCATCGTGATGACCATCTTGATCTCGGCAATATTGATCCGGTATTTCAGGTCTTTAGGCGTGAGCATGGTTGGTGCGGGACAATAGATGGCTCCCCGCTTGATGAGCGCGAGGGTGAACGTCCACCACTCCGGGACCCGGGGGAGCATGATGAGAACCTTGTCGCCCTTGTTCACCCCGTACTTGATCATAATGTTCACGATCTGGTTCGAGAGGCGCATGAGGTCAAAGAAGGTGAATTTCTTCTCAACGCCTTCCTGGTTCAGCCAGATCATAGCAAGCTTGTTCCGGTCCTTGTTTGCCCAGGCATCTATGATGTCAAAGCCGAAGTTGAAATATTCGGGCACGTCGATATGGAAGTTCCGGCTTGCCTCTTCATAGTCCCCCAGGTTGTGGTGATCCGGGGGAAGGGGCTCGGACGCACAGGGAAGCGTTGTTGCACCAACCGCTCCCGCCCCGCCGGGACCGGAGACTTTTGCCGAGCAGGCCTCGCTGATATAGTCCGACCGGGACATGCGGCGTTTCTTGCACTCCAGGTCAACGCGATCGGTTAGGGAATTGTCCATGGTTATGGAATATCGCACCATACAGATCCATTTCGTGGTGCACTAATTAGGTGTTTCGATTAGTTTTTGCACCACAAAGGACGACAAAAAAATTCCGGAACACGACCCGGGCAAAAAAACGGGATTAATTTTTCTCCTGGTAGCGTTTCAGCTCGGCGGACCGGAGCTCGTTGCGCTTGATCTTACCGGAGATGGTTTTCGGGAGTTCTTTTATGAACTCGATCTCCCGGGGGTACTTGTAGGGCGCGGTCGTGCGCTTCACGTAATTTTTGATGTCCCGGATCAGGGCCTCGGAGGGTTCAAACCCGTTGTTGAGAACAACAAACGCCTTGACAATCATCCCGCGGATCCGGTCGGGCGAGCCGACAACCGCCGCTTCCTGCACGGCCGGGTGCTCTAAGAGGGCACTCTCGACCTCGAACGGCCCGATCCGGTACCCGGATGACTTGATCACATCGTCCCCGCGTCCCACGAACCAGAAGTAGCCGTCATCGTCGCACGCAACCTTGTCGCCGGTATAATACCAGCCGTTCACGAACGATTTCTGGTTCTCCTCGGGATTGTCCAGGTACTCGACAAAGAGACCCGGGGGTTTGGGGGTGCAGCTGATCGCAAGCCTTCCTTCTTCATGGGGGCCGACCGGCTTGCCGTCATCGTCATGCACCGCGATGTTCCAGCCGGGCGAGGGTTTTCCCATGGAACCGGGCCGGCTCGCAATGTTCGGGAACGCCGCAACACAGCAGGCGGTCTCGGTCTGGCCATACCCTTCGCGTATCGTGAGACCGGTGCCTTCCTTCCAGACCCGGATCACCTCGGGGTTCAGCGGTTCGCCGGCACTGGTGCAGTGGCGCAGCGAGGAGAAGTCGAACTTCTCAAGATCGGCAAGGATGAGCATCCGGTAGATGGTTGGCGGGCAGCAGAAGGTCGTCACCTGGTACTTTTCCAGCAGGGGGAGAACTTCGGTTGCCTGGAACTTGCCAGTGAAGTGGTAGACAAAGATGCAGGCGCCCGCGATCCACTGGCCGAATATTTTGCCCCACGCGCATTTGGCCCATCCGGTATCCGAGACCGTGAAGTGGAGGTCGTTGTGCCGCAGATCCTGCCAGAGCCCGGCCGTCACGCTATGGCCAAGCGGGTAGGCATGGTTGTGCAGAACCATCTTGGGCTCGCCGGTTGTCCCGGACGTGAAGTAGATGAGCATCGGGTCCGAACTCCGCGTCCGGAGCTGGTCGGGGATGCTGACCGAACGGTGGGAGACCGGTGCCGGGTACAGGAGCTCGTACGGGAAACTGGCCCAGCCCTTCAGTTCGCCATCGGCAAGGAAGCGGGCCAAAAGAGTCGGGCATTCATTGCAGATCTCCTCCACCTTGGGCGCGTTCTCAACGTCCGTGATGATCATGCGGAACCGTCCCTTGTTGACGCGGTATTTGATGTCGCGGGCAGTGAGCATGGTGGGACAGGGGGCAATGACGGCACCGAGCTTGATGAGCGCGATGGTAAAGATCCACCATTCGGGAATCCGCGGCAGCATGACCAGGACGCGGTCGCCTTTGTTTATCCCGTATTTCAAGAGGATGTTTGCTGCCTGGTTCGAGAGGTTTGCCAGATCAAGAAAACTGTACTTCTTCTCCCCGCCCTGCTGGCTGGTCCAGATCAGGGCAAGTTTGTTCCGGTCTTTCTTTGCCCAGGCATCGATGACATCGAAACCGAAGTTGAAATATTCCGGAACATCGATGGAGAACTCCCTGCACATCGTCTCGTAGCTCGCCATCTCCGGCATGTCTGCTGTCATAAAAACCGGAACAGTATGCTTTTCGTTCCTTTTTTAATCTGTTTTTTTGCATCGGGCAGCCGGCCTTTGCAGGCTGGCGGGACCGATGGTGTGGACAATGAGAGAAAAGACCGCAGGAAAATGCACCAAAAGCCAGGCAGGGTCAGCCGCGATCAGGACGGAAAAGAGGTACCATAAAGGTTGTGCATTAGTATTATGATTGCAGGGACAGCATAGTACAGTGGATGGCTGATAAGAAATACGCTTCACTTAAAATTGAGAACATCGTTGCATCCGGCGTGATCGCCGATTCGATCGATCTTGCTGATGTCTCCTCCAAGATCGACAGCTGCGAACTCAATACCAAGCGGTTCCCGGGTGCCGTATACCGCATCGAGAAACCCAAGATCGCCTCCCTGATCTTTTCTTCGGGTAAAGTCGTGCTCACCGGGATCCGGGACAAAAAATCCCTCACCGACGGCCTCAATATCATCATCAAGTCCCTAAAGGCCGCCGGGGTCAACACGTTCAAGGAGCCAAAAGTTGCCATTACCAATATTGTCTGCTCCTATGATATCGGGAAATACATCAACCTCAACAAAGTCGTCATCACCCTCAATCTCGAGAATATCGAATACGAACCCGAGCAGTTCCCCGGCCTTGTCTACCGCATCAAGGACCCCA
>DANA01000059.1:27841-29016 GCA_002508495.1 Methanoregula sp. UBA276
GAAGATATCAAGCGCGGCCTTGACTTCCTCGAGCAGAAGCTCGAAAGCATCATGTAAAATAACACGGCCCCTTTTTTTCACACCCAGTACCGGTGCGTCTGGATGAAGGTGCGTTCCGCTTTCAGGATCTCCCGGTAAAATGCGTCCCCATCCGTCAGCGTGGCAAGCACCCGGGACGCGTTCTCGGGCCCCACCCCGCGTGCCGCAAGCGTAATGATGGCCTTTTTGCCGCTGGAGAGCACGATGTTGGCGTTGCGCATCAGGCGCTGTTCAACTGCCCGTTCCTCGGCGTTCTTCTTTGCCTTTCCCACGATGGCGTACTGCTCTTCCTCGTACGGTTTGAGCGCGGCAACCAGCCGGGCCCCGCATTTCGGGCACGTCGGGTGATCGGCTACCCGCTCCACCACCGTCCGGCTCTTCCAGTTCCGGCAGTTCATGCAGGCAAGGATGACATCGTCGCCCAACAACCGCTTCTTCAGGGTTGCAAGCACTGCCCCGTCTGCCGTAGGAGGCGGGATCTGGTCGCGCGAGGAGAGGAGCCCCCCGGCACCGATGAGCGAGTGGGGGCCAAGCGCTATGGCGATTTTTTTGTCCCGCACCAGCTGCACAATTGCAGCAGCGGTGTCGATATCCATGTACTCGGACAACAGCTCGCGATACGCCTCTTTCTGCACGACCGTATCGTCGAAGAATTCAAGGAGCCGCTGGATGCTGATCTTCTCGTAATCAGCGTCAGGATCGATGGCGCCGAACTTTTTTGCGATCTGCACCAGTTTCCATTTGAAAAGCGCGGTCCGTTTCAGGGCAAGGCGCAGGATGCCGGGCATCGTTGCCGGGTCGAGTTCCAGCAGGAGGTCGCGCACGTCAGCGGCCCGGATGGAAGACGGCAGGCGCAGCAGCATGCGGTAGGCGTCGAGTTCGAGCCCGACAACCGTCCCGTACCGGGCAGAGATGAGGATGGAGATGACGCGTCCCAGCGCCTCGTTTGCCTTGTGACCGGCACAGGAATTCACCACCACCCCGTCCTCGGTGTTCTCGAGGGTAATCAGTTCATCGGTAGGGACGAGCGAGCGGTTCTTCTCCACCTCGCGGAGAAATGCTGCAGCATACGCAATCCCGTCCTTTTCTTTCGTGTAATCCTCAACCGCCCGCGTCCGCCGCAGCGCACCGGCCTC
>DANA01000059.1:29225-48626 GCA_002508495.1 Methanoregula sp. UBA276
GTGGTGATGATCCGGCTCCCGTCCCGGCGCACGAGGCGGTGCTCTTCCATCTGCTGCACGACTTCGTCAAGGAGCCCGCCGCTTTCGGAGAACAGGGACGTGCGCTCAAGAATTGATCGCACCGCATCGATCCCGATCTCGCCATACTCGACCGCAATTGCCGCTACCTGGTTTGCCAGAACGTCCGCAGCATGCCAGTGCGGCACCACCCGTTCGATGGCATTGCTCTTTGCCCGGCGGGCAATGACCAGCGACTCCAGCAGGTCGTCAAACCCGGTCGCAAAGATGGTGCCCCGCGATATCGTGTTGAGCTGGTGACCGGCCCGCCCGACCCGCTGCACCAGCCGGGCAACCTCGCGGGGCGAACCGAACTGGATTACGTGGTCGACCCGCCCGATATCGATACCCAGTTCCATGGATGAGGTGCAGATGAGGGTCCGGATTTCCCCTTTCTTGAACCGTTCCTCGGCATCGATCCGGACCTCTTTCGAGAGCGACCCGTGGTGGACTTCCACGTCCCCGCGCCCGTACAGGGCATGCCCCAGCGCCTCGGCCGTGACCCGCGTGTTGACAAAGACGAGCGTAGAGCCCTCGCGGCTCAGGGTTTTTGCCAGCACGTCTGCCTGGTGGCGGAAGTCGTCACCAACATACTTCACGTCTATGGCGAGGTGCTTTGCCACCGGCACCNNACCGTTGCCGAGAGGCCGATCCGCTGGAAATCCCCGGCATAGACGTGGAGCCGTTCGAGCGCCACCGCAAGCTGGGCGCCCCGCTTGCTCCCCGCAAGTTCATGGATCTCGTCAACGATGACATACTTCACGTTCGCAAGATGTTTGCGGAGCCGTTTTCCCATGAAGAGGGCCTGCAAAGTTTCCGGCGTCGTGATCAGGAGGTCGGGGGGCGAGAGAGCCTGTTTGCGCCGTTCTGCCATCGGCGTATCGCCATGCCGCACGCCGACGGTCAGGCCCAGTTCGCCGCACCACCACTGCATCCGGGAGAGGATGTCGCGGTTCAGCGAGCGCAGGGGGGTGATGTAGATTGCCCGGAACCCGGCGCCGGCCGGGAGGGAGACGAGCCCGTCGAAGACCGGAAACATCGCGCTCTCGGTCTTGCCGGTACCGGTCGGGGCTATCAGGATGATATTTTTCCGGTCATGGATGAGGGGGATAGCCTGCTTCTGCGCGTCGGAGAGCGTGGTAAACCCGCGTTTTCTTACGCAGGCCTGGACACGGGGGTCGAGAACCTCAATCGTCTTCATCTGCCATCACCGCCCGCAGGGGGCCAAGGAACGTCCCGTCAGAAAGGATAATCTCCGCCGTCACTTTATCCATGCACCGCGATACCGGGGAGAAGGGATCCCGGACAATACGGGCAATGTCATACCCCGCGATCTCGTTGAACGACGGCACGAACATCACGGGGACCTGCACCTGCCCCGCGTCCGCGATGGGAAACCCGAGCCGTGCTGCATCCGCGACAGCCCGTATATACGCCGGTGCCTGCAGGGCGCACCCGACTTCGTCGCGGATCGAGACGAGTGGGTGGTGATGGCCGATGACGAGCAGGTGACCGGCAAGTGACGGCGACGGGTAGGTATGGCCATGGAAGTACCCGGTACCATCGATGACGCCCCCTTCTTTTGGCCAGAGTTCGCCATCTTTGCAGAACCGTTCGATGCCAATATCGTGGTTCCCGGGGAATATTTCAAGGGGAACAAGATTCCGGAGCGTGTGGAAGATCTCCGGCAGTTCGTGGTACTCCTGCCACGTGACAGCGGGGATGCTGTGCTTGATATCGCCCAGGAGCACCAGCCGGTCCGGGTCAGCATCACGGATGGTGCGGATAAGCCGGTCCAGCCGGGCCCTGCTCCGGCTCCGGAAGTGGATGCCATGGACGGCGAGGTCGGCCTCGATCCCGAAGTGGAGATCGGCGATGACAAGCACCCGCTCCTCGTTTTCGATAAGGACCGCCGGTCCTTCCGGTAAGAACGCAAATGTCATAACAGGCGGATATACCCTTTCTGCGGCTGGTAGCACTCGTCGTCCACGATCAGCCCCTCGATAACCTTGAGCACAACATCCTGGAACAGGCCCTGCGCTCCCAGGGTATCGATGATCTCCTGGACCGCCACGCCCCGGGGACCGGGCTGCGCGTTCAGGATATCGATCACCAACGCCCGTACGTCAGCCGTTCCTGCCGCACCCGTCTCTTTTGGCCGGATCCCCTCCACCACCTGTTCCACGAGGCTGGCAAATTCATCAAGACCTGCAGCAGTCACCCCATAATGCCGGACCGCACCAGACACCGGGCCTCCGGGATCCCGGCCGGCCAGCACCTGCTGCACCTCCAGGAGCCGGTCAAGAGTATCGCGTGCCGTAGCCAGCACCCACTGGTCGCGGGCCGGGCGGTCAATGGCCCGGACCTGTTCGGGCCGGATGGAGCGAAAAACTTCGCTCCCCCGACGGTAGAGGCCGGCCCGCCCGAGGACAGAGATGAACACGGGGCAGGAGAGCGACCGGAGCGCTGCTGCGGCGGGGACTGTTTTTCCCCCGCACACAAGATCAAAGCCCCCGGTCGGGTCCGCGAGGCGGGCGTACAGCAGGTCCCCGTCCTCGTGCAATTCCGTCAGTGCGCCAGCGAGGAAAACCTGCCGGAACCGTGCGCCATACGGGGTCACGATCCACGGGCTGCTCCGCTCGTCCTCACCCGGCATCGTGAGCGTAGCCGCACAAAACTCAGCAGCAAAGAGCCGCACTGACCCTTCCATTCTTCTCAATCGTTTATCCGGACGGAACTTCAAGATATAGCCCGGGGCAGTCATGGCCGAACCCCGCACAGGGAGATACCGGCCGCCCGCAAGAAGATGCCCCTCCGGCGTCTCCCAGGAGAACAATCCCGAACCAGATCCCCGGGCCCCATTCTATCCGGTTTTCATGGGCCAAAAGAAACCGTTCTTTTACCAATACCTGCCGGTTTTCCTGGTACCGGATGAAAACCCGCTGGTTTCATGCTCGTTTTGGCAGAACTAAAAGTTCCCGGCCACGCATCATTACGGAAAAATAGGTTTATTTTCTTCTGGAGATTGTACGGGCACAGCCGATAACTCCCAGCGCAACCAGCGCGCAGACGGCTGGTAGGGGAGATTTCGCTGCATTCGTGGGGGGGACGGGGGTACTACCCATTGCCGGGGGCAAAAGCGTATTGTCGAGGGCAAAGGCATGTTCGTAGGCATCTTTTGCTTCAGTGAAACGGCCGAGGTTCTTCAGCGCATTGCCCCGGTTGTACCAGGCAATCGAGTGGACGGTGGTCAGGTCTCCCTGGACTGCTAGCGCAGCATCGGCCGCAACAACGGCTTCTTCATTGCGGTCAAGCATGACGAGGATTCCTGCCCGGTTGGACTGGATGAGCCCGTAAAGGGAGGTAACATTCAGGGCAAGTGCTTTGTCAGCGGCATCGAGCGCTTCAGGGTATTTTCCTGCATTGGCAAGATCGACACTCTCCGAGTAGAGAGCACCGGCGGAATCGATCGCGGGGCTGGCATCTTCTGCAAAAACAGGCGGGATAACCAGTACGCCAAAGATAAGGATGAAGAAATACAGTATCGGTTTCATGCGGAAAAACTCCACAATCCGGTATGCAATTAGTGCGGGATAAAAGGAGAGGGGGGGGGTTATCGTTTCAGGACGCTGAGCGCCGCACCGGCTATCGCGAGCGCTGCAAGCACAATCCATTCGGGCAGCGGGGCATAGGTCGTCCGTTCCGGTACCGGGGTTTCCGGCTGTTCAATTTCGGGCATCGTGCCGGTCACGGTGATTTCCGGGGCTGTCGTGGTTTCGGGGGTTTGTTCAGGGGCCCCGGTTGTGGGGGCGGGGGTGACAACAGCGGGATCTTCGAACGTTATGGTTGCGGTGCTGGTCAGGATTCCTTCGGTTTCGATAATGCCGGCGGCTTTGTAGGTATCCTGCATCCCGTTGAGGTTCTGGCTCAGCGCAAACGTGTAGGTACCCGGCGGGTACATGAACGTGCCCTGCAGATCGCGGGATGCCCGGTTCCAGTCAGCTCCCGAGCGCCAGGAGTACGGTGAGGATTCTACCATTGGGTTACTGTCAAAGGTCAGGATTTGGACATTCTTTGCACCGTAACTATCCGTATAAATATTCGTGATTCCCTTGCCCGAGGGGTTCGTGAGTTTCACGGTCATGAATGAATCGGAAGGATTCTTGTCAGGGCGGTACCTGAGCTGGAGTGCAGTGTCGAGGTTCGTGTCGATCCGGTAGGTGATATTTGCCTTTACCGGTACAGTTGTACCCGAAACGTCGGAATCCGTATCCAGGTCCCAGACGCGGATCGCGATCTCGGGTTCGCGCACATCAAAGACCGCATAGCGGGGTTGCTTATCCACACAGTACCAGGTGCCGGTATGGTTTGCGTACTCGTCAAAACCGAACGTGTATTTACTTAAGGCAGGGGATATTTCGTTGAGGGCCCGGAGCGTTATGCTCTTTTCAGGGGGTTGGGCCATGTCGCTTCCGGCCGGCCACCAGCCGATGATCCGGCAGCTTGCCAGGGCTTTATTGATATCGACACTGGTCTCGCCGACAAAGACCGGTGCGCCCTGCGCAATGATCCTGGTACTTGCCATGCACGGCGGCAGGATGACCAGGAGAGCAATAAGAACGAGTAAAATATATTTTCCTTGCATGAGAAGTAATTTCAAAACCCTTATGATAAATATTATGACATTCTTTACGTACAGCGCGTGATTTTACCAAAATATTTGCGCATTACCGGCTTTACCGGATCATTCCACGGTCAATAACACCCGCATGCCGCGTTAGTCAGACGAGGAATCATCATGGAGGACAACCACACCATCTGGATCGAGAAATACCGGCCGTCACGACTTGCCGATATCGTCGGCCAGGACGAGATAGTCGAGCGCCTTGCGTCGTACGTGAAGGCAAAAAGCCTCCCCCACCTCCTCTTCACGGGAAGTGCCGGCGTCGGGAAGACCACGGCAGCAGTGACGCTTGCAAAGGAATTTTTCCAAAACAACTGGCAGCGGAACTTCCGGGAGATGAACGCTTCCGATGAGCGGGGTATCGATGTTGTCCGGAACCAGATCAAGGAGTTTGCCCGCACGATGCCGGACGGCGATGCCACGTTCAAGATCCTCTTCCTTGACGAGGCCGATGCCCTGACAACCGATGCGCAGGCGGCACTGCGCAGGACCATGGAGACCTATGCCATGACCTGCCGCTTCATCCTTTCCTGCAACTACTCTTCCAAGATCATCGACCCAATCCAGAGCCGGTGTGCCATCTACCGTTTCCGGCCGCTTGGCGGGGACGCTATCCGGGAGGAGGTCGGGCGGATCGCTTCCCGCGAGGGCCTGACCATCTCACCGGGCGCCCTGGATGCCATCGTCTATATTGCCCAGGGAGATATGCGCAAGGCCATCAATGCCGTGCAGGGCGCTGCCATCATCAGCCCGACCATTGACGAGAAGGGCGTGTATGCCATCACGTCCAACGCCCGCCCGGACGAGATCGCCGAACTCCTCACCCTCTCGTTAAAAGGGGATTTCGACAGTGCCGAATCCCTCCTTGCCCAGCTCCTGCACGAACGCGGGATCGCCCCCAACGAGCTCATCAACCAGTGCTACCGGGCACTCCTGAAGATGGATCTTGCCCGCGGCCTCAAGGTGGAACTGATCGATCACCTTGGCGAAGCGGACTTCCGGCTCTCGGAAGGGGCAAACAGTGACATCCAGATGGAGGCCATGATAGCCCGCTTCGTCCTCTCTGCCGGAAAGTCCCGGCTGGAGTGAGGTCATGGACAAGACCCCCGACCTGCATGAGACCGACAAAACCGCTGACTGGAACCGGCTCCTCAAGACCCGGTACAAGAAGGAGCTGGGCGAGCTCTCCCGCGAGTACCCCCATAGGCGGTCGCTTTTCATCGATTACCGCGATGTCGAACGGTTCGGCAAGGCAGGGATTGCGCTTGCCGATGAGCTGCTGGAGAATCCCGGTAAAGTCATCGAGGATGTCCTTGATGCCATCCGGACCGGCCAGCTGATCCGTACCAAGGATGGCAAGGAACCCAAAGGGATCAATATAAGGTTCACGAACCTGCCGAAAAAGACGCAGATTCGTGCCATACGGTCTGACGATATCAACACCTTCATCTCGGTCGAGGGCATCCTGAGGAAGACAACCGAAGTGCGGCCCCGCATTGTCGAGGCGGTCTTCCGCTGCCCTGCCGGCCATTTTACGCACAAGATCCAGAAGTACGGCAAGTTCATCGAGCCGGACGGGTGTGCCACGGACGGCTGCACCTTCAAGAAGCTGGACCTCATTCCCGCCCGTTCCCGGTTCATCGATTCCCAGAAACTCCGCGTCCAGGAGTCCCCGGAAGGTCTCCGGGGCGGCGAGCAGCCCCAGACCCTGGATATTGATGTCACCGACGATCTCTGCGGGAAGATCTCCCCCGGTGACCGGGTCATCATCAACGGCATCCTCCGGTCCATGCAGCGGGTGATCAAGGGCGAGAAGAGCACGGTCTTTGACATCTTCCTCGAATGCAACTCCATCGAGGTAGCAGAAAAGGAGTTCGAGGAGGTGGAGATCGAGGAGAAGGACGAGGACGAGATCCTGCGCCTGAGCAAAGACCCGATGATCTACCGGATGATCACCCACTCGATCGCCCCCACCATCTATGGCAGCGAGGACGTCAAGCAGGCCATCGCCCTCCAGCTCTTCGGGGGCATGTCCAAGGATATGCCGGACGGGAGCCGGCTCCGGGGCGATATCCACGTCCTTCTTATCGGTGACCCGGGGATTGCAAAAAGCCAGCTGCTGCGGTACGTGGTCAAGCTCTCGCCCCGCGCAATCTACACGAGCGGGCAGTCCTCGACCGCTGCCGGCCTGACGGCAACCGCGGTGAAAGACGAGTTCGGGGAAGGGCGCTGGACGCTTGAAGCCGGTGCACTCGTGCTTGCCGACATGGGGGTCGCGGCAGTCGACGAGATGGACAAGATGGAAAAAGGCGACCGTTCGGCCCTGCACGAGGCCATGGAGCAGCAATCCATCAGCGTTGCCAAGGCCGGCATCACCGCGACGCTGAAGTCCCGGTGTGCACTTCTCGGGGCGGCAAACCCGAAGTATGGGCGGTTCGACATGTTCGGCGACCTCTCCGACCAGATCAACATGCCCCCAAGTCTCCTCTCCCGGTTCGACCTCATCTTCATCATGACCGACCAGCCGGAGCAGAAGCGGGACCTTGCCATCGCCGAACATATCTTAAAAGCGCACATCACCGGCGAACTCATCGCCCAGCACAAGAAGACCCCTATTCCCGGTGTCACGGACGAATACATCCAGCAGCAGCTCAAGCCGGTTATGCCGGATATCGATCCCGGCCTCTTCCGGAAGTACGTGGCCTATGCCAAGCGCAACTGTTTCCCGATGGTCTCTGACGAGGCAAAGGAGGCGCTGGTCTCGTATTACCTCAAACTCCGGGGTATTGCGGAGCCCAACAAGCCGGTACCCGTCACCGCACGGCAGCTCGAGGCACTCGTCCGGCTTGCCGAGGCGAGCGCACGGATCCGGTTGTCGAGCACCATCGACACGAGCGATGCGGAGCGGGTCATCCATATCGTGGACGCCTGCCTGCGCCAGATCGCCTATGATGCCAAGACCGGGACGTTCGACATCGACAAGGTGGTGACCGGCATCTCCAAGGAGAAACGCGACATTGTCCGGGTCATCAAGGACGCCATCCGCGATATAGGAGGCGAGGGACGGCGGGCCTCCATTGACCAGGTCATTGAAGCGGTCAGCGGCAAGGGCTTCCCGCGCGATAAGGTCCGGGAAGGTATCGACATGCTCCTGCGGCACGGCGAGGCAATGGAGCCCAAGTCCGGCATCATCCAGTTGATATGAGGAAAAAGCATGGCCAGTGACAGGGAACAGGCAATATTTGAAGCCGCTATCAAGCTCGGGGCACTCTACCACCAGTGGGTCGGGACCCCGGTCTCCCGCGGTTCGGCCGCGAGCGTTGAATCGGCAATCGAGAAAGCAGTCATCCTCCAGCCGTATGTCGAGCAGGTAACGGTCCGGCTGGACCGGGGCCTGATGAACGAAAACATCTTTGGGTACAGTGAACTCTCGGGACTGATGTATCACGTCGAGATCGTGACACGGGTCGGTTTTGCCTACTGCCACGCACGGCTTGCACCGCATGACGGGTACCCGCTGATGGAGATTGTGGAGTGCCATGAGATCCCCCGCGTTTCCGGTAACTGACGACCATATCCATATTGACCCGGTCAACGGCCGGGGAATCGAGGCTGCAAAGGACTTTCTCCGGGCCGGGGGAACGCACCTGTTCATTGTTGCCAAGCCCTCGTGGTCACTCGGGGTCAGCGCATCTGTTCCCAACGATTATACCCGGGTCTTCGATGAGACCATCCGTGTCGCAGGACTGGTTGCTGAGTGCGGGGTTGTCGCGTTTCCCGTGCTGGGCATCCACCCGGCCGAGATAGGCCGCCTTGCTGAGCGCATGCCGCTCTCTGAAGCAGCCGCTCTCATGATGGCCGGGCTCGACCTCGCCGCACGTTACGTCCGTGATGGAAAAGCAGTAGCGCTCAAGAGCGGCCGGCCCCATTACCCGGTTAGCGACGAGGTCATGACAGCCTCGAACGAGGTGCTCGCCCACGCCCTGTCCCTTGCAGCGGAGTGTTCCTGCGCCCTCCAGATCCATGCCGAGAGCGGGCCGTGCGAGGACGTTGTGCAGATGGCCAGAGTGGCAGGTATGCCGGTCGAGCGGGTGGTCAAGCACTATGCAACACCGGATACCCCGCTCCACCCGTCGTTTATTGCCAAAATCGAAGGAATATCGGACCTTGTCCGGAGCAGGAGACCGTTCACGCTCGAGAGCGACTACATGGACGAGAACTCCCGGCCGGGTGCGGTGATTGGCCCAAAGTCCGTACCCCGGTATACCAAAAAATTCCTGGAGGCCGGCTCGATCACCGAGGATGACTGCTGGCGCATCCATGCTGAGACCGTGCAACGGGTTTATGGCGTCGATATTGTTCTCTGATGGATGCCCGCTCGGCTTACCTTTTTCATTCCAACCACCAAGTACGTACCCAATGTTTCTGAAGATCCACCGGTCACCGGGAATGGGCGATGTCGTTGCAGTCTGCGACCGTGAACTGCTCAATACGACCATCACGGGCGGCAACCTGACGGTCACCCCATCCGGATCCTTCTATGGTTCCTGCCCGGTAACGGAAGCCGAGGTACGGGAAGCCTTACAAAAGGCCGGCAATATCAATCTTTTAGGGGAGCGCTCCGTCAGCATCGCGGTCAGCATGGGCCTTGTCAGCCGCGCAAGCTGCATCATGATCGGCAAGGTCCCCCACGCACAGGTCTACCAGTTATGAGCATCCGGGATAATTTCTGTCCGAAATGCGGCCAGCCAACCGACCAGCCCGGGCTCTGCACCCAGTGCCGGATTGGCAGCACCCCGTGGTATACCTGTGACAACCGGGTCATCCATACCGAGTGCCCGAGCTGCGGGGCGATGAAACGGGTGAATACCTGGACGGACACGGAACAGAGCCGGGTAGAGATCGCGCCGGACCTTGCGCGCTCCGCCGTTCATTTCCACGAGGATGTCCGCAAGGCAGATATCGATGTCGTGATCGAAGACATCACCACCAACCGCTCACGGGCCCGCCTGACAATACGGGGACTGCTGTTCAAAAAACCCGTCGAGGCCGCATTCACGGTCGAGATTGTCTGGCACAAGGAGCAGTGCGACCGCTGCAACCGGATAAGCGGGAGTTATTATGAAGGAGTTGTCCAGGTACGGGCCGACGATCGGGCCCTGAGCACATTCGAGAGCCAGATGGCATCCTCGATCGCGCAGGAGGTCGAGGACTCGCTCCAGGCCGGGGGGGAGCGCCTCTCGTTCATATCGGATGTGGCCCCGAACCGTGACGGGGTTGACATAACAATTGGCTCCCAGCACATCGGGCAGCTGATCTCCCAGCGCATCGTTACGCAGCTCGGGGGAAGGTATACCACCCATCCCAAGCTCGTGGGAGAGAAGAACGGAAGGCAGCTCTATCGCATCACCTACTCGGTGCGCCTCCCCCGCTTCCAGCGCTTCGATGTGGTGAAGGTGAAAACCCGGTATCTCGAAGTGGAACGCGTGGAGTCCCGGTATATCCGGGCCCTTGACCTCACCGATGGCATCCAGAAGTCCGTGCGGGAGACCGATGTGGAACGGATCATCGGGAATGCGCGGTTACCGGAAACGGCACTTGTTGCCTTTGCGGATGGCAGTACCATCGGGGTGATGGACCCCCGCACCCAGAAGACCAGGGAATATCGCTCCCCGCCCTGGATGGAAGTCCGTGCCGGGGACCAGGTCAGTGTCCTCCATGACGGGGACGACCTGGTAATTGTCCGGTAAACCATGCAGGTCCGTTGCATTCCCAAACGAGAACTCGGTTCCATTGCGGGTGCGGACTGGGTGGATCATTCACGACGGCCGTATGTTGAAGGAGATACGGCATGGGTACCGGTACGGCCGGGAGAACCATTTGACCGGGAAATCACTGCTGAACCGGCCTACAGCGGGCGCGGGTTTTACCTGGTTGGCGATATTGCCGTAGTCCACGGGAGTTGCCCGGTACCGGACGAGATCCAGCGGATCGTGGATTTTACCCGGCCCCGGGGCGTGCTCTGGCAAGAGGCGCTCGATGACATCACCCGGACTCCCCGGGCGCACGTTGTCTGGGGCAGTTGCGGCGAGACCCGGCATAAGGAAAGCGGGTACGTGTACATCTTTGACCCCTCAAAGGTCATGTTCTCGCCGGGCAACCGGAACGAGAAAGAGCGGATCGCGCGGATCGTCCGTTCCGGCAGCGGGAGGGAGCGGGTAGCGGATATGTTTGCCGGCATCGGGTACTTTTCCCTCCCGGTTGCCGGCGCCGGCGCAACCGTGCATGCCATGGAGATAAATCCCGTTGCCTGCCGGTACCTGGAAAGAAATGTCCAGACAAATCACCTGGATGACCAGATAACGGTCTCGGAGGGAGACTGCCGCAGGCTGCTGGACGGGATCTATGACCGGATCCTGATGGGGCACTTCGATGCTTCGGAGATGCTCCCGCACGCTCTCCGGCATGTCCAACCCGGCAGCACGATCCATCTCCATGCGGTCGGCTCACAGGAAGATGCTCTTCGCGCAATCGTTGAAGGCGCAGGTTTTTCTTGTGGAATCCATGTACATAAGGTGAAGAAATACCGGCCGCATGCCTGGCATGTGGTGCATGATATCACGATAACATGATGCGAAAGACCCTTGCCGGAAAGCAGATAATCATCGGTGTTACGGGCAGTATTGCCGCAGTCGAGCTGGTCCGGCTCATCCACGAGCTCCGCCGGAAAGGCGCGGATCTCCGCGTGGTGATGACCCCGGCGGCAACCGGGATCATAACACCGGACGCCCTTGCCTATGCAAGCGGCCACGAGGTGATCGGGCGCATTTCGGGCCTTGTCGAGCACGTAACATTCTGCGGGGACGGGGGAACTGCAGACCTTCTGCTCATCGCCCCCTGCACGGCAAACACTATCAGCAAGATAGCCTGCGGGATCGATGATACCCCGGTCACGACATTTGCAACAACTGCCCTGGGCAGTAAAACACCGGTCATCCTTGTCCCGGCCATGCACCACAGCATGTTCCGGCACCCGGCCATTATTGCGAATATCCGGCGCCTGAAAGAATGGGGTGTCGGCGTCCTGGAGCCCCGGATCGAAGAAGAGAAGGCAAAGATGCCCGTGCAGGAGGAGATTGTCCTCTATTGCGAACGAGCCGTCCTTGGCCGGCCGCTTGCAGGAAAGCGGGTGCTCATTACGAGCGGCCCGTGCCGTGAAACGGTCGATGATGTCCGGATCCTCACCACCCGGTCAAGCGGCCGTATGGGACGGGAACTGGCGCTTGAAGCATTCCGTCTCGGTGCCGAGGTCGCAGTCGTCCACCGGGACACCTTCCCCTGCGTCACGAACATTCCGGCAGATTCCGCCGCTGAAATGCGGAATGCCGTCCTTCGCGTCCTGAAAGAACACGGGGGGACCGACATCTACATCAGCGCTGCCGCAATATCCGATTTTGCCCCGGCGGCCGCTGTCGGAAAGATCTCAAGCGGCAGGCCTGCAACGCTCGCCCTTGAGCCGCTTCCCAAGCTCATCACTGAGGTTATCGAACAGTTTCACCCGTTTGTCGTTGCATTCAAGATCGACCGGTCCCCAAAAAAAGGGGCCCGCGCCCTGCTTGCAGGGGGTGCCGGCATGGTGCTCATGAACCAGCCGGAGACCATGGGGAGTCCTGATGGCAGTTACACCCTGCTGGACAACCAGGGGGTTAGCGAACTCCGGGGTACCAAAGAGGAGACCGCAGCAGCCGTTTTCCGCGGGATCACGAAACGGCTTCAAACGTGAATTGGTCTGGGGATCAATACACAACGCAGCTCCTCGCGACTTTCCCCCGGCCTGCAGGGTAGAACGGCCGGTCTCCTTAACGGTGAGCGCAAAACCCGGTCACCTGCCGTTTGCGTTTCCGGTTGTAATCATTTATGGGATGAGCGATAATCTGTATACAGCTCGATTACCGGCAGGATCCGTTCATGATCGTTTCAGCCTATTGCCCAAGCCATATCTCCGGTTACTTCCGGCGCATGGGCGGAAAGGACCGGTCAGTGACCGGCAGTACCGGTGCCGGCATTGTCATTGACCCGGGCATTGCGGTAACGGTCAGTCCCGCAACCAGGACAACAGTCAGCATCCACCAGAACATGGGCAGGGGCAGGATACGGCAGATCGCGGACCGCTCCCCCCCGCTTGAATCAGCTCTTTGCCGGGTTGGGGTTGATGCACGGGTTATTACAACATGTACCCTCCCCGTTGGCGCCGGGTTCGGCCTCTCGGCATCTGCCCTCATAGCAACCCTGACCGCGATCAATCATCTTGAAGACCTGGGCATGGGTCCACACGAAATAGCCAAGATCGCTCATGAGACTGAGGTTGAACACCGCACAGGCCTTGGCGATGTCGCTGCCTGCCAGGGCGGAGGGCGCGTGGTCCGGGCCGGCGCGGGAATTGACGGGGACATCCACCGCTACCATGATATTTCCGGCCCCATCTCTGCCGTCTCGTTCGGTCCGATCCACACCCCCTCCGTTATCAGCTCCGCTGCACAGATGGCCCGCGTTGAAGAGGCCTATCCCGTACTTACGCCGACAACGGTGGATGAGTTCTTCCAGGCATCCCGTGCATTTGCCCTGAAAAGCGGGCTGGTTACCCCGGAGATTATGCGCGTCCTGAACGCCTGTGCTGCCGAGGGGGTCTTGTGCGGGATGACGATGCTTGGGAACGGCGTCTTTGCGTATGGGAAAAAAGCCAGATCCGTGCTCCGGCCGTTCGGCCATGTCTTTCAATGCCGGATGGCAACAGAAGGTGCGCGTATCATTGGGGTGAACCCATGATCCCCGAGGACCACCCCCGGTACCGCTCGCTCGTGACCCGGGAACGGCTTGCCGTTGCAGCACAACAAGGGATTATTGTGCTGGAGGGGCTGACCGCCCACGGGCGCGGGGAAGCGTTCGACTACCTTATCGGTGAGCGCACAACCAGAAGTGCCCTCCTTGCTGAACAGACCGCCGCAGCCCTGCTCCTTGCAGCCCGCCATCCCGTCATCTCGGTGAACGGCAATACGGCGGCGCTTGCTGCCCAAGAGATTGCAGCCCTGCAGAAAGCGACCGGCGCGCTGGTTGAGGTGAACCTCTTCCATCGCACCGAAGAACGCATCCGGCGTATCGAGGAGTTACTCACGGGTGCGGGTGTGGATGTCTTCAGCGGCCCGGCAGAACGGCTCCTCCCGCTCTCCCATGACCGGGCATGGTGCCGGCGCGACGGCATGTATGCTGCGGACGTCATCCTCGTCCCGTTGGAAGACGGGGACCGGTGCGAGGCGCTGGTCGGGATGAAAAAGACCGTGATTGCAATCGACTTGAACCCGCTCTCCCGGACTGCCCGCGCTGCATCCCTTCCCATCATCGATGAACTGACCCGTGCCCTTCCTGTCATGACCCGGGCAGCACAGGAACTGGGTGCTGACGAAAGAGATCAGCTCATCTCACGACTTGACAATCATTATCTTTTGGCAGAGGCAATACGTGAGATGACAACGAGGCTTGATGCATGTTCTGGATTGAGAAATACCGGCCCGGATCCTTAAACGACCTTGTCGGGCAGGATGCGGTTGTCCGTCACCTCTCGTCTTTTGCAGAGAACAAGACCTGCCCCCACCTCATCCTCTCCGGGCTCCATGGCACCGGCAAAAGCGTTGCGGTTGAATGCTTTTCTCGTGCACTCTTTGGCGAGAATTGTGACCTGAACACGACGGTCTTTTCGACCGCAGACCTCTTCAGCCAGGGGAAGTCCTTCCTCGAACAGGACGAACGGTACGCGCACCTGTACCAGAAAAATTTGTCGTTCATCAACAACCTCAAGCATATCATCCGGTGGTATGCTGCAATCCGCCCCCTGAATGCCGGATTCAAGCTGATGGTCTTTGAAGACGCCCATTTCCTCACCCGCGATGCCCAGCAGGCGCTGCGCCGGATCATGGAACGGACGAGCACTACCTGCCGGTTTGTCTTTACCACAACTAACCCGAGCGCACTCATTGCACCCATCCGGTCCCGGTGCCTTCCGCTCTTTTTTGCCCCGGTCGATGCGGAAACGACCCTCGCCAGGCTCCGCACTATCAGGGCAACAGAAACGTCCTGCCCCCACACCTGTTCCGATGACAACCTCGAACTTATCGTGCAGGCATCCGCAGGCGACCTTCGCCGGGCAATCCTCCTCCTGCAGGGTGCCATGGAGACCGGCAGGTGCACGGACCTGCTCGACATAATGCAGGCAGAGACCACGAATGTGGCAACCGGTGCCCTGGATTCCCTCCGGGGCGGCGATGCCCGCAATGCCCGGAAACGGTTCGAAGCCCTGATGATCGATTATGGCTTGAGCGGGAGAGACGTGATTGGCGAGATCCGCCATGCTGCAAAACGGGAATACAACCATCCCGCCCTCGCGGTTGCATTGGCTGACTACGATTCCCGCCTGCTCCATGCGAGCAATGAATATGTCCAGATCGGTGCATTGACCGGGAGACTGCGGGAGGTTTTTTCATCATGAGTCCTACGAAAACGGAGAAGATACGCCGGCATTACGATACGGTGGCTGACACCTATGATTCCCACTACGATCACCACCGGGGAAAGAAATACCATACGCACCTCTCAAACCACCTCATGCATGCACTCCCCCAGGGCGGGAACCTGCTCGATATCGGGTGCGGTACCGGCCTCTTTGTCGAGAAGTACATGAAAAACGGCGGGAAGGCGGGAACCGGTATCGACATCAGCGGAAAGATGGTTGCCCGTGCCCGGCACCGGTGCAAAAACTGCGATTTCATCATCGGAACCGGCGAAAAGATACCCTTTGCCGACAACTCGTTTGATGCTATCTCAAGCGTGCTGGTCTTCAGTTATGTCAAGGATCCACAAGCCATGCTTGGCGAGGTGTACCGCGTCCTCCGGCCGGGCGGACAGGTTGCGCTCTGTACGCTGGGAAAGAAGCTTATCACCCGGGGAATACCCTCCCTGTACAAAATCGGCGAGAAGATCAGGATCAAGCACGTGGTCATGAAAGACTTCGGCGAGCACTATTATGATGAGCGGGAGATGCAGGAACTCTTCGATGGTGCCGGGTTCTCCGACATCCATGTCAAATGGTGCTCTTTTGCCCACATCGATATGTTCGATCCGATCTTCGATTTTGCGACCAAAGTCGAACCATTCGTGGAAAAGAGGGTCCCGCAGCTGGCATTCAATATTTTCGTAAGCGCAAAAAAAGAATGAGAGCCGGGTGCTTGACTTATTAAAACAGAAAATCTGTCTCCTCTGGTTTCTCCTTCCGAATACGGGCAAGCACCCGTTCTTTCTTTTGAATCGCAGCCGCCGATGCCTTCAGCACGCCTTCCTGCATCTCTTCAAAGTCACGCACATCCGTGTCGACCACTTTCTTGACCGGCGTATATGCGGATTCGCGGAACCGGGGGGTGAAGTCCAGTTCTTTTCCTTTCGAGATTAGGACCGCTTCAGGTTTCCCGCTCTCGACTCTCCCGATCTCCTCTATCCCGACACCGGCTGAGCGCACCGTGCGGCAGATCTCTCCGGCAGCATCCGGTGGCGCAACAATCAGCAGGGCATCGAGCGATACGCCAAGGTAATCGATCGCAAGTTTCTCCAGCATCTCGCGGACGTGCGGTTCGACCAGCCCAAAAACGTGCTCATCGTCCACCACGATCCGGCACCGGGCAGTCTCGGCCATCTCGTAGATGTCACCCCGGAGCCCGCCATTCGTCACGTCGGTCATGGCGTGGATCCGGGAAAAGACCGGGCTCTTCATCAGGGCTTCGCACGTGGTGAGGAAATTGAGGTTGATGGTCTGCTCGACCACGTCAGGGTACCCGGAATATATACCGGCCGTTGCGATGGTACCCCCGCCAGCACCCTCGGTCATGAGAAGAACATCCCCAACTGCGGTAGCTTTTCGTGCGGTCATGTGCTGTGCGATACCGACCGCCCCGACACAGCCGGTCAGGCGGCTTCCAAGGACCATATCCCCCCCGATCCGGAGCGTTGAGCCGGTCACGAGCGGGACGTCCATGGCCTCGCCAACAGTCGTGATACCGGCCGTGTAATCGAAGATCTTGGCCACATCGCCATCATCAGCAACATGGATATCCGAAAAGAGCATGATCGGTTTTGCCCCCATGACATAGACATCCCGGAGCGTTGCCCGCGTAACATGGAACCCGGCAAGGAACGGGAAGTCCGAGAGCCGGGAATGCATCCCGTCGACCGTGCAGATGACATAGTTGTCGCCAACCCGGACCGCCCCGGCATCATCCATCTCGTCAACGCCAACCGAGGCAGAGGTCTTGCCAATAATGCGGGCGATCTGGCGGTGGGCAAAGAAATCCCCTTTTCCCCGCGACCCCACACCGAATTCACCCATCTTCACACCGGCTGGCTCCAGGCTGAAGAGATCCCCGGTAAGCCCGCGGGAATTTTTTACCTCATCGATTACAGCCCGGGCAAAGGCACCGGCAAACGAGGGGCTGATGGTTTTTTTTATGGAGCGTATCTGATCGGCAAGGTCGTGATAGAGGGTCTCTTCATCCATGCCGTCAGCCATCCGCGTGCGGACGAACTCTTCAACATCCATACAATCCGGTGTGCGGAGAATGCATAAAAAAGGCAGGCATCCGGAAGGTCACCGGAGCAGGACGCCGAAAACCTCCGAGAAGGACCGGAGCGCATCGTCAAACCGCCCGTTCTTCAGCATCGAAAGACCGCGCCGCATCCCCATGCGGACTTCCCGGGCATCGAGATAATATGCCTGGTCGAATGCACGGGCAGACTGCTCGAGCCTGCCGAGCATGAAACAGGAGTTGGAGAGGACAACCCATGCATCGGCAATCGTGGGATCACGGGAAAGCGCCCGCTCAAGGCACTCGATAGCTTCCTCGTGCCGGGAGAGCATGCTGAGCGCAAGCCCTTTCCGGTAGAGTGCCTTGGGACTCTCCGGCGCGATGGACAGCGCCCGCTCAAGGACCTCATGTGCTTCGCGGTACCGTTTCATGTTGATGAGAGCGATGCCCTTTTTGAGGAGTGCCGAGAAGTAAAACGGGTAGATCTTCAGCGCACGGTCGTAACAGAGTATCTCCTCCTCATACCAGCGGAGTTTCCCGTAGGCAAAACCCCGGTTCACCCACGCGGAGAGGTAGCGGGGACGGATAGCGATAGCCCGGTCACAGCACCGGATCTCGGCCTCGAACTTTCCCAGCATGCCAAGAGCCACCCCCTTGTTATTCCATGCGGTGGCATTCTCGGGATCGATGGCAAGTGCCTGCTCGCAGCACCACACCTTCTCTTCAAAACGATCGAGCATCCCGCAGGCAAATCCCCGGTTGTTCCATGCATCAATGCATGCCGGATCCAGTTCAATCGCCTTATCGCAGCAGATGATCTCTTCCTCATAGCGCCCGAGTTTCCCAAGCGCAAATCCCCGGCCAACCCAGGCGATCGCAAGCGCCGGATCAGCTTCAAGGGCGCGCGAGAAGGCCAACAGGGCGTCCTCGTGCCGCCCTTCCCTGCCACAGGCAATTCCTTCCTGATAATATTCCCGGCCTTCCTGCCGTGCAGCATCTTTTTCTTTCTCTGGTTGCCGGGGCATTGGGAGACAAAACCTTCCTGACGGTTACCGGTAATTTGTACCGGAGATATTTATGTTCGCGGGTATGGCAGGTGTGCTCATGTTGCGGGTGTTACGGCGCAACAGGGAGACCAAAAAACGGTGAAAGATCCGGCACCCACCATCTGGTATCCTTGTTTTTGAGACATTGGGTTTATCCATTGATTCCCAAGAAAAACACGAAATGCTCTAATGATGACCTCTGATCCCTCTATACTCCCATTTTGATGGACTGCCGCCGCCCCGGAGGACGCCCCGCGGCGGCTTCAATTCGGTTTCAAAGAGAAAAACGGTACCATCATTTGGAGGTTACTGCGATTCAGACATTCTCATTAATAAAAGGTAAAATTCCGATCCAGCCCCTATTGGAAGCGGGGGCGCATCCGATTCCCCGGTACTACCAGAAATCCAGATCCTGGTAATACAACACTATCGCAATCGGGCGCCTTAGCGGCGGGGCGAAGCCCCTGAAGTGTCAGCGTTTTCCTGTCCTGATCAGGATTACTTTGTTGTCGTGCATTTTGGGATAGCAATCTTTCGAATTTTTCCCTCGTAATTCTTTCCCGTATCAAGGGGCTGGAACAGGGCATTACCCAAAAAATTTAAAAAACAACCGCTGGTATATTTTTTGGAACGTCTCACGATAGCGTTCGTTACCGCAGCGTTCGGAAACAAATTGGATGGGGAATCAACAGGTAATCCCCCCATCAATATTTTTTAAAACGATCCAACCCCCCCCATGATTTTTTTTATTTTCCCCGTACCCCCCTGGCATGGGGGTGGGGGGGTACCCGGCATACCCCCTCCCCCTTTAGTCTCCCGGGGACCCCCCTACCCGTTTGCGGGTAGCCTGTACAATCCTCTGGTTACGCCGGAAACTCCACGCGAAATATCACGAAGGGCGATGCAAAAAAGAGGGGCATACTCAATTATGAGGAGGGGGGTCAATTGGTAACCCCCCCACCTAAAATTTTCAAAATCGATCCAACCCCCC
>DANA01000048.1 GCA_002508495.1 Methanoregula sp. UBA276
ACGATACGATCCGGATAAATTCACGCAACTGTGTTGCCTGCCATCGCTGCAGTGCATTCTGCCCGCGGGATGCGATCGAGATCGAAGAGAAACCCGGTAACTATCGCAGCCACCCGGTCTGGACTCGGGAGGTCCGCGAGGCGATCTTCAACCAGGCACGGACCGGGCGGATCATCCTGTCCGGCATGGGAAACGCCAAGCCATACCCGATCATCTTCGACCAGCTCGTGCTTGACGCCTGCCAGGTCACCAACCCGAGCATCGACCCCCTGCGTGAGCCCATGGAACTGCGTACCTACCTTGGCAAGAAACCCGCGTCGCTCCGCCTCCGCCCGTTACCGGACGGGGATGTAGAACTCATGACCCGCCTCACCCCAAACCTCCAGATAGAAACGCCCATCATGATCGGCCACATGAGTTACGGGGCGATCAGCCTCAATGCCCAGACCGCGCTTGCAAAAGCCGTGAGCCGCATCGGCACCTTCATGGGAACCGGCGAGGGGGGGCTTCATGAATCACTGTACCCATACCAGGACCACATGATCGTCCAGGTAGCATCGGGAAGGTTCGGTGTTGACATCAATTACCTGGAACGCGGCGCAGCAATCGAAATCAAGATAGGCCAGGGTGCAAAGCCGGGTATCGGTGGCCACCTGCCGGGGGACAAGGTCTGCACCGACATCTCCTGCACCCGCATGATACCGGAAGGCAGCGATGCCATCAGTCCCGCACCGCACCACGACATCTACAGTATCGAGGACTTAAAACAGCTCGTCATCAGTCTCAAGGAAGCGACCGAGTGGAAAAAACCGATCTTTGTCAAGATAGCAGCGGTCCACAACTCCGCGGCGATAGCAGCGGGCATTGCCCGTTCCGGTGCGGATGCGGTGGTTGTGGACGGGTTCCGCGGGGGAAGCGGTGCAACGCCCCGGGTCTTCCGCGACCATGTGGGCATCCCGGTCGAAGCAGCCGTTGCAAGCGTTGACGCAAAACTTCGCGACCAGGGGATCAGGAACGAGGTCTCCATCATTGCAAGCGGCGGCATCCGGGAGAGTGCCGATGTGGCAAAGATCATCTGTCTTGGTGCCGATGCCGTGTATATCGGGACTTCAGCGCTCGTTGCCATGGGGTGCCGGGTCTGCGGCACCTGCTACAAGGGCACCTGCGCATGGGGTATTGCAACGCAGAAACCGGAACTCGTGCAGCGCCTTGACCCGGAGACCAATGCCGTCCAGGTAGGGAATCTTATTCATGGCTGGACACTCGAACTGGCCGAACTCATGGGCGCGGCCGGCATCAACAGCATTGAGAGCCTGCGGGGCAACCGCGACCGGCTCAGAGGATACATGCTGGACGAAGGACTCCTGCAGGTTCTTGATGTGAAAACGGTGGGTGCATAACATGGGTGCAGTCCATATCAATGCCCGGGACATCCACTATACTCAGCTCAACGAGCAGATTCGCACCATTGTTGCGAGGGGGGGTAAAGAGATCATCCTCGACAACATACTCGGCCAGCGGTTCATCGGTGACGGGCTGCGGGGTGACGATGTTACGATAACCATCAACGGGGTCCCCGGGGGGGATCTTGCCATGTTCATGAGCGGGCCGACCATCATCGTCCATGGAAATGCCGACCATGCACCGGGGAACACCATGGACAAAGGAACCGTGATCATCCATGGCAGTGCCGGTGACGCGGTCGCCCACAGTATGCGGGGTGGGCGAATTTTTGTACGGGACAATATCGGGTATCGGGGCGGGATCCACATGAAGCAGTTCATGGGAAAGCGGCCGGTACTTGTTGTCGGGGGATCTGCACGGGCATTCCTTGGTGAGTACATGGCCGGGGGCCTCCTCATCGTCCTCGGGCTTAATGATAGTGCCCCGGTCAGCGAGCGGGGGGTCGGCAGCGGCATCCACGGGGGCGAGATCGTTATCCGTGGCAGTATTGATGAGAGATACCTTGGTGTCGGGGCACGGCAGGTTCCGGTCACCAAAGAAGAGAAAGCCGGTTTCGCACCGATCCTTGCGGACTTTGCGGCATCCTTTGGTATTGATCCCGTTATCCTGCTTGAAGCGGACTACAGCCGGATCATACCTTCGAGTGCACGACCGTTTGCCAATAAATATACGTGGGAGTGAGCGAGATGACAGCAAAAAGTTACCAGGATCTGAAAAGCGAGATATGGGACACCGGCAGGTGTTCCGGTTGCGGGGCCTGCATTGCGGTCTGTCCGGCCGATGCACTCTCGTTTCCCGATGGAGAGGTGGTGAACTGTCCCGTCAGCAACGGGTACTGCAAGCAGGCAACTGATAACGTCTTGTGTGGTGCATGTTACGATGCCTGTCCACGGGTTATTTCAAGGCCTGCAGAAACACTGGGAGACTACCTTGAACTGATCTCTGCAAAAGCCGCATATGACATCCCCCACCGCCAGAGTGGCGGTGCTGTCACTGCCATTCTTTCCCATGCACTTGAGTCCGGGCTCATCGACGCCGTTGTTACGGTGGCAGAAGACCGGTTCACCCTGAAACCAACATCCGCAGTCATCACAAAATCCGCTGTTCTCCTCCAGCAGGCCGGCAGCCGCTACAACTGGTGGGTGCCCCTCCTTGCAGCACTCAAGGAGGCAGTCATAGTACGGAAATACCGGCACATTGCTGTTGTCGGTGTCCCCTGCGCGGTGCAGGCACTCGCCCGGATCCGCACCAGCAACAACGACCTCCTCGTACCGTATGCAACGGCAATCCGGCTGGTCATCGGGCTCTTCTGCACCGAGAGTTTTGACTAC
>DANA01000087.1 GCA_002508495.1 Methanoregula sp. UBA276
GTAGGAGAATCGAAGACACCGTAGCAGGTAATGAGCCGGGACGAATCGTCGATAAACGCGACAACCCATCGTTTAGTTCCGTCAATTTCGAACTCTTTCCAGTCACCTTGCCATAGCGACATAGAATGAGCCCGTTCGTAGCGGACGTACTTCCGTTGTTTCCGTTTCTTCATGTTCACCTCAACATGCCCGTGTGAGAGAAGGACACGGTAGATCCGGTTGTGAGGAATATGGATCCCATGTGTTTGTTCGATCTTTTTCTCAAGATGAACGGGACCAAGATCGTTCTCGTAATATGATTCCAGAATTACCTGTTCGGTTGTTGAATCGATAGGATCTGGCTTTCTCCCAGGACAACGAAACTCAGGAAATGCCAAATCCTGTTTGAATCGGTTGATCAATTGGTAGATGCGCTGGCGAGTGACTTGGAAATCCCGAGCTATCTCTGCAACCGGCTTTTCTTTCAGCCATTGCTTGATTATTCTCTCGATATCCCGATCTGATAGTTTACTCACATCGATATTTACATTTGATGTCAAATGATTTCGGGATACTACAGAGGAGGTTAACAAATTCGTCCTCCTCCCCGTTGAATACTAATGATAGCGTGCCAGAGTCACTGTCCAAAAACCGTGACCGTAGTTATATCCGCTTTCAAAGAGCACCGAACAGGTGCTTTTGGGTGAATGCGACAGGGGAGATCAGGACCAACGCAGTCGTATTCTATGAAGAAGGGATACGAAGCACCAACGAGATTAACGAGACGTACATTATCTCCAAAAGAACCGTGAGACGATGGGCATAGAATCCTCGTGACGATCCCAAGAGCGGTTTGAAACCAAAGAAGACCGGGGCTAAACGTTCACGACAAGGGATACCTGTATACCTGGAAATGAACATGCCCGGTCATCGCAGTATGTTCTCTCACCCGCATCCCAGGAATCCGCGTATAGTACGGCTTGTGCGTCCCCCGAAATAGATCTCCCGCTCACTCATAGTCGAGACTTCCTCGATGGTGAAATGGACCTTCGGGTAATCCCGCTTGAGCATTACCAGGAGATGCTTCAGTTCCGTCCGGGGAACAATACTGATAAGAACCGCAACCGCCGGCACAAACTGGCCTGACCCGTTAATCCGCGTTGTCCCGAATCCCATTTTTCCCATCCGCCGAATCAGCGGTTCGGGTTCCTCTGTACAGAACATCCGGATAATTACCGTGCCAAGACCAATCCATGATTCAATCGTCATACCCAAGAGTGTCCCAATCCCGTATCCGGCCATGTACGCGAGAATACCCGGGATATTATCAAGGTTTGTCAGCACCAGCCCTGTTGATAAAACCCAGACACCGATTTTCAGTGTCCCGATACCCGATGCAAGGTACTTGTGGCCTTTTGTTACATAGACAAGCCGGATCGTCTCCATCGTGGTTTCGACAATCCGTGCAATAAGGATGATGAGTGGTAAGACAAGATCCATTTCGCATCCATAACCTGTACACGCAACTTACGTACGGTAATATAGGCGTATCGGATCGCCGGTATGAATACTTTGTGCTGATTCAGCCAACATTTCAGTTGGCGATCCGATAATTTTTCTCGCTCGTTTGCCCGGCTCACCATTCCTACGCAGGATCCCGGAGAAATAACAAGGTGTTTTCCCCCCGGGATTGCAGGAAGTAATGATAAAAGCCGCCCGGATGGTGAGGTGAGGTGAGGTTTTCCCGCGGGGGCCCGTTTCAGAGAAGTGGTCTTTGGGGGGAGAGGCTGACCGGGGTTTCCTGCGGGTGCCGGGGCAGAGCAACCGCCCCGGAGGAACCACTGAAGTGTTCTCCCCTGGTGATAAAAAAACCTACGAACAACCAGACCAAAAAAATCCTTCGGCTCTTTTTAAAAAAAAATTCCATTATCCAGCGGGTTTTTTCCCTTGTCAAAAACAAAAGATTCTTTGTTGAAACTGGCGCGTACGATGAATACTTTCGCCCGGTTCTTGGAAATCCCTGCAACCGCCTTGCCCGGGTGCGACCCGGCACAGCGTCACACCGACCCCGATTGGAGATAAAGAATCCTCATCATGCGGGCATTTTTATGGGCGGCAGCCCCCATGAGGCTGTTTACCAAACTCATGGTTTAGCCCCATACCTGATGACGACCCAAACACGTTTTATTCTCGAACCCTTGTTCTTCAGTCCAAAAAAACACGGTTATTTTTGATCCATTTGGATCTCATTGCACCTGAATTTTCTTGAAACGGAAATGGAATCGTTTNNGGGCAGGAAATGCCATCCCCCCTCTCCCTTTTTCATCGGTCTTCCGGGCGATGATTACCGGAACTATTCTCTACTTCCCTTCATCAATCTCTGTTTTTTTGGACGTACAGATTATATTCTTCCAAACAGACACAATTACCAGATATTTCCGGCCTCAATTGCGGCTTAATGGACGACCCTGACAGAACGGATACCTGATGAATCCCATCATCCCAACCCCCGAACTCTCAAAAGACGAGGTTGAGCAGGGATTATCGCTTATTATCTTCGATGGCCTCACGACTCATGCTTTCATCACCCTGACCGGTGGCATCTTCCTCATCGCATTCGCCCTTGAACTGGGCGCATCCAACCTTGTGATCGGACTCATCGCGGCAATTCCGGCGATTGCGGAGCTGATCCAGATCCCCGCGGTAGGGCTTATTGAGAAAATCCGGAACCGTCGCCTCATTACGGTTGTTGCAACGCTCTTTTCCCGCGGGCTCTGGGTTATCATTGCCCTGATTCCCATCCTGTTCTCCCCTCAGGCCGGGATCTATTGCCTTGTCTTCTTCCTCATCCTGTATTCATGCATATCGTCTGTCAAGCACTGCAGCTGGAAATCCTGGATGCGGGACCTCATCCCCAACGAGATCCTCGGCATGTTCTTCTCACGGAGGATGGCACTCTCATTTGGGCTCGCAACGGTGCTCAGCCTCTGTGCCAGTTTTTTCCTCGATATCTGGCAGAGCGATGACCAGCTGACCCCGGCCTATGGCTACTCCCTGATCTTTCTTGTCGGGAGCCTCATCGGTCTTGCGGGAACCTACTACCTGATAAAAACCCCTGAACCCCAAATGATCTCGACACCGGGCATCCCGCTCCGTTGCCGGTTGACCGAGTGGTACGCTGATGACAATTTCCGGAACCTGATTTTCTTCCTGAGTCTTTGGAGTTTTGCCGTCAATCTTGCCGCCCCATTCCTCACGGTATACCTTCTGCAACGGCTGTCTCTTGATATCACCATGGTCATCCTCCTGTCTATCGTGAGCCAGTTATGCAGCATCCTGTCCTTTCCGCTCTGGGGCTCGATTACCGACCGGTTCAGCAACAAGTCGGCCCTCAATGTTGCCGGCCCCCTGTTCATACTCTGTTTCCTTGCCCTGACCTTTACTAACCTTCCCGAACCCCATGCAATGACTCTGCCGCTTCTGGTCATTATCCATATTATTATGGGGATTTCCGCTGCCGGTGTCACACTTGCAGCCGGTAATATTGGCCTGAAACTTGCACCGAAAGGGTCGGCAACTTCCTATCTTGCAGGCATCAGCATATTCACGGCACTGGCTGCCGGCATATCTCCGATCGTGGGGGGATATTTTGTTGATAATCTTGCCGAGTGCGAACTGGTCTGGAACCTGGTATGGAAGAGCCCCGGCGTAAATATCACCATCCCTACCCTCCATCTCCAGCACTGGGATTTCTTCTTTGTTTTTTCATTCCTGCTGGGGCTGTATTCCATTCACCGCCTGTCGTATGTCCGGGAACAGGGGGAGGTTGACGAGCCGATCTTCATTCCCTCCCTCATCGCGTATGGAAAAGATATGCGGAACTTCTCGACTGCCGGGGGTATCCGGAATATCCTGCGGATCCCCATGAATGAGATCGTTCTCCGGCCCGATATCGATCCTTTGCAGTGCCAGTCGGGCGCTGAAGCGCTGGAAGTCGAAGATGACCAGAGAGGAAATAGAGGGTAATTAGTAATTCTGTGCAGGTAATCCCAAAGAAAAATCCATCAGGAGGTCACATCTCGCGATATCGGGAAATGTGGGACGACTAAAAAAAAGCCAGCCGGTCTCATTGTTCCGGACCCGGCTCATGATGCGGGAGAAAAAGGCGGGTTTCCGATCTCCACCCGAAGTTTTCTTGAGCGGGATCCACATGATTCTCTCGCGCGTCCTGATTTTGCGCATTTCAGCAGGGGTGGTGTACTCGAATGTCTCTGGGAGCATACGAGTGATTTTTTTCAATCCGACATTGCCACAGGTGGCTGCTACTCCCGATAACAATAGTTTGCTCTGTAGAAACCGGCATGAACGTGTGTTCACACCCGAACGATGAAAATCAGGAGGATTGGACAAAGGGATGGTCCCCCGCCTCAGGGCCCCTCACGGGGCACGGCGGGGCAGATTACCGTACAAGGAATCCCGCACATTGAAGCCGCCGCGGGGCGTCCTTCGGGGCGGCGGCCATTCATCAAAATTAGGAGAGCAATTTTTTTTTTTAAAACCCTTTTTCCCCCGTGAATACACGCGCCCGTTGCTCCATGTACCACGAACGGCAAAACTGCCGGATTCCCCACAAAAACCCCCGGCTAATAACGTTCGCAACGGGACTGGTCAGGTCCGCCCGCAGCGCGATTCCACTTCCTGCGCAAGCCGGAACATCCGCTGGCGTATCTCTTCTGAAAGGTGGGAGGCGGAAGCGAGGCTCTCTTCGATGGTGATGCGAGTGGTGCCGGCAATGAGGTTGTCGGCATGGGTCACGATCTTCTCTTCAATGGTCCGGGGCATGCAGTCCCGGGCATCGAGGCCGAGCGCTGTGCATTCTTCGGCCGTGAGACCGGCGCCAAGGTGGCACTCAACAATCCTCACCACCGGTTCAGGAAAATTATGGGAACGGAGCAGGTCGGCGCCGGCCTGGGCATGCCGGATCGAATGGTCGATGCTCCGCCCGATGTCATGGAGCCAGGCACCGGTCTCGACAAGAGAGAAGTCGGCATCCGGGCAGCGGGCCGCGTATTCGCAGGCGCAGTCCCGGACAGCACGGCAGTGAGCGATGACTTTTCTGCTGCAGCCTGCCACCCGCAGCACTTCTTCCGGCGGGATTTTTGCCCAATCAGGCATGACCCAGCGTGTTCTTGATAGATTCGATGCGGCTCTTGAGTGCTTTGAGGAGCATCTCGTTGTCGAAATGGCCCAGCGGCTCGTCGCACTGCGGGCAGACAAAGTCGGTGTTCATGGCTACCGGGAAGGTGGAGATAGTGTGGCAGGTTTTGCAGATGTAAAAGTCGTTCTCCTCCTCAAACTTTTCCCGGCGCGAGAGCTTCTCAAGGACCGATTCCAGGTCTTCCCGGAGCGCACCGGGGATATGGTCGGTTCGCAGCTGCCAGAGGTACGTGAGCCAGCCGGTCTCGTTGTTCTTGATCCGGTGGTACTCGGCAAGGCGGCGCTCGTATAACGTGTAAAGCGTGTGCCGGACCGAGTTTAAATTGATCCCGGTCTTTGCCGCAAGGTCTTCATCGCTGAACTCCCCGCCTTCGGGAAACCGTTCGAGGAGATTGAGCCCCTCGTCCCCGACCAGGCGGTGGAGATAGGCGCGGACCGCCGGATCATTGAGCATATCTTCGGTTGGATCCATCAGCGCATATATTGTCGGACTGTGGTAATATGTTTATCCAGCAGTGCAAGAGCAGCCGTACGGTCCGGGCCCCACCCGTACACGCTCACGACCGCCTGCTCCTCTTCAAAGACAGTACCGGGCCACGGGATGTCGGCAACAAATTCCCGGAACCGGCTCAAGTCTTCATTTATGGTGATGTCCTTATCGGCAAAGAGTATGGAGCGGCAGGCAACCCGCGAGGCGGCAGGCGATTTTGGCGGCAGCATTCCCTGGCACGCGTTGAGGTGGAGGGAGAAGAGGTTTGCACCGGTTGCCATCTCCACCGTATCCACCGTGCCCTGGAAACGCGGGTTCACCTCGATTGCGACCGGCCCGTCATTCCCGATGACAAAATCAACGCCGATCGTCCCCACGCACCCGCTCTTTGCCGCAACCCACCCGGCAAGGGCCTGCATCTCTTCCCGGGCCGGATTTTGCGTTGGGGTGACAGACCCGGAGAACCCGTATGCCGACTCGCCGTTCCCGCCCCGCAGGATCTGATCGTTCGTGGCAACGGCCATTGCCTGCGAGCCGGTTGCAATGCAGCAGACGCTTGCCGGAACCCCGTCAATGATCTCCTGCCGGATATACGGGGCGTCCTCGTACCGCTCCCGCCATGCCGCCATTGCCGCATCGGTCTCAATAACCGCGTTCCGCCATCCCCCGGCACCGGTACGGGGCTTGACCATGGCAGGGTACTCTCCCTCCGGAAGGATCCGGGGGGCCGGCACACAGATCTCCTCAAAAAAGTGCTGGGTATCGAGCTTGTCCATGAACCTGCGAATGGATCGTCGATCTGTTCCGAGAAGCGGGATGGCGACGGGCAGGATCTCGGCGCCGGAGGTCGGGACGAAATAATCGAACTTGCGCCGGCGCAGGATCCGGCTGATGGCATCGGGAAGGTCGGCAAGATCCGTAAACTTCTCCCGGTCGTTGGTGAACCAGGAGAGGTCCTGGTCGCAGAAATGGTCGACCGTGCAGACCTCGTACCCCGCTTTTGCGGCTGACTGTGCCACGTGCCGGGTGGCAAACCCGGCAATGAGCACCCGCTCGTTCACCGCCCCTCCGTCTGCTTACCTGCCTTTGAGGGGATGATTTTGATCTGGGCGCCGGGGAAATCGAGCGCAAGGTTCTTTCCCCGTGCAAGATGGTCGAGGAAGAGGGCGAGGCTCGAGATCTCGGAGTGCGGCTGGCCGGTGACGGCCACATTATAGTCGGCAAGACCATAGATCTCGCCGGGCACCTTCTCGGCCCCGACAATGACGAGGATCTTCTGCTGCGGCCGGATCTCCTCGATCACGTCCGGCAGGTTCAGGCCGTACATGGTGAGGTGGACGACTGTTCCGCCGTCTGCCTTCCACTCCTTAATGCAGGAGCGCCACTTCACGTTGTCCTGGCAGAAGAACTCCCCGCCCCAGCGTTTTACCACATCGGCGATGCTCTGCACCACGCCTTTGTCGGATGCGGCAAGGTACATTCCCTTGGCGCCCAGCGCCCGGGCGGTGAG
>DANA01000061.1 GCA_002508495.1 Methanoregula sp. UBA276
TGGACGAACCCGGGGGTTTTTGGAACTCCAATGAAGATATCGACAACGTCGATAAGTTCGGAATCCGTTTCGCAACCGACAGCAATCACGGGTGCTCCCCGTGCTTTCATCTCTTTGATATTGGAGAGCATAACCCCGTACGTGTCCCCGGGCATGCAGATAGCAATAACGGGTGTTTGTGTTGAGAGCAGTGCAAAAGGCCCGTGTTTCAACTCCCCGGCAGCATACCCTTCGGCATGAATGTACGAGATCTCTTTCATCTTGAGGGCGCCTTCCAGTGAGACCGGGTAGAACGGTCCCCTGCCGACATAAAAGATACTTGATGCACCCTTGCAGAGGTTGGTTGCATCGGTGAGGTCGAGGAGTAAAACCTCTTCAATGGCCTGGTGGGCCCGCTGGAGCATCTCGTCGCATTTTCTGCCACAGAGTGCGTTTGCAATCTGCATCAGGACAGCCAGTTGGGCAACAAAGGATTTGGTTGCGGCAACGCTGATCTCCGGGCCGGCAGACATAAAAAGGGTGGTATCAGCAGCCCTGCTGACGGTACTGCCAAGGACATTGGTGATGGCAAGCGTCCGGCAGTTGTGTGCTTTTGCCTGCCGGAGGGCAATGAGCGTGTCTGCAGTCTCCCCGGACTGGGTGATCCCGATAACCAGCCCTTCGACTGGTGGCGGGAAATACCGGAACTCTGATGCGAACTCCATCCGCACGGGTATCCTGCAGGACTCTTCGAGAAGATATTTGAAGATGAGGCCGGCATTGTATGATGACCCGCAGGCAACGATCGTTATGGAAGGGGGATTTTTCAGAAGTGCCGGCAACGTCTCCATATCAACAGAACGGATGGTGTTGAAGAATGCAAGAGGCTGTTCAAAAATTTCTTTGAGCATGAAATGCTGGTACCCGCCTTTTTTCACGTCTTCGAGCGACCAGTCGATCAACTCAACCGGGCGGCTGACAACGTTTCCCTGGTTGAAGATCTCGATAGTTCCTGCGGTAACGGAAGCAACGTCCCCATCCTCGAGAAAGACTGCCCGTTCGGTATGCTCGATGATGGGGGTCATGTCGGAGGCAGCAAAATTCTCACCATCGCCGATCCCGATAACGAGCGGGCTGGCATACCTGGCAGCTACCAGTCGTCCCTCGCCCGGTGTCACGACAATGAACGCATAGGACCCTTTGAGTAACGGCAGGACGTCCTGGACCGCCCTGAGGAGGTCGGCGCTCGAACGATATGCGTCTTCGATGAGATGAATAACGACTTCCGTGTCTGTATCCGACCTGAATACATGCCCCCGTGCAAGCAGCTGGCGTTTGAGTTCACTGAAATTTTCAATAATGCCATTATGGACAAGGGCGATCTTTCCTGAACAGTCGGTATGGGGGTGGGCATTGGCATCACTGGGAACCCCATGGGTTGCCCAGCGGGTATGGCCGATGCCGGACTTTCCTTTCAGGGAAAGTGCCGAACCGGAATTGTCCGAGATCCGCCCTTTGTGTTTGTCAAGCGAAAGGACGGTCCCTGATGTTGCGATACCATATGAGTCGTAACCGCGGTATTCAAGTCTTTTGAGCCCTTCAACGATGATCGGTGCGGCATCCCGTCGCCCGATATAGCCGACGATACCACACACGTTATATCACCGTAGACCCGTCAGGGATGATCCGCGACGTGATGCTCTTCTGTTCCTCAACGATTACATTGTTGCCGAGTATTGCATTGCGGTAGGTCGAGAACGGGCCACTGACAACCGAATCGCCAAGAATCGCCCCGAACTGCGACCGCACTGCTGCCCCTTCGATCTCCAGCAGTCCCGTTGCTGTCCCGGCAGATGAATGATCCGCAAGTGAACACCGCTCGCCGATAATGGTGTCCATTATCCGGGAATGTGATCCTATCGATGTGTCATCCATGATGACGGCATCGCCCAGCTGGGTGAACGGTTCAATGGTGACTCGCGAACCAATGCTCGTATTGGGCAGGATGCAGCAGTTCGGCCCGATCGTACAGTCATTGCCAATCACGACCGGCCCGGTTATGATCGTATTTGGCCCGATGGTGGATCCTTTTCCGATATGGACCGTTCCCTGGATGATCGCCTGCCTGCTTATCGTACCTTCCCGTTCGGGGGGAATCTGGTGGAGCAGGCGGCGGTTCATCTTTAACAGGTCCCATGCAAAGATTGCATCCTGCCAGTCATCGGCTGGAACTCCCTGGACCCGGATACCCTGACGGATCATGGCAGCAATTCCATCCGTGAGGTCATTTCCTCTGATATAGGAAAAGACCTCCTTTTTGAGCGAGTAAATGCCGGTGCTGACCATGAGACTCTGGGCGTGTTCGGGCTTCTCCACGATCTCCATGACATACCCGTCCTTGAGCATCACCACGCCGAAATTTGACGGGTTCGGGTGCTCCCGCACCAGCATCGCGTTGGGAATCCCGTTAATGCGTGCAATCGAACGGGGATCAATATAATTGTCACCGGGAAGGACAAGGAAATCCCCCGTTATCTTCGATTCTGCACACCGAAGGGCATCTGCCGTGCCAAGCTGTTTATGCTGGACAACAACTTCAACCGGGACATCGAGCTGGTTTAAGAACCGGGTTACCTGCTCCTTGCGGTACCCAACAACAACGATGATATCGCGGATGCCATTTTTTAAGAGCGCATCGATGACATAATCAATAATCGGACGGTTAGCCACCGGGATAAGTGCCTTTGGCCTGCTCCTTGTCAATGGTCGGACCCGTTTTCCTTCTCCAGCTGCCAGAATAACTGCCTGCATAATTCACCTACCGGATAATCGTTTTGTCCCCAATACACCCTTCAATGTACGAGTTTGGCCCAAATCGGGTGTCACTCCCGATCATCGTGCCGACATTGACTGAACAATTGATACCAAACTGTACGCCATCCCCGACAACCGCACCGAATTTTTTCCTCCGCGTGTCCTTTCCGCATACCCGGACGGTCTTATGATCGTGGCGCAGGTTGGCAATCTTGGTTCCCGCCCCGAAATTACAGTCTGATCCGATGATGGAATCCCCGATATAATTAAAATGCGGGATCCTGGTCCCGCTCATGACAATCGAATTCTTTATCTCGGCGGAATGCCCGATATGGCAGTCGTCACCGATACTGGTTGCACCCCGGATGTATGCGTGAGGGCCGATTCGACAGTTCTTCCCGATGATACAGGGGCCCTCAATATATGTTCCGGATTTGATGACACTCCCCTCCCCGACAACAACCGCCCCGCTCTGGAAGACTCCGTCTTCGATTGTTCCCTCGCTCCCTGATGCAAGTGATTCCATCATCGTGGTGTTGGCATCGAGCATGTCCCACGGGTGGCCAACATCCATCCACGAAGACAGGGGATATGCATGCATTTTTTTTGCTGCAATCAGTTCCAGAAGGGCGTCGGTGAGCTCGAGTTCTCCCCGGCTTGATGGCCGGACCCTGTCAATACGGTCAAAGATATCGGGTGAGAAGAGGTATGCCCCCGCGTTGATGGTGGTGGATTTGGGCTTTTGTGATTTCTCCTCAAGGGATACAATCAGGTTGTTTTCGCAGACCACAACGCCATAGTCCTGCGGGTGGTGGGTGGTGCTGGTGCCCATGCATGGCGCGGGCTGGCGGGAGAGGCTCGCGAGATCTTCTGTCGTCAGGATCATGTCGCCATTCAGGACAAGGAATTTGCCGGTGACGAGATCCCTAGCTGCCCGCACCGCATCGGCAGTGCCAAGCTGTTGTCGTTGGGGGGTGTATTTTACATGAATGCCCCATGCTGCCCCGTCCCCAAAATACCTGCGTATCTCCCGCTCCCCATAACCGACAACAAAGATAAAATCGGTGATCCCTGCACCCCTTGCAGCAAGGACGAGGTGCTCCATCATCGGCTTGTTGGCCAGCGGGAGCATCACTTTTGGACGCTTCGCCGTGAGGGGACGCATCCGTTTCCCCTCCCCTGCAGCGAGAACGACACACTCCATACGTACAGCTCTCCTTACAACATTTAAGCAGTTTTCCCCTGTTTTATCCTATCTTTTGCCGCTGCCAGCATGTTCTTTGCATCCTGCAGGGTTTTTCCTTCCGCGGTAACGCGGATCTTGGGCTCCGTCCCGCTTGCCCGGATCAGGTACCAACCGGATTCGTCAGCAACCCGGATCCCATCGGTCGGGCTGGATGCCCCAAGAGCAGTGACTGTTTCCTGTGCATCCGGACGCGGGAAAGATTCCCTGAGGATTGGATAGCAGGGCATGGAATCAATCTTTTCTGCCACATCCCACTGTGATGCGATCTCGCAAAAGAGTGCAGCAGCAAAGGGACCGTCCGGACAGCGTGAGATCTTCGGGAATATCCATGCACCGGAGGGTTCGCCGCCAAAGTCTCCCCACGAGATGAGTTCCTCGGAAACGTAGGCATCTCCGACCGGTGTCCTCCGGACTTCGGCAACCTCATCGATGATCATTGATGCGTCGGAGGTTGTGACAACACGCTTTGCACCAAGATACTGCACAAAGAGCACCAGCAGATGATCCCCGCCGATATACCTGCCCCGGTTGTCAAATGCCATCATGCGGTCGGCATCCCCATCGTGAACCACGGCACAGTCAGCACCGCTCTTCCTGACCATCTCCCCGATGTTTTCAAGGTTCTCTTTCAGGGGCTCCGATGGCCGGGCAAAATGACCTGACGGGTTGGCATTTATCGCGATGACCTTAACTCCTGCAGCGGAAAGCAACGATGGGCTGAGCATACTCCCTGCACCGTTCCCGCAATCAAGAATTGCCCGCACCGGTCTTGCGACTGCAACGGAATCCAGTATTGCCTTCTTGTGCTGGAAGAGCGCATCAGAAGCGCGCTCGCTGCCCTGGTGTGCCCAGTCAGTCCAGTGACCTGTTCTGAGAAGATTTTCCATGTCTGCCTGCTGACGGCGGGTGAATGAGGATCCGTCAGGGTTGAAGAGTTTGAGCCCGTTGTACTCTTCGGGATTATGGGAGGCAGTAATCATGCACCCGGCCTGAGCATTCCGGGTAGCATAGGCAACAGTCGGTGTGGGAACCATCCCGCAGGTGTGAGCGGTTCCCCCGCTGCCGATGATGCCGGAGATGACCAGATGAGCGAGAAGGGGACTGGTTGTGCGCGTGTCCATCCCGACCAGCACGTCCCCCGAAGTATGAGCAAGCGCTGAACCGACCCTGATTGCGGTGTCAAC
Source organism: Methanoregula sp. UBA276 (assembly GCA_002508495.1). GTDB lineage: Archaea > Halobacteriota > Methanomicrobia > Methanomicrobiales > Methanospirillaceae > Methanoregula. Next base: position 5,224 of record DANA01000061.1, read on the forward strand.
CAGAATTTGGTCGAATTTTCTTCGTATCCCCGAGGACCCGAAAAGCATAGTGTGGTATTGGTCTGCCCGGAAGATGATAGTAGCGTTTGGGCGGCCTTCGTCTCCCTGAATGCAACTCTTTTCAGTTCCCGTACGGGCACCAGTGTTCCAGATCGTTTAACCGTGCAACCCCGGCGGCTGAAGGCCCGACACAGATGACCTGTGCGTTTTTTGCATAGTGTTCAACGATCCCGCCAGTCCCCGGATCGATAAGCCCCTCTCCCCCGATCAGGAACACGTCTGCTGCAGCAGGGTCCGTGGTGAAGAAAAGACCCCGCGTAGCCTGGAGAGAATGAATCGATCCCACAATAAAGACCTGTCTGCCTGCAAGCCTTGTGGCAAGGTCTTTGCCGCAGGCTTCGTGGCATGACCCTGCACACGGGTGCAGGGTGCGGGCAAGGCAGAAGAACCCTGCAGCAACATTGATGATGGCACACGCAGCTCCCCGGGCCGCGGGAGTGTCGAGTGGCGCCCCGAACATGAACGAGATCTTCGTGCAGGCCCGGATTGGGTCAAACGTGGTAAAAATTCCCTGTTTTCTTCCGAAATCAGCAGTCATGCAGGCACCTTTCTCGTACTGGCAGTTTGTGGTATCCGGGTCAACATCCAGCTGGACTCCCCCGTCAGAACAGCCCGAATTTTCAAGGATTTTTTCGAGTTTGTTTACAGATTCAATAATAATATCCATTCAGCCATCTCCTTTGAGGATCACCCGTGCCGGGCTTCCGTCAAGGCCCGCAAGCCGGAGGGGAAGGGCAATCATATCACAGACCCCTTCCGGCACACCGTTCAGGTCAAGAAGTTCAATGATGGTGCAGTTATTCCGCAGCAGGTGCCGGTGAACGCTCCCGTCACCGGTATACGATTCAATAGAGGGGGAATCAATGCCGACACAAACGATCCCGCAGGAGATCAAATATTCTGCGGCCTCGAGGCTGAGTGACGGGTAATCGCGTTCAAAGGTGTTTTTTCCGGAATAGGCTGTCCTTATCAGGATGCGCTTCTCCTTCCCCAGTTGTCCCACGAGTTGCTTGCGGGAAATGAGACTGTTCCCGCTACGAATATCGATTACCCGGCAAGGTCCGATGAGGTACTCCAGGGGAATCGTATCGACGGTCCCCCCGGTCTTGAGGTAATGCACCGGGGCATCGATATGCGTACCGGTATGCGTGCTCAGGTGGAGATCGCTTATCAGGTATTTTCCCTGATCCTTCTGGTCAAATGATGGTGCAGTGTCTCCGGGATAGACAAGCATGCCTGCTGCAAGAGGGCGGGTCACATCATACCATTTCATGCATTGCCCCCTTCCCATCCGTATTCCCCGATGAGGGGGACGAACCGTACCCCCCCGTGGTACGTTTCTGTGAATTGGCTGTCTTTTTTCACAATCCTGACCAGTTCCTGGATGTCCCGGCTGCCGGCCGGGGCAACGAGCCGTCCCCCCTCCGCAAGTTGCGCGAGGAGTGGTTTTGGGACCTGCGGTGTTCCAGCAGTGATGATAATGCCATCAAATGGTCCGGCAGCGGGATAGCCGGTTGTGCCGTCGCCAATTATCACCGAGGCATTTCCGATGCCCAGTGCTGCAAGGTTCACCCGGGCAAGTTCTGCTACAGAGGGTATCCGTTCGATGGTAACAACCTTTTTTGCCAGCGCAGCCAGGATCGCAGCCTGATACCCGCATCCTGCACCGATCTCAAGGATAGTGTCTTCCGGTTTTGGGTCCAGGAGTTCGGTCATGACCGCAACAATATACGGCTGGGAGATGGTCTGGCCATTTCCTATCGGGAGGGGATTGTCTTCATACGCGGACTGGTCGTACGGGGGTGGAACAAAAATGTGGCGGGGTATCTGCCGCATCACCGCAAGGATGCGGGGGTTGTGAATTCCCCGTGCAGCGATCTGGCGTTCCACCATTCTCGCACGTTCATCTGCCCGGGGAAATTCAACCATACACCCTCATCAGAAACCGGATTTCTCTGCAACATCGATGGAAGCGTCGATCTGCCGCTGGAGTGCCTCCGGAAGACCGGAAATTTTTACATCCAGGAATCCCCGGATGATCGTGGCGGTTGCCTCATCCTCGTCCAGTCCCCGTGCCATGAGGTATTCGATCTCGTCTTTTGCAAGTTTTCCTACTGCGGCTTCATGGGAGAGCTCAGTGCCGACAACCGAACCTTCTATCTCGGGGATTGCATAGATAATCCCGTCCTTCAGGATCAGGCCCTTGCATTCAAGGTGCCCCCGTGTCCCGGCCACGTTCCCCCTGATATGGCCCCGTGAAATGATCGTGCCTCCTTTGGTGATGGCCCGCGTGATGAGTTCTGCGCTCGCACCCGGTGCTTCGAGAATGGCACGGGAGCCAAGATCCATATGGGAACCAGGAAGCGAGATCACGATGCTGCTGAACCGTGCAAGAGAATTGGCGCCGGTCAGCGTAGCGGTCGGGTACATCTGGATTTTTTTCACCGGCTGCATGCAGACATAATTGGAGAGGAAGACCCCATTCTCCTCAACGATTGAAGCACTCCGGGGCTGGACCTCGATATCCTCCCCCCAGTAATGGATCATGGTAAAGCTGATCTTGGCATCTTTTTTGATGTAAAATTCCGAAATTCCGTAATGTGCCCCGCCCTTTCCTACATGAGAACCGCTCGCACAGCCGGAAATTATGTGCAGTTCGGCGCCTTCTTCGGCAATGATGATATTGTGGGCGTGCTGTATTTTGTCCCGTCCAAGGAAAAGACAGGTCTGTATCGGCAGGACATTTTTTGAGCCCTTATGGGCGATGATAACATATCCCCGGGGATCTTCCTGCGCAGCAACGTATTTTGTGATGTCGTCTTTATCCGGTGAAACCGCTTTCCAGGCATAATCCTGCAACCAGGAGTACTTCTCGATTGCTTTTTTATAGGGGAGTACTTCGATCCCCGATTCATCGCACGCAGCATGGACCATATCCTGGTCCATCTGGAGATAACTTCCGCAGCGGTTTTTCATTTCGAGATCTATGCCCGCCTGGGAGAGACGTTCCTTATCGGTACTTGACAGTCCGGGGGTTTTTACTGGCTCCTGCATTCAAGACACTCCTTGTAACCGCGCTGTTGTATCTCTTTTAAGATCTCACGGGGGTTCCCATGGCACTTGACCTCCCCGTCGCACATGACATGTCCTTTATCAGCGTCGATATAATCGAGAATGTAACCGGTATGGGTAATAACAAGGCCGCTCTTCTTCCGGTCGACAATATGTTTGTCTTTCTCCAGAAGGCCCCCGATGTTCCTGCCGATAAGGGAGATGTTTTCTAAGTCAACCCCGCTTTCGGGCTCGTCAAGCATGACGAAATCCGGGTTCTGGATCATCAGTTGCAGAACTTCACTGCGCTTGATCTCCCCTCCGGAGAACCCCTTGTTGATATCCCGCTCAAGAAACCGGTCCATATGAACGATCTTTGCAAGTTCCGGTATGTTCTCTTCCTTGGTCTTGGAAATTGCCGTGAGCATCTTTCCGAGTTTCAGCCCGGAAATGGTCGGCGGGCGCTGGAACATCATGCCGACACCCCGCTGCGCCCGTTCATGGGCATGCATCGCAGTGACATCCTCACCTTTAAACAGGATCTGGCCCTTGGTTATAACGTAACTGGAAAAGCCCATGATTGTCATCAGGAGCGTTGTTTTACCTGAACCATTCGGACCCATGAGCACGTGGGTCTCTCCCCCCCCGATCGTAAGGTTGATATCGTGCAAAACTTCCTTGTCCCCGACATTAACTGACAGGTTCTTGATCTGCAGCATAAGAACTCTCATTCACACTATGTCTATCGCCCCAATTAACGCTTTTGACGTGACCATGCTTGGAAAAAACGACATCCTTTAACAGGCACAGGGGAATAGTACATTTCAGGAAAACCTGGTCATGCGTTTGGAAAAGGTTCAGAATAAGGATGGCAAGGCAAAAATCCGAAACGGGACACGCTCCGCCAACAAGAGCCATGCTGCTCCTGATTCCCTGGCAGTCGAACCGTTCGTGAACCGGATCATCTGCGGTGATTCCCGGCAGGTACTATCACAAATCCCTGACCAGAGCATCGATTGTATCATAACCTCCCCCCCATACAACTTCGGGCACTCGTACGCCCAGGACCCCCATGATGACACGCATGAATGGAACGAATATTTCACCACGCTTCTTGCGGTCTGGAAGGAATGTGCCCGGGTCCTGAAACCCGGTGGCAGGATAGCAGTCAATGTCCAGCCGCTCTTTTCCGATTACGTCCCCACCCACCACATCATATCCCGGCAGCTGGCATCCCTCGGGCTTCTCTGGAAAGCGGAGTTCTTGTGGGAGAAGAATAATTACAATGCGAAATACACCGCGTGGGGGAGCTGGAAATCCCCCTCGATGCCCTACATCAAATACACCTGGGAGTTTATCGAGGTGTTCGACAAGATCACGCATAAAAAAACCGGGAACCGGGAGAACATTGATATCACCGCTGAAGAGTTCAAGGAATGGGTGATGGGAAAATGGTCATTCCCGCCGGAAATACGGATGAAAGATTTTCATCACCCGGCCATGTTCCCGGAAGAACTCCCGCGCCGGCTCCTGAAACTCTTCACCTACCAAAACGACATTATCCTCGATCCTTTCAACGGCGCCGGTACCACAACCCTTGTCGCGTACAAACACGGAAGGCGTTTTATCGGGGTAGACAATTCCCGGCAGTATTGTGAAACAGCATTCGTACGGCTGGAGAACCACCGGAATAATGCTGCCCATGACCCCCTCTGCCCCGCACCTGCAATCGTTGTTTTTGATCCGTAACAGCCGGTCATTTCACGATGGCATCGTGGTTTTGATGAAGTTGAACACGCCCTTGCGGTCGAATTCGTGGCTGATGATGAAATTGTAGATATTGACATTGGTCTCGTAGCGCGCAAAAAGATCATGATAGTCCTGGAGCGCAGTATTGTATGCAGAAACCTTTGCATTGTGGGTGGTGACAAGGGTATTGTATTCCCAAATGTTACCGGTGGTTTTCAGGCCCTGGAGGCGTTTCTCCATCGCGAGGATCTCCTGCCGTTCCGCGGTAAGCGCGGTCTCCATCTTCTGGATGACCCCTTCCATTTCTTCTGCTTTCGTTCGGGACTGAACCCGCATATCCTCGATATACCGGGTCTCGGCACAGCGGGTATAGGTTTTTGTACCATTCCCTACCGGGATGACCACCGGCTCTGATTCAATAGGTCTCCCGTTATCCAGGCTCCCGGAAACGACCCCTATGTAGGTGATATTCGTGGTTTCGAGGAACAGATACCCGGTATTCCCATATGGGCATTCTTCAGATTCAATCCCCACTGCCATGTGCTTTTCCGGGCCAAAGGAGAGAAGGGCGACAGAATAATCTTCACGGGAAAGCAGGCCGGCAAGAAGGAGACTTTTATCATCACAATCGCCGGCCTGGTCAACGACCGTCTCGACCGGAAACTTTGCCGGGGTCTCCTCAAGCGTTTCATATCCCAGAGACTGGACATAGACCGCGATCAACTCCAGGTATTCGTCGTTGTCAAGGTTCTCATCCACGCGAATTTCACGGAATACCGTCAGAAGATCCGTAAAGAGCGGTTCCTGGGCGGGGTCATTGATCATTGCCCGGTAACTTTCTGGAATCCAGGTGTTTTCTGAGATGTTTCCTATCACGGTGACCGATTTGTCCGCCCTTTTTGCCGCTTCGTATACCGAACCGTTTACGGTAACGGATACCGTTGCGGTTCTGTCCTGGAACGGATACGTGGTGGTGACAATAAGCGGAGCCTGGCCGGAGACGACCGGATCAATACGGGGGGAGATGACACGCTCTTCTGGGAAAAAAAATCCGGCAAGAGAAAAAACCAAGGTCGCAAGTACTGCAAAAAGAAGAACCGTTCCTGCTACCCGAATTGCCCTGCCCTGCCCCGTCAACGCTCCCACCGGCCCAAATCTGCTGCTTCGACAACCTTTTCAATATCCGCAATGGAGTCAAGGACCATATCCGGCCGGATTGCAGATTTTTTCGCAATATCCTCGCGGTATTTTCCGGTCCTGACAAGAACACCCCGCAACCCGGCCTCCTGCGCCCCGCCAACATCGGTGGCAATGTCATCGCCAATCATGACGGCATCACGGGCCTCAAGTCCCATGTCCCCCAGTGCCAGGTCGAAAAACGCCCGTGATGGCTTTCCCATGAGGAGAGCTTTTTTCCCGGTGGCGGATTCAAGTGCAGTGACAAACGGCCCTGCAGAGAGTGAGAGGCCCTCCGATGTCATCCAGTACTGGTCCCGTTCAAGCGCGATAAGATCCGCTCCGTCAACCAGGTCCCGGAATGCACCATTCAGATTTGCATAGGTGAACTCATCACCGGCATCCCCGATGATTACAAGGTCGGTCTTTTGTTGCTGGGATTTTCTCTCGTTTTTTGGGAAATCGCGTATGACATCTCCGGTAATTAAAAACCGGTAATTGTGCCTCCCGGAATTTTTCAGATACCGGGAAGCAGCAACCGCCGGGGTAAAAATCAAAGACTCCGGAATGGGAAGTCCCATAAGGGCAAGCTTTTGTGCTATGGTGTGGCGGCAGTTTCGGGTGGTGTTTGACAGGAACCGGTACGAGAACCCCCGCTCTTCAAGAATGGAAATGGCTTCACGAGCACCCGGAACCGGCGTACGTCCGGTATACATAACCCCGTCCAGATCAATTAAAACCCCCCGGATATCCGACATGAATTTCAGCCTCAAAAGATATGTATGCCCCATAGCCGGAAACGCTGCCGCTTCATGCTAGTAGTGTGTTCTGGTGAAGGGAAAATTTCTTTTGTTGTTTCTCTGGTTATCAGGAGCTCTTGTTGCATCTCGTCAGGTGCAGGTCGGGAGAGATCATGGTGTGGTTTTTGCTCTGGAACAATACTGCGTTTCCCGTTTACTTTCACTCCCCGCGGCCGGGAGTTTAATAATTCCCCTGCTGGATTCTTGTGCAGGTAATGACTGCGACACCCCTTTTCAACCGGGCCGGCATGCTCTGGCAACAGCGTATTTCAGGTATGCATGAGTATGAGTTTGTCCGCGAAGGGAATGTCTTCAGCGCGGGTTTCTCGCAATCATTCGTTTTCTCCTCCGAATATGAAGCAGCACGACAGCTTCTGGCAACGCTCCTCTCCCAATACCAGGGCAGGAACTTCGATTCTGTTTTTTGCGGCAGGGATGAGGTAAATTCCGGGGGTGTATGTTTTGCGCATACGAGCCGTCATGACCTGTCCTTTCATCCTTTCGATACCGGTCGTTTCAGGGATGAGGTAGAAAAGGACCTCAGCCTTGTACACGGGATCGGGCCGGCAACAGGGAAGAAGCTGAACGCACGGGGATACCTGACGCTTAACGATTTGTGCAGGCATCCGCACTATTGTCACAATGCGAAGGATGTCCTCACCCGCATCTCCGGTGGAAATACCCTTGAGATCATGAACCTTATCGGGGGACGGCACTCGCGATCGCATCGCAGTGTCCTGGGTACTGCAGCAATGCATGAACCGGAGGATTTTGTTTTCTTTGACATAGAGACGCTGGGGCTCTTTGGCCGACCCATCATCCTCTTTGGTATCGGATCGGTTGAGAACGAAAAATTGTGTGTCACCCAGTACCTGCTGCGGGATATTGATGAAGAGGAGGCTGCACTGCTGGCCACTGTCAGCCACCTTTCCGGGGATCATCCGGCTCTTGTTACGTTCAATGGCAAATCCTTCGATCTTCCCTATCTTACGGATCGCCTTGCATACTATGGGCTCGGATCCCCGGTGGCAATCCCGCATTTCGACATGCTCCATTTCAGCCGGCGGCGGTGGAAAGGAGAGCTCTCTTCCCTCCGGCTCACTGCACTTGAAAAGGCGGTACTGGAAATCAAACGGAAGGATGACATCCCCGGCCAGATGGTACCGGAATTTTACGAAGCCTACCAGCGGAGCGGAAATTGCGGCCCGCTCGTCCCCATCCTTGACCATAACCGGCAGGATGTTGTCTCGCTTGCCCGGCTCTTTTTCCATCTCATGGGGGAATCCTATGGCTGTACCTGATCTCCTCCGGCTTCTTGACTCAGTGCCCTCGTATCGCGAACGGGTGACCCATATTGAGACAACAGAACCGGTAACCGCACGGTACGGGAGACTTGATTGCTCCCTGTCCCCGGCACTTGAAGGATATCTCACGCAATCAGGCATCCGCCTGTACTCGCACCAGTGTGAAGCGATCAATGCATCACGGGCAGGCAGAAATGTCATTCTCACAACCCCGACTGCAAGCGGCAAGACGCTTGCTTTTAACCTCCCGGTTTTTACGGCCCTGGAATGCGACAGCGACGCACGGGCATTGTATCTCTACCCCACAAAAGCCCTTGCCAACGACCAGCTGCTCCCGCTTGATGAGTTGAGCCGGTTCACGGGAATTTCGGCCCGTTCTGCGATATATGACGGGGATACCCCGCAATCGAAACGGGCAGCTATCCGGGAAAAATCCCGGATTATTCTCTCCAACCCCCACGAACTGCACCAGGTACTCTCCTGGCATGCCAAATGGCGCTATTTCCTTTCCGGTCTTGAGTTTATTGTAATAGATGAAGCACACCGGTACCGGGGAGTTTTTGGCTCAAATATTGCATTCGTCATCCGACGGCTCCTCCGCCTCTGCCGTCATTATGGTTCAGAGCCCCGGTTTATTCTCTCCACAGCAACCCTTGCAAACCCGCAGGAATTTGCCCGGTGCCTGACCGGGCAGGTTTTTGTGAGTGTCGAAGAAGACGGCTCTCCCCATGGAAGAAAACATTTCGTCCTGTACAACCCTTTTTTCAATGGCATCTGTGAAAAATCCGCGCACCATGAAACAAAGGACCTTCTCGTGTCCTGTGTAAAAGAAGATCTCCAGACCCTCTGTTTTACCGGTTCGCGGAAGATGGCAGAACTCCTCACCCTCTGGGCACGCGAGGATGCCCGGCTCTCTTCTGCACGGGCAGCTGATTCGATCTCGGTATACCGGGCAGGTTTCCTGCCCGAGGAACGAAGGACAATCGAACAACAGCTGAAAGATGGCTCATTAAAGGGAGTGGTCTCGACCAATGCTCTTGAACTCGGGATTGATGTCGGCAGCCTGGATGCAGTGATCCTCTCCGGTTATCCGGGAACCATGATGTCAACGCGGCAGCAGGCCGGACGGGCCGGGCGAAAAGGGGATGAAGCCATTGCCATTCTTGTGGCACAGGCAAACCCGCTTGACCAGTATTTCATGCACCACCCGGACCGGTTCTTCAGCCGCTCGCACGAGCACGCAATTATCGATTTGAAAAATCCGTATATCCTCGCAGGCCACATCCTGTGTGCGGCAGCGGAACTCCCGGTTGACGAGGGTGCAGACCGGCAATATTTCGGGGATACCCTGGATGAATACCTGCACGATTTCCAGTCACATGATCTCCTTAGGAAGACCTCCCGCGGGTGGGTATATTCAGGAAGGGGCCGGACTGCAGAAGCAGTACGGCTTGACGGGATGCCGCAAGAGACCTTCCGTGTCCTCTGCCAGGGGAAGCTCCTCGAAACCATGGACCGGGGCCAGGCGTACCGCGAAGCACACGAGGGAGCCATCATGCTTCACCAAGGTGAAACGTATATCGTCAACGAAATGGATCCGGCAACTCACAACATCCGCGTAACCGGAACCAGCGTGGACTACTCTACCCAGCCGTTAAAGGAAGTGGAGCTGGCGATCCTTGAAACGCTGGAAACAAAAGAGGTCAATGGCATGCGATGCTCATTCGGGGATGTTGAGGTGACCGAGCACTTCACGGGTTACAAGATCAAACGCGGGGATACCATCATTGGTATCGAGCCCCTCTCGCTTCCGCCACTCACCTTCAGGACCCGGGCATTCTGGTTTATCCCACCGGCCGATATTAAAAAGAGCCTGGATACAGCCGGTTTGGACCTTGCCGGGGGTCTCCATGGAGCAGAACACGCAATTATCGCTCTTATGCCGCTCCATGTCCTGTGCGACCGCTGGGATATCGGGGGGATGTCCTCCCCGGCATTTGGAGCTGATGGGGAACCCGTGGTATTTGTCTATGATGGACATGAAGGAGGGATAGGTTTGGCGGAAAAGGCCTATGCGATCCTCTCACCCCTGCTGATAAGCGCGTATGAGATGGTGCGGGACTGCCCGTGCGATGACGGCTGCCCGTCCTGTATCCACTCCCCCAAATGCGGAAATGACAACCAGCCGCTCGATAAGGGGGCAACCACCCGCATCCTGGGCCGAATCAGTGGCGAAATCCCCGCATGCAGTCATGAACAGGTTCCTGCCGGGACGGGGGTTGTGCCATCATAAGTGGAACGTCAGTCTACGATGATCTCGTGGACGCCCGTGCTTGCAGGATCATCCGCAAAGATGAACAGCTCGTCAATTCCCGCGTGAAGCGTCCGTGCCACGTCATGGGCAAGTTTCAGCGAAGGATTATACTTCCCCTGTTCGAGGAAGACGATGGTCTCCCTCCGTACGCCTACGGCTTTTGCAAGGTCATCCTGGGTCATGGCAAGTCGCGCCCGGTATTCCTTTATCCGTGTCTGCATGGGATCCTCGGTATTTGGCATTCCAAGTTGGTTGTTCGTAGAGTCAAACTCTGCCATGCGTGGGCAGAAGCCCATCAGTCTACATCTCCCTTCCGGAAGAGGTACATCTGGAAGATCACTGCAGAAAGTGCAAGAACAAGGATTGAGAGTGCGAGTGCATTCTGCGTACTGAGCCTGAGCACGTTGAGGTAATCCAGCCAGAAAAGACCGAACATGAAGAACAGGCCTGTAAGCCATGCATAGGACAACCCGTAGGCCCCGATCTTCTTCGATCGTTCATCGGATTCCGGGTCATCGCCATATTTCCGGTGATTGGTGATACCGGTAATCAGGAAGACAACCCCTGCTGCTATTAACATCGATCCAATGTTGGCTTCTCCTGCGGTCAGCACGATCGAAACAATCCCGCTGATCAGCATCAACGCTCCGATAATTATCCGGTACATGTTTCTGGGTTTCATGGTATCCAATCACTATGTTATGTATTTCTAACACAGGGGTATTAATGTTATCTATTTCTAACATATAGGACTAAATGGAGCGCGGAATGAAAAACGAGAAAAATTATTCTCTGGTGACAGACCGGACCGAGAGGAAGACCGGGCCCCGGACATCGACCTTCTTGTTGTTGTCGGTGATGAAACGCATCGCGTAATCGTCAATCCTGAGATTAATGTCGCTTGGGAGTTTTGCCATCTTCACCTGAAGGGTCGTACCTTTGCCGCACCGGGCAGCTTCCTCGACCCGTGCAGCAGCCATTGCCGATACTGCCGAAAGGTACGAGATGCCGGTTGGCACACCCTCTGTCCGGACCCCGTTCCACTTCTCGGCGTCCGGGACCCCAAGGACGGAGCCATTATGGACAAAGATCTCGTTGGCACAGGCCGGGCCGCAGAGTTTCGCATTGGCTTCCGGCTCTTCCACAACAACCTTCACTGCGGTCCCGCCGAGTGTTCCCTCCCATGCATCGAATGAGCAGGGGCCTGGTGCTGAACCATTGGCTGCGGCAACCTTTACAATTTCTGCTGCAAGCTGCTTTCCTTCTCTTGATACCGGCTCCTCCCGAAGGTGCACTGCCCGGACAATCTCGCGGTCAGAGAGCGGCCGGGGGAAGAATTGGGGATAGACGAGCTGCCGGACATCGTTTGCATGGTATGCGATCATGGCGAGGCGCTCGACCCCGAGACCAAGGTTCATGACCGGAACCCCGACGCCATACTCGGCAAGTGCTGACGGGGAATACATACCGAAGGTTGCCACTTCGACCCATCCATGTACCGGGTGCCGGGCATAGACCTCAGTCTGGGTGTCCGGCATGTAATACTTGGAGCGTTTCTCGTCCGGCTGGAAGCGGAAGTCGGTATACCCGAACGCGGAGAGGAGTGCTTCGCTGACGGCCTTTCCGTCCTCGATGGTAACATCCTCACCCGCAACAATACAGGACGCAGAGTGGTAGGTCATCAGCCGTGTCGTCCCCTCTGCCTGCTCGCGCCGGAAACAGCGGTCGACCGAGAACATGCGCAGCGGAAGCGGGCTCTTGTCCCAGATAGCCCCGAGCGTGATAAACCAGCCGCTGGTCATGTGACTGCGGAGTGTTGAACGGGAGGACTCAGGGGCAAGTTCGCGGAACTCCGGGAAGACCTCGTCAAGGATATGAACAACAACCCCGTCGTCTGTACCAAGGACTTTTGAGAGCTCAAACGTCAGCTCGTCGCCATCGATCTCGGACTTTTTGTACGCATGGAGCGTCTCGCGAAGCTTCTCCTCGGTAGGTGCGGACATGGCCGTACCAAGAATCGCGTTGATCCGGTCAAGGCGGTCGCGGGCTATCCCCACGTTGGGACGCGGAAGTCCCCCGAGATAAAATACCCGGTCGAGGACTGCCATCGCTTCGGGGCCAAACTGGCGGTAGATGTCCTTCTCTTCGATAATGACCGGGACCTCCGCCTCGTCAAAACCCATCGAGAGATAGGTCTCGCGCAGACGGTTGATGGTGGCAAAGACCGGGTGCGCCTGCGCCCGCTTGTATACCCGGCACGGGTACGTCTCCGCATGCGCTGCGGGCGTCAGGACCGACGGACCCTCGTGCCATGCCCCTTCAAAATTCTCATGTGATCGTTGTTTCCAGTCCTCAGGATTGAATCTCATTGTTTCTGCTCCAGCACAACCACTCTGCTCAGCGTGTTCTCGTCTTTGAACCGGTAATCGCACGCTGATGCGACCTTTTCTGCAAAGGACCGCACTTCCGCATGCTCCGGCATATTCTCTCTAGCCAACCGGTTTTGACTGTATCCCAGATACATATATCCCTTGATTTCCACAAACGTTGCGCCCGAGTCCTGCAGGATCCTGGCATACTGCTCCGGGGCATAATCGTTGAGGCCCTTCACGAGGGTTATCCTGATGGCAGACCTCCGTTTTCCGAGGAGACCGAGGCTTTCCTGTATCCTGTCCCAGTAATCACTGACTGGTCGGCAGACTTTGAGGTACGTCTCCCGGTCCGGTGCATCCAGCGAGATGTACATCTGGAACGGGTTGCACTTTTTCAGCATGGCAGGATTTGTCCCGTTGCTGACAAGGAACGTGGTATACCCGTTCTGGTGAAAAAGGTCAATCAGTTCCGGAAGCTTCGTGTAGAGGGTGGGCTCTCCGGAGAGGGAGATTGCAACATGCTTTGGTTCAAGCGCCTCCTTCCACCGCTCATCGGTCACCGTATTATCAAGCACCGCATTGTAGCCGGCAAGCGCTTTCTTCTGGAACTTCCTGATGCCGGCAAGGATAGTCTCGGGCGGGCACTCTTCCTCTTCCCGCGGTTCGTGCTCAAAGGAACGCCAGCAGAAAAGGCAGCGCTGGTTGCACCGGAGCGTGGGTGTCATCTGGACACAGCGGTGGCTGTCAATCCCGTAGAACTGGTGCTTGTAACACATGTCCCCGCCCTGCAGGGCGCGCTTGCACCACAGGCAGGGCTTGAGCGCTGCCGTGGATGTGGGGGAAAAGAACTGGTATCCCTGCTTTCGCAGGGGTTCACATGGAGTGGATGGCATCAATCCCGAGTGTTTCAAGCGATTCTTTCAACGTATTCTGCAATGCTTTGACAAGCGTCAGGCGCCGGTTCCGGACCTCTCCTTCGCTCTTCAGTACCGGCTCGTAGTGGTAGAAGGTGTTGAACGTGTCGGCGAGTTCGCGGGCGTAGATGGCAAGGATGTGGGGGCGGAGTTCAAAAACAACGTTTTCGATGACCTGCGGGAACTTGGCGATCTTCTTCGCGAGCAGGATCTCCTGTTCGGTCTCAAGTTCGAAGCAAACGGGGAATGTTCCGGCCTTTTCAAGAATGCTGCATGCACGGGCATGGGCGTACTGGATATAGGGTCCGCTCTGCCGCTCGAAATCGAGCGCCTCCTTCCAGTCAAAGACCGTGCTCTTTTCGGGAGAGACCTTCACGATATCATAGCGGATGGCGGCAAGTCCGACCGATTGTGCAATCGACTTCCGTGTATCCTCGTCAAGTTCCGGCCTCCGTGCTGTAACTTCCTCAAAGGCGCGCTTCCGGATCTCCGTGATGAGGTCATCCGCTGAGACGAATTTGCCGGCCCGGGTGCTCATGGACCCTTCAGGAAGTGAGACGAACTCGAAGTGGACGATCTCCGGGACCTTCTCGCCAAGGATCTTCATGGTGCACTGGAGCTGGGCCCCGATCAGTTTGTGATCCGCGCCAAGAACATCGATGACACGGTCGAAATTCGCCGCTTTCCACGCATGGTACGCAAGATCACGGGCTGCATACACTGAAGTCCCGTCGCTCCTGCGGATGACATACGGGTTCTCGAAATCGAACTCCGAAAGGTCCAGGGCAAGCGTCTCATCGTCCCGTGCCTGGGGCATCCGTTTGAGTTTATTGATTATCCGTTCCGTGTTGCCATTACGGATGAAGTCACTCTCCCAGACAAACCGGTCATGGGCAACGTTGAGGTCTTTCATCGTCACCTTGAACCCGTCAAGGCAGCGGGATACTTCCCTGCGGAATTTTCTGACAGTTGCCGGGTCGCCGTTCTCGATCAACTGCATGAGGAGGTTGACCTGCTGGGTGATGCTCTCGTCTTTCTGGATCTCCTGGTTTGCCGCGATATAGACCCGGGCAATGTGGGCGTCCTCTTTCTCACCCTCGCGCTGCGCGCTGTCGAGATTATCGAACCCCCAGACCACGATCGCGATCTGGCGGCCCATGTCATTGACATAATACTGGACCTCTAGGGAGTAGCCCGCCTTGATAAACGCCCGTGCAAGCGTGTCTCCAATGATCGAGTTCCGGATATGCCCGACGTGGAGGGGACCGTTCGGGTTGGCGCTCGTGTGTTCGAGCACGACACGCACCGCTTTCTTTTGCAGGTTCCCGTAACCCGGCTGCACCGCAGCCCGGACCGCGTTGCTGACGTAGTCCCTGCCGAAGACGAAGTTAATATAGGGCCCTTTTGCTTCGATGGCAATTTCGGCAAGAGCCGGGTTCTTCTTCAGATCGCCAGCAAGCTCCTGTGCCAGTTTTACGGGAGCCTGTTTCTTCTGCTTTGCCAGGGAGAATGCAATGGTAGAGGCAAGATCTGCATGCTCGCCGCCGTCGGTGAGCAGGGGGTCGTCTGTTCCCGTCGCCTCTTTAATAGCATCTCCGATTATCGTATGCATATCGTGTAACATTTAGTATCCCGTCCTGTAGCGGAGGATTGCCGCTATCCCCCCGAATGCCGTGAAAAGGATCGAGCCCTCTTCGAAATCATCGGAGATGATCTCCACCTTCGAATTACTCTGATCGGCGAGTTTTGTCAGCTCGTCAACAATATCGATCTCTTCATCGAGAACGAGCGGGGCAGTGCACTTCGGGCAGTTGCCAGGATCGATATCAGCGATGGTTTTTCCTGCCTCAATACTGACGGTCTTCTCGACCACGTAATCGCAGTTCTGGCATTTGATCTTCAGTCGCGATTTCCTGAGCGTGGCAGAGAGAAGGAGCGTGTCAACTGCCCCAATTTCAAGGTTGTGCCGGATACTGTCCTCACCATAGGCTGCAAGTCCGCCGTCCTTGACCAGTTCCCGCAGGAAACGGTCCATGAACGCCTTCTCCTTGACAACGGTCATGCCCTTGAGTGCATCCTGTGCTGCATCGACGAGTTCGGCAAGCCCGTCCTCGTTGGTATAGGCAACATCAAAGAGCCCGACAATCCGCTTCTGGACCTCGTGGTGGAGGTAGTTCCCCCGTTCGAACTCTTCCTTGGTCGGGCTCGGGCCGCCAATCAGCACACCCTTGAACCGCTCGAAGAAGTCCTTCTCGGCAAGGAAGATAGCACTCGAGCGCTCCCCGACTTTTGTGTAGTGCTCATCGATTGCGATCTCCCGCAGGCGGCCGAACCGTGCTGCGGACTGTCCGCCTTTCCGCTGTTTGCCCGGGACCGTTGAGGTTGCCCCGCCTATCGGCTCGATACGGTTGCCGCGCAGAAATCCCCAGTATGCTTCCCGGCGATCGATGACAAGGAGACCGTACACATACTTCTCCTCGAGCATCTTGAGCAGGGGTTCGAGCTCGAAGTTCGAGCTGCACCGGTACATATAGAGGTTGAGCGGTTCCGGGGGCTCGATGATGGTGCACTGGAGATCTGATCGGTCCCCGAAGGTCTTGACCGTTCCACAGAAGACCGCAAGACCTTTCTCCGGCGGGCGCTTGTACGCCTTGAGGCGCGAGAGGATCGAAGAGATAGCGCTCTGGACATTCACCTTGGTCTGCTTGCTCTTGATGTTGGCGCACTGGCCGAACTCGTCTTTGAGCTGGTTCGTCACATCATAGATCTGTTTATCGGGCGGGATGTAGAGGGTGATAAGCTCCGTCCCGTCACCCTGCTGGGACTGGAGCTTCTCGAGCACTTTTTTAAACTCGTACCGCTTCCGCGCGTCGTCCATCTCCACTTCTTCTGCCATTGCCGGGATCCAACCTCTCTGGTAAGCTTATACCTATTCACTTCCGGGGAGCATAAATTTGCGCCCATTGCTGGATGATCCGCGCATCCACATCCGGGTTTATCCCATGATCCCCGGAAAATTCACTGAATGCTCTCGGTTCGCCCGCCTGCTCAAAAAGCAGCCTGCCGCTTTCGTACGGGATGACCGGATCTTCCTCGGCATGGAACATCCATACCGGCCTGGGCGAAATTCTGCCGATGTAGGTTTGGGGCTCGATTGAAGCAGCAAACCGCACCGGCTCACCGGTATATCCCTGCCCGTCAAGGGAATCGAGAAGGCCCCAGTCCGATGTGGAGATCCCCACGTACCCGGCAAATTCCGGGTCCAATCCCGCTGCAACGGCAGCATATCTCCCGCCATTGCTCGATCCCATCACAATAACAGGCACCTGGTATCGCTCTTGCAGGTGTTTCCGCGCTGCAATGAGATCACAGATGCTCAGGTAATACTGGGGCATCTCTCCTGCTTTGAACCTTGCATAGTCCTGCTCTATCAGCTGAGGGCCAAACGGGATGCCTGCTGTCTCTCCGCCGTTGCCCCGCATATCGACAAAGAGAAATGCATATCCTGCTGACGCGAACCGGACCATCCGCTCCTCGTGGCCGGCGAGCCTCTCGCCTGCACCGGGTACATAAACAATTGCAGCCCCCGGATTTTCCGGGGCCGCCAAGTATCCGGTCACATCGCCGCATTCCGTGTGAAATGCAATACGGGATTGCGTATAGGTCTCATTTGATACGATGACCTCTTCCTTCACGGTCCCGGGGGTGCAGTGGAGCGCCAGGACGCCATCGTCGCTGACCGTATAGGTGGATGCTGGCGGGGCGGTATTGCCGGCACATCCGGAGAGAGCGACAGAGAGCACGATCAGGAATGGAATGAGCAGGGAGGATCGCATGGTCAGAACCCGAGGCACCGGCTGACAAGACAGATGGTCTTGGCATCGGTGATCGACCCGTCCCGCACCATCATGAGAAGGTCCTTTGCCGGAACATCAATGACCTCGATGACCTCATCCTCGTCCTTGTCAAATTCCTGCGAGGGAGAAAGCCCGCGTGCCTCATAGAGGAAGATCTTCTCGTCGGTATACCCCGGCGTTGTTATGATATGTCCCCGGGGCACAATGCTCCGGGCAGTAAACCCCGTCTCCTCGATGAGTTCGCGACCGGCTGCTGCCTCGGGTATCTCGCCGGGTTCAAGGGCACCTGCGGGAGCTTCGATGATATAGTCATCAATGGCATGACGGTACTGGCGGAGGA
>DANA01000074.1:0-2918 GCA_002508495.1 Methanoregula sp. UBA276
GGCGAGATCACCACCATCATCGACTTAAAAGAACGCCTCCATATTCCCGTCAGCGGGGAACGGAAGGACGAAGACGGGCGGATCATTGTCCTTGACGAAAAGATTACCAAAGCCAAGACCGGCATTCTCGTTGACGATGTACTTGCCGTCTCGACGTTTGAGGATGGGGATGTCGATGCTGCATCCACGGCAGGTGCCGGTGATGAAGAAGCCATCCTTGGGATCATCAAGAAAAAAGTCCGGGACAAAGACGCGGAAGTGAACGAACTGGTCATCTGGATCGACATCCGCAAGACCCTGAACATGATGGAGGATGACAGCTGAAATCCCCGCAATATGGCGGGCGTGATGGAATCAGTATTCCGGATCCGCCCAAATCTCACTGAACAAGAACAATCACTCAAAAAAAATTTGCAGGTTCGATAAAAAATGCAGAGTCTCGACAACATCCCCCTGGGAAAGAAAATCATGGGATCCTATCTCATCCTCGCGGTAATCTTTGCTATCATCGCGGTACTGGGATACGGCACTATCAGCAGCACCGCTAACCCCCTGCCCTTTGCCCTCCTGTGTGGCATCGGTATCGTGGGTTCTATCGCAATGGGCATCGTGATGAGCCAGAACATCATCGCCCCCTTAACAAAGATATCCGCAAACATCCGCGAGATCCATCTTGGCCATCTTGGCGAACGGATCAACCTTGACCGCACGGACGAGATCGGCATGATGGCAGGAGAGATGGACAAGTTCTCCAATGATCTCCAGAAATATGTCATTGGCACGATGAGGATGATCGCAGAAGGCGACTTAAGCCGTGACCTCAAGGTCCGCGATCCCAAAGATGAGATCGTCCCGGCACTGATCCTGATGACCGAGACGCTGCGGGCGCTCATCAAAGAATCGAACAAGCTCTCCATCGCCGCGGTTGAAGGCAAACTCTCGGTCCGGGGCGATGCAGAGAAGTTCAAAGGCGGGTACTGGGAGATCATCGCCGGCATCAACAAGACCTTCGAGAGCGTGGTGATCCCGCTCAACGAAGGCATACGGATATCCGGGGAATACGCGGCCGGTAACTTTACGGCGCGCTTTGATGACAAGATCAAGAGCCGCGGCGATTTCAAGGCATTCCGCGACTCGCTCAATCGGGTTGGGGAGGACATCTCCGCGTCGATGCAGTCCATCAACCAGCAGGTGACCAACCTTGCTGCCAACACCGAGGAGGCAAGCGCCAGTATCCAGGAAGTCTCTGCCGGTTCCAACCAGTGCGCCATCAATGCATCCAAGGTCAGCGAGAACGCCGAGAAGACCACCAAGGGCATGCAGCAGGTGCAGCAGGCAATGGACGATCTCTCCCGGGCCATCCAGGAGGTTGCCTTAAAATCCGAGTCTGTTGCCCAGCTCGTCACGGACACCACGTCCTACAGCAAGAACGGTATGGAACTTGCCCAGAAGACCGAGCGCGGCATGCAGGGCATCACCAAGTCCAGCAATGACGTGAACCAGATCATCGGCGATATCAAGGGCCAGATGGACAAGATATCCGAGATCGTTGACCTGATCACCGACCTTGCGAACCAGACCAACCTGCTTGCCCTCAACGCGGCTATCGAGGCTGCACGGGCCGGCGATGCGGGACGCGGGTTTGCCGTTGTCGCAACGGAGGTCAAGTCCCTGGCGGTTGAGTCGCGGGCATCCGCAGAGCGGATCTCCGAGATGATCGAGAACCTGCAGACCCAGACCAACAATGCCGTCGAAGCGGTTGCTGCCTCCAACCAGGGGGTCAGGGATGGCAGTCACGCCCTCCAGGAGACCATGACCAGTTTCAGCCAGATCGTCACATCGATTGACAAGATCAACCAGAACGTGACCGAAGTCGCAGCAGCTGCTGAAGAACAGGCAGCCTCCATCGAAGAGGTGGCAGCAAGCGTGAGCGAGGTCATGAACCTTGTCGAGAACAGCTCGCGCGAAGCACAGGACTCTGCTGCCGCAACCGAGGAGTCGAGCGCGGCAGTCGACCAGATCACCCGCGTGGTAACCAACATCAACCAGATTGCCGAGACCGTATCCCACGAAGTAGCAAAATTCCGCTGCTGACCGGACCTGCAACCCTTTTTTTAAAGGGGGACCTGTCACCTTTTTTATCTTGGAATCAGATTATTCATCTATGACCATACGGTACCGGGCCGTTCTCTTCTCGTCTCTCCTCATCTTCGCGCTCCTTCTGGGGGCCGGGTGCATCTCCTCTGCGGAAATCGGTGACGTGGCATACCGGAACAGCAGTATCATCATCCCCGTCACCTGCACCGGAGAGCCGTCGGATGCGTTTGTCCAGGTGACGGTCTACACAATCCGGAATTTTGAGCAGCGTGAACTGACCTCGCTCCAGGAACCGGTCCGGCTCCTGCCGGGCCCAAACGAGGTCGCGGTTCCGGTCAACCTTCCGCCCGGCACCTACAAACTCTACCTCTATGTATTACGACCCGGTGAGCGCGAGACCGCAACCATCCGCGACATCGTGGTGTGACCTGCTATGGGAACCAGACTGCACGAACTGATTGCAGCGGCACGCGGCATGCAACCTGCCGACCTTGTCCTGCACAACGCAACGATATTCAACCCGTTCACCTGCAGCTGGGAGACCGGAAACCTTGCGATAAAAGACGGGATAGTGCTCGGGACCGGGGATTATTCTGGCACCACCGAGATAGATTTGGCCGGCCGGCAGGTTGTCCCGGGCCTCATCGATGCCCATGTCCACATCGAGAGCTCGCTCCTGACACCCAAAGAATATGCCCGGCTCGTGGTCCGGCACGGAACGACAACGGTCATTGCGGATCCCCACGAGATTGCAAATGTTGCCGGCACTGCCGGGCTGGAGTTCATGCTCGCGGAACGGCAGGGTGCCGCTATCGACATCC
>DANA01000074.1:2963-6842 GCA_002508495.1 Methanoregula sp. UBA276
TGGGCGAGATGATGAATTTCCCGGGCGTCCTTGCCGGTGATTTGGCAGTTCTTGAAAAACTGCATATCTCGCCCGTCCGGGACGGGCACGCCCCGTTCCTTACCGGCAGGGATCTCAATGCCTACATCCTTGCCGGGCTCCAGAGCGACCATGAATGCACGGACCGTGCCGAAGCCGAAGAGAAACTCAGGAAAGGGATGTATATCTTCCTCCGCGAGGGATCGACCGAGCGGAACATCGAAGCCCTTGCACCGCTGGTCACTTCCCTGACGGTGCCGCGCTGCTGCTTTGCAACCGATGACTGCCATGCCGACCTGCTGGCAGATGACGGCCACATCGACCGCTGCATCCGCCGGGCAACTGCCTGCGGCATCCCGTCCGAACTCGCCCTCCGGATGGCAACCCTCTCGGCAGCGGAACGCTTCGGTCTCCATGACCGGGGCGCGCTCACCCCCGGGCGGCGTGCGGACTTCTGCGTAATTGGCGATCTGGATCGGTTTGTGATCGACCGGGTCTTTGTTGCAGGCAGGGAAGCAGGCGATATCCCCCCGTCCCGCCCGGCACTGCTGCCGGCCCCGTTCCGCTCCACCACCCCCTCAGCAAGCGATATCCGGATTGACGGGACCGGCACGGCCCGGGTCATCGGCCTCGTGCCGCACCAGATCGTGACCGAACAACTCCATCTTCCCTGGAACGGTATCCCCCGGCCCGATGACGATATTCTCAAGGTCGTGGTCTGCAACCGGTATGGCACCGGGGCGCGGGGTGTCGGGCTGGTCCACGGTTTCAAATTCAAATCCGGCGCCATCGCGTCCAGCATCGCCCACGATGCCCATAACCTGGTCGCTGCCGGCACGGACGATGCTGCCATCCTTGCCGCGATTGAAGACGTGATCAATATGCAGGGCGGAATGGCTGCTGTCTGCGGCACGGAGCGGGCCGGTCTCCCGCTTGACTGCGGCGGGCTGATGTCATCGCTGCCATATGAAGAGGTTGCACACCGCCTTCTCGCGCTCGGGGCCGTCACCCGGAAGATCGGCGGCATCGATGACCCGTTCATGTACCTTTCGTTCCTGTCGCTGACCGTGATCCCGGCCCTGCGCCTCACCGACCGGGGAGTCTTTGACGGCAACACGTTCTCCGATGTCCCGTTGTTCGTTGAAAAATAACGCTGTTTTTTTTTGCTCTGGAGAAACACGCACGAACGGGCGTTCACAGCCGAAACATGAAAATGCCCTCAACCGTATGAGCATCCCCACCCCATTCGGGCGCCTCGCTTGGCCCTCGCTGGGCAGATCGGTTAATTCGCGTTTAAATCTGAACGTGTGGTTCGGGCAATTTTCTGAGGTAACGCAAAAACACCGATAGACTCCACACCCGGAGTATGAAAAACACCTGCGTGCTGGCACGATATTCAGGTTCTCCGCTTCAGGGCCTCTTCGAGGCATGTCGGAGTAAAGAAGTTTTTACTAAGATTGCCTGGGTAGCGGTGATCATGACACAATACTGTCTTTTTTCAATATGAAACCGAATTGAGGCCGCCGCGGGAGCGCCCCCGCGGGGGCGGCGGCAGGTATCGTAATAGGGAGGTGGGGGCTTTAGCCCCCATCAACACTTCACAGCATTTCTCCAGAGTAAAAAAAGAGGACTAAAGCCCAGCAACCCATTCGCCGGTGTTCATCACGCGGGAGAACCGCATCTGCTGGGTGACGAGAACAGCCCGGTGGAGGTCCGCATCACTGACCGAACCTGCCGCGTTCGATATGGCTAACGTCCCGGTTGCATCCGCAAGGAAGTTCACCGTATAGCCCCGGTGGAATGCCTGCCGTGCCGTGGTATCGCAGCACATCTGGGTCATGTAACCGGCTATCGTGAGGCAGGTCACCCCCTCGCCTTTGAGCCATTCTTCCAGTCCCGTGCCGGTAAAACTGCCCGGCAGGTTTTTTTCAATACGGATATCTGCATGCCGCCGCTTGATCTCATCATGGAGTTCCCAGCCCGGCGTCCCTTTCCGGAACGTTGCCGCATCCGGCACCGTGTTCGTGTGCTGGATCACTGCAACCGGAATTTTCGCTGCACGGGCCCGGTCCATCACCGCAAGGATATTTTCAAGGCTTCCCTGCGGGCAGGTAACCGGGAGCTTACCGGTGAAGTATTCGTTCTGCACATCGATGATGAGTACTGCCTGTTTCATCAGTTCTTCTCCAGAAAAAAAGTCCGCCGGTCAATTTCCATGGCGAAAAACTCCACCGGTTTTCCAGCGATCTCCTCGCAGCATTCGCCCGCAGGCCGGAAGTTCGCGGCAGCGTACAGGGCCTGAGCCCGCAGGTTGTTCTTCCGCACAATAAGCCGTACCGACCTGATGGTCATGTCGGCAAAGCAGTACTCGAGCGTGCTTCTGATGACTGCCCTGCCGGTCCCGGTCCCAATCCTTGCCGGGTGGAGCGCAATCCGGAACTCGGCACCCCCGCGCCCGTCCCGTGCAAGGATACTGAACCCGGCTATCTCTTTGCTTTTTTTGGCAACAAGAATGCTGGTTTTTGGTCGTTTGCCATATTCGTCCAGCCAGCCACCGTCGCGAAGGCAATAGTCCAGGTCCGCAAACTCCGGCGGGTACGGGGGCCAGGACTTGATGACCGGAATATCAGCGTGCGTGAGGGGGCAGAGCGTAAGCATGGATGCCTGTACCCTATGCTGCAATAGGAAAAAAAGATAGAGCAGGGATGACCGGCATGATGGGGGAGTGGGGCATTACACCGCGGACCCGTCCGGATCCGTCTCATTTCCCCCTAAAATCGTTCGGATCGTGCCATACCCCTGCGAAACCGACTGCCCGATACCGAGATAATCCGGGATACGGAGATTTGTTGAGAATTTTCCAAGAAAGACGATCACGTTCTCCCGGTCGATCCGTTCCCGCCGGAACCTGACCTGTGCCGTGCAGGTGACCGGTGTGGGAAGCGGGCAGTCGAGGGATTTGGCAAGCGTGGTCAGGTGCCGGATAAGCAGGTCCTGCATGAAGGCGTCCCGTGCGGGTTTGCCGCTCAAATCATAGAACTTCTTTGCATACTGCTGGTTCAGGGCAAGCCACGGGGTCAGGAACTCGTACTCGTGCATCCCGCCGTCAATGCCGAAGACCTCGTTTCGTATCTCCGGGTCCCGGGAGGTGATCGTGCAGGGATGGTCTCCCGCTTCAAGTTCTGAGGTTCCGGTAGTAATCTGCCAGAGGAAACCTGCGCCCTGGCAGATCCCGACAACCATGAGTTCGCTTTTGACCTGCTTACAGAGGAGGGCGGGATACCGGTGGATGGTGTGTTCCCCCGCGCCCGCAGGAAGTGCCGGTGCCGGAAATTTCACCAGCTGGCGGGTCAGGGCTGACCGGAACTCCGGCAGGGAGAACTGGAGCGGGTTTACCGGTTCAAGGGTGAGCGAGAAGAGACGGAGGAACATAGGAATGATGCATAATACCGGAGGGGGTTTGGCAATAAACGATTACCTCTTCCTGCAGCAGGGATTTTTCGGAGTTTGGGAAGCACGCGGTCATAACGGATAAACACTGAACCGTTGTATCGCGGTGGCCTGCCGCCCGGCATCGGTGATCCCGATGAAGAACTCTCCCGTTGCCTGGATCTCGCCCATCGCCGTCCACGTGTTGGTGCCGCAGGGGCCGGCCTCGACTATGGTAACAAACGAGCCCCGGGGGTCAAGACCGGCCGTGTCCGCTCCTTCCGCGGGAGAGAAGATGGTGTAGAACAGTTCCTCCCCGGCCATAAAACTGGTTGTTCCCGTGATGGAAAAGGGGCGGGCGGCAACCTGGTCGCCGATGGGATCGATCCGGATCCAGGGACCGGCCGGGTTCTCAGCCATCACGGGGCATGG
>DANA01000043.1:0-19974 GCA_002508495.1 Methanoregula sp. UBA276
CGCTCGAGATCCGCAACCCGCTGCATCGCCTCTTCTTCTTTTTTAGCGGAAAGGAACTCATCTGCCGGCACCGTGCGGGAGAGGGTGATTGACGGAAGGGCGGGGAGGATCAACGCAAGATCGGCAGCATGCTTTGGTCCGCGGTACACCGGCACACCGGTCTCGCGCTCCAACCCGGCAAATGATGCCGTGCACATACCGGAAACGATCACGAGATCATAGTTTTTTCTGCCGATCAACGTCCGGAGGTGATGGGGGGTGAGGAACGATGCAATCTCCCCGGTCACCACGACATCGGCGTCGAACCCCGCAGCTGCTTTTCTGACGAGGTCTTCAGTGGCAGCCCCGGTGGGGAGGAGGATGCGCATAAGTTCCCTTAATACCAGAGAGATAAAAACACTATGATCAGATGCTTGTCTGCGACCTCCATGTCCATACCCGGTATTCCCGGGACGGCGAGAGCAGTGTCGAGGAGATCCTCAAAAAAGCCGAAGAGGCCGGGCTCGACGCCATTGCCATCACGGACCACGATACCGTTGACGGAGTAAAGCATGCACTGACCGTTCCATCGAAGGTACTGGTCATTCCGGGTATCGAGGTCTCGACACGGCAGGGGCACCTCCTCGTTCTCGGAATTTCCGAGGTCGTCCCTGCCGGTCTTGATGTGGTCGATACCGTCAATATTGCCCGGGGAATGGGAGCACTCCTGATCCTCCCGCACCCGTACCACATCTGGCGCCACGGGGTTGGCAGGAAAAAGAAAGCTGGCCTCGCCGTCGTGGATGCCATCGAAGTATTCAACAGCCGGTACATTGTCGGATCGGCCAACAGCAAGGCAGCCCGCATAGCCCGGAGAATGGGCAAACCCTGTGTTGGCGGCAGCGATGCCCACAACGCAAAATATGTCGGGTACGGGAGGACGTACGTGGATGCCGAGAAGAATGTCCCTGCCATCCTCGATGCAATCCGTGCCGGTAACGTCTCCTGCGGCGGCAAAAAGACGCCGTTGCGCACCTATACACGCCAGTCTCTCTCCAACACATGGCGGAAGATACGAAGGATAACACGGTGTGTCCAGCTCCGGTGAGGCTTGCATTCCGCGTCTCGTATCTGGGGAGCCGCTTCTTCGGTTCCCAGATGCAGGCCGCGAGCCGGACCGTGGAAGGGGAGTTTGTCGCAGCCTGCCAGCGGCTCAGCCTCTTTGATGACTGGCGGGAGGCCGGGTTCCAGTTCGCCGGACGCACCGACCGGGGCGTGCATGCCTGCGGGCAGGTGGCGGCATTCTCGACACGTGTACCGGAGCGTGCCGCAAGGACCATCAATACCCGGCTGCCCCCCGACTGCTGGTGTACCGGGTTTGCAGAAGTACCACCTGAATTTCACCCGCGGTATGATGCCCGGTCCCGCACGTACCGGTACTACTATCCCGCTCCTCCGGGTGATATCGCTGCCATGAACCGTGCTTCAGCTCTGTTTTGTGGCACCCACAATTTCACGAACTTTGCCCGGGTACGGGATAAAAACCCGTTCCGGAAGGTTCTTTTTTGTGAAGTCCGGACCGAGGACGGGTTTGTGTTCTTCGAGGTTACCGCAGAGAGTTTCCTCTGGCACCAGGTACGGTCCATGGCAACAGCACTCCTTCGTGTCGGAAACGGAGAAGCATCTGAAGACTCGGTACGCGAACTCCTTGAGGGGCCGGCGGAACGACCGCTCCAGCCGGCTCCAGCCGAGGGGCTGGTCCTCTGGGATACCGATGTGGGGATCTCCTTGACCCCGCTTGAGGCCCGGGAGCGCAGTAGTAAATTCCTCGATCACCTCCGATCCCATCACGCGCTGATGGAAAAGGTCTGCGGGACGCTCCTTACCCGCTGACGGGGCCAGGTAGTTTCAGGTCAATCAAAGGACCGGGCACAGCCACTTGATACCGCTGCCGCACTCACTGCCCGGGCAACCGCCCTGACCACATCCCGGTCAAGGACCGGCGGAAGGATGCGGTTTTTCTGCGGGTGGGTCACGTAATCCGCAAGGGCATGGGCAGCAGCAACTTTCATCTCGTCGGAGATGCGGGTTGCATGCACATCGAGAGCCCCGCGGAAGATGCCGGGAAAAGCGAGTGCATAGTTGATCTGGTTCGGGTATTCATTCCGGGCAGTCCCGACAATGGCAGCACCGGCTACGTGGGCATCGTGGGGCAGGATCTCGGGGACCGGGCTTGCAAGGGCAAAGATGATAGGATTGCTGTTCATGGACCGGATCATGGGCGGGGTAACAATGGCTGGTGCGGACACGCCGATACAGACATCCGCCCCTTCCAGTGCATCTTCGACCGTGCCGGTCCTTGCTGCATGGTTGGTCTCCTCCGCGATGATGAACTTGTACTTGTTGGCGTACAGGCCGTCCCGGTTCCGGTGGATGATTCCCATTTTGTCACATACGATAATGTCGTTGACGCTGCTGCAGAGGTTGGGATTGTACCCGATACAGCGCAGCATCCTTATGATCGCAAATCCGGCAGCACCCGCCCCGATTACGACAATATTGAGGTCCTCGAACCGTTTTTTCGTAACCCGGCAGGCATTGATGAGGGCTGCGAGCACGACGACGGCAGTCCCGTGCTGGTCATCGTGCATGACCGGGATCCCGATTCCCTGCAATGCCTCCTCGAGTTCGAAACACTTGGGGGCAGCAATATCCTCAAGGGCGATACCGCCAAAGACCGGGGCGATATTTTTTACTTCATCGACAAATTCCGTGTGGTAATTTTCAAAGCAGATCGGGAACGCATCGATATCTGCAAGTTTCTTGAAAAGGAGGGCTTTTCCCTCCATGACGGGGATTGCAGCGTATCCCCCGACATTCCCCAGAGAAAGTACCCGTGATCCATCGCTGACGATTGCGATGGTGTTGGCCTTGAGCGTGTACTTGTACGCGCGATCCTTGTTTTTCGCGATCTCCCGGCAGACCTCCGCAACGCCCGGGGTATATGCAAGGGAAAGGTCGTGCCGGTTTTTCAGCGGGACTTTCGAGTACACCTCGATCTTCCCGCGGTGCTTTTCATGGAGCTCAACGGATTCGGTGTAAATGTCCTTTTTTGCGCTCATAAAAACCTTGGGCAAAAGGATGCGTCAATGCATTGAATGCGCGTATGAGGTCATCAATGTTATCACGCCTGTCAGCCGAATGTTGCATCGATCCATTCCCCAATCGCGTCACGGACCCGCCGGTAGATGGCAAGGCTCTCCTCGTCTGTGCCCGGCACCAGGTGGGGGTCCAAAAATGCGTGGTGAATTGTCCTTGCCGCGCCCGGCACAACCGGGCAGGCAGCATGAGCATTGTCGCATAATGTTACCGCAAGGTCAAACCGGTCGTTCTTATATTCGGCAAGTGTCTTGGAACGGTGGTGTGAGATGTCGATCCCGATCTCCTGCATCACCTGGATTGCCCGCGTGCTGACTTTCGACTGGCGGGTTCCTGCCGAGAAGACCGTAAACTTGCTGCCGAATTTTGCCCGGAGCAGTCCCTCTGCCATCTGGGAACGGGCAGCGTTTGCCGTGCAGATAAAAAGGACCCGTATTTTTTTTGTCATTCTCTCTCCCGCAGGGGCCGGATAACAAGTGCAGATTTATCCGTTTCGTTTTTTAACCGGGCCAGCATTCTTCCGGTACCTGCACGATCACGCGGTTCCCCCTGCCCATTATGGTACCCGTGTTGCCAGTACGGGTATTTAAAAATCTTGAAAGAACAGGAAACGATCAACCAGGACGAGAACATACACAGCCGTGAATCGTTCGCCGGATCACGCACATCGACAATATCGCAATGCATTTGAACTTGTCTTCAGCAGTATTTCTGGTATGGCACCATTCATCTGCGACCGGTGCGGAAAATGCTGCGTCAGTCTTGGCCAGTCCATCACGATCGAGCGCCAGCTGAACGACCGTGATTATTACTGCCGCTCCAAAATCGACAATACGATCTTCCTTGCCCATGTGGATGAGGAATTCCGCGAGGAGATTGCCGATGAATTCCTGGCCGCGGGATCCTCTTCGGATGATGGGGTA
This sequence comes from Methanoregula sp. UBA276, assembly GCA_002508495.1. Classification (GTDB taxonomy): domain Archaea; phylum Halobacteriota; class Methanomicrobia; order Methanomicrobiales; family Methanospirillaceae; genus Methanoregula. The sequence goes on from DANA01000043.1 coordinate 4,062, forward strand.
AAGATGCCCTGCCCATTCCTCCGAAAACGTCCCTCTGGCACCGAATACTGCTGTGCCATCTACGCAACGCGCCCGAAAGTCTGCAAGGATTTCCTGTGCTACCACATGCTCATCCGTACCCGTGATGGTGCGATCTGCGGGAGGGTAATCGGGAAAAATACCCTGCGGACCGAAGATCCGGAACTTGAACGGATCTGGAACGCAGAGGTGACTCCCGTACCTTTTACCAATGCTTTGGAATGGATAAAACAGGTCACTGCGATCCTGGCGGGTCATGGATATTGGGCCGAATCCGTTGAATAAAAAGGGTTACAGGGCCTTCTTCATCGATGCAACAAAGGTCCTGAGATCCTGATCCATTTTATCCGGATCCTTGAAGTTCTTCTCAATGATATCCACGATCGCGCTGCCGACTATGACCCCGTCGGCTCCGGCCCCCGCACAGGTCGTTGCCTGTGCCGGTTTCGAGATGCCGAACCCGAGCGCGAGCGGGACTTCGGTGAATTTCCGGACCCGTTTGACAAGATCGAGCGCTTCTGCTGATACGGTATCGCGGACCCCGGTCACCCCGAGGACTGCGACAAGGTAGAGGTACCCTCGGGACCGTGCCGCGATCTTCTGGATCCGTTCGCTGGATGTGGTCTGCGTGATAAGGAAGATGGGATCAATGTAATGCCGAAGCGCTGCCTTGTAGACTTCATCCGACTCCTCGACGGGCATGTCGGCAATGAGGATGCCATCCACCCCGGCCTCACGGGCTTCCCGGTAGAACCGGTCAATACCCCGGTGATACACCATGTTGTAATAGGCAAGGAAGACAATGGGGACCTCCGATCTCTTCCGGATTTCCCGGACAATTTCAAAGACCATATCAACGGTCGCACCCGCGGCGAGTGCCCGTTCATCCGCTTTCTGTATCGTCGGACCATCGGCAACCGGGTCCGAGAACGGCACACCCAGTTCAAGGATGTCGGTCCCGGCTTCGATGAGTGCCATCGCTGCCCGGATGCTGGTGTCCCGGTCAGGATCGCCTGCCACGGTAAACCCGATGAATGCCGGTCTTTTCCGGCCGGCAAATGCCGCGTCAATCCTTCTCATGATCCCACCCCCGGAAGTCCGGCAATTTCAGCAACGTCCTTGTCCCCGCGCCCGGAGAGGTTAATGACAACGATATCGTCCCGGTCGAACCGGCCAGCATTCTTCATGACCCACGCCACGGCATGCGCGGATTCAAGTGCCGGTATGATCCCCTCTTTTTCTGAAAGGAACCGGAAAGCCGATAGGACATCCGGGTCGTTTGCGGCAGTATAGTTGACCCTCCCGCTGTCTTTGAGCATCGCGTGCTCAGGTCCTACTCCCGGGTAATCAAGGCCGGCGGAGATGCTGTGGGTCGGGAGGACCTGCCCGTCCCCGTCCTGCAGCAGGTACGAGAGGGTGCCGTGCAATACCCCGGCTTCGCCGGCACAGAGCGTGGCCGAATGGTTACCGGTCTCGATCCCCTCGCCCCCGGCTTCGACCCCGACTAGCTCCACGTTGTCCTTCACGAACGGGTAGAAGATCCCCATGGCATTCGAACCGCCGCCCACGCAGGCAACGACCGTGTCCGGAAGCCTGCCCTCCCGCTTCATCACCTGCCGCCGGGTCTCCCGGCCGATAACCGACTGGAAGTCACGAACCATCAGGGGATACGGGTGCGGCCCGACAACTGACCCGATCAGGTAATACGTGTCCCGCACATTTGTCACCCAGTCGCGGAGGGCTTCATTGATCGCATCCTTGAGTGTGCGGGTGCCTGAAGTGACCGGGATCACCTTCGCACCCATCAGCTCCATCCGGAAGACATTGAGGGCCTGCCGTTTGGTATCCACCTCCCCCATGTAGACCTCGACCGGCATGCCGAGTGCGGCCCCGACGATCGCGGTTGCGACCCCGTGCTGCCCGGCACCCGTTTCTGCGATGAGCCGCTTCTTGCCCATGTGCCGTGCGAGCAGTGCCTGGCCGAGCGTGTTGTTGAGTTTGTGCGAACCCCCGTGGACGAGGTCTTCGCGCTTGAGGTAGATTTTGCACCCAAGTTCCCGCGACGCGTTCGGGCAGAAGGTGAGCGGCGTTGCGCGGCCGGCGTAATCCTTCTGGAATGCGGCCAGGTCGTGGACAAACCGCCGGTCTTTCCGGAGGGTGGCATACGCGGTTTCCAGTTCAACAAGGGCGCTCATCAGGGTTTCTGAAACATACTGTCCTCCGTATTTCCCGAACCTTCCCGAGTTCTGCATGTTACGCACCCCGGCACGCGGCAATGAATTTGTGGACTTTCTCCTGATCTTTTATACCGGGCGAGCGTTCCGTGCCGGTTGCCACGTCAACGGCATATGGCCGGACCCTGCGGATGGCATCCCCCACGTTATCCGGCGTAAGGCCCCCGGCAAGGATGACCGGTACGGGGGAGTGCCGTACCATCTCTTCCGCGTACCCGAGATCGCAGTGCCGACCGCCCCCGTGACTGTCATCGACAATAATGGCATCTGCATCTTTTGGAAGGGGATCTCCCCGTGCAACGGCGCGGATGATCCGGGCCTTTGGCCGCGTTTTGAATGCAAACGGGGAAAAGATCTGGATTGCCGCCGCTCCCGTGGAGAGGATCTGATCAAGCTCTTCTGCCGATTGCGTATGCGTCACTGCTACGGTTGTGGTGAACGGACCAACGGAGGAGAAGATCTCCTGAGCACGTTCAACGGAAACGTTCCGCTTTGAATCCGAGAAGAGGACAACGCCGATGGCATCCGCGCCTTCCTGTTCAGCAAACCGTGCATCTTCCGGGCGGGTGATTCCGCAGATCTTTATGCGCATACAAATTCCTCCAGTTTCTTTTTCGGGTGATTGTGCGACATGATAGACGAACCGATCAGGAACGCATCACAATACGGTTTCATCTCCCGGACATCGTCAGCGGACCGCATCCCGCTCTCCGAGATGATGAGTCTGTCCTCCTTCCTGATCTCTCCCGAGATGAGCCGGGTTGTTGACCGGTCAATCCCGAGTGTCGTAAGGTTCCGGTTGTTGATGCCGATGAGGGTTGCTCGTGTTGCACATGCGCATTTTGCTTCTTCTGCGGTGTGAACTTCCACGAGGGGTTCGAGACCCTGCGCGATGGCAAGATCGACAAAGCCGGAAAGCCGGTCGTTGAGAACCGCGGCAATGAGCAGAACCGCATCCGCCCCCAATGCCCGTGATTCGGCTACCTGTCTCTCGTCAATGATGAAGTCCTTACGGAGAACCGGCAGGTTCACGGCGCTCTTTACCCGCGCAATATCCTGTACCGCCCCCCCGAAGAAATAGGGTTCGGTAAGGACCGAGAGCGCGACGCAACCTCCTGTTGAGAGATCTCCTGCCATCATGGCCATGTCGATATTCCTGCGGATAATCCCCCTGCTCGGGGAGGCACATTTGATCTCGGCAATGATTGCGTTGTGTCCGTTCCGGTTGCGGATCGCTTCCGAAAGACGAACCCGGTCTCCTGGCAGGGCATCAGGATATGATGCCGGCAGCTGCGCCACCCGCTTCCTGGTCTTCTCAAGTATTCTCTCAAGTATCATGACGCACTCCGTGTTGCATCCACCAGGGCGTTCAGTTTCCCCAGCGCACTTCCGGAATCGATGGACCGCGTGGCAAGAACGATCCCCTCCTCAAGGTCCCGTGCCTCCCCCCCGACATAAATTGCCGCGGCAGCATTCATGAGGACGATATCGCGGCATGCACCCCGTTCTCCGCCAAGGATATCGCGGATTATCCCCGCGTTCTTGTGGGGATCGCCTCCACGGAGATCCGCGCGGGTTGCCGGCGGGATCCCAAACCTGCTGCAGTCCAGCACATAGGACTTCAAAGTCCCCCGGTCCAGCTCTGTCACCATCGTTGTGCCGGTTGTCGTGATCTCGTCCAGCCCGTCCCCGTGGACAACCATTGCCCGCGCGGTCCCAAGGAGCCTGAGAACCTCGGCCATGGTACGGGTCAGGCCCGGGCTGTACACGCCCAGCACCTGTGCCCGGGCACCCGCCGGGTTGGCGAGCGGGCCGAGAATATTAAACACGGTCCGGAATCCCAGGTCCTGCCGGACCGGCATCACGTGCCGCATCGCCGGGTGGTGGGTTGGTGCAAAGAGGAAGGCAATCCCCACCTCTTCGACAATTTTTGCCTGGCTTCTGGGATCAACGCCGAGGTTCACCCCGAGCGCTGCAAGGACATCAGCTGAACCGCAGGCACTGCTGACTCCCCGGTTGCCGTGTTTGACCACCGGGATCCCCGCCCCGGCGGCTACCAGTGCCGATGCAGTACTGATATTGAAGGTGTGCATGCCATCGCCGCCGGTACCACAGGTGTCGACCAGCGTCTTGTTGGTGACTGGTTCGACCGTTACCGCGTACTGGCGCATCGCCCGCGCAAACGCAGCAATCTCTTCTGCCGTCTCTCCTTTCATGTGGATTGCGGTCAGCATCGCCCCGATCTGGGGCGGGGATATTGTTCCGGCCATCATGGCATCCATGAGAGCACCCGCCTCTTTTTGGGGGAGGTCCACGCCTTCTGTAAGCCGCGACAACGTCTCCTGGATAATCATGCCACAACCCCCTGCGGGAACAGGAAATTTTTGATGATGCGGTCGCCCTCCGGTGAAAGGACGCTCTCCGGGTGGAACTGGACGCCATCGATGGGATAACGGGAATGCCGGACCCCCATGACGAACCCGTCGTCCGTGCTGGTGGCAGTAACAACCAGTTCTTTTGGGAGGGATTCCCTCTCCGCGACCAGCGAGTGGTACCGCGTTGCAATGAACGGGATTTGGATTCCGGTAAACAGTCCCGTTCCATCATGAGCGATCGGGGACGTCTTGCCGTGCATCAGCCGGGGCGCACGGACGACCTTCCCGCCAAATGCCGCGCATATGGCCTGGTGGCCAAGGCATACGCCGAGCGTCGGGACCGTGCGGCTCAGCGTTTCGAGCACATCGCGGCAGACCCCCGAATCAGCCGGTGTCCCCGGGCCCGGCGAGAGGATGATTCGTTCACACCCGGTTTTTTGCAGGATCGCAAGGGGCGTGTCACAGGGGTATACCACCGGTTCCCCGCCCAGTCTTCCGACCTGCTGGTAGAGATTGTAGGTAAAACTGTCGTAACAGTCCACGATCAGCACTCTCATGAACAGGCCCCCGACTTCTCGATAGCGCGGACCATTGCTGCAGCTTTACTCTCGGTCTCGGCAAACTCATTCGCTGGCACGGAATCGGCAACAATTCCTGCACCCACCTGTATTGAAGCAACGCCGTTACGGACGATGACTGTGCGGATTGCAATGGCAAAGTCCAGGTTACGGTCAAACCCGATGTACCCCACTGCTCCCGCATAGATCCCCCGGGGGGAATCTTCCTGCTCATCGATGATCTGCATTGCGCGGATCTTTGGTGCCCCGGAAACGGTACCGGCCGGGAAACAGGACCTGAACGCATCATAGCAGTCGAGGTTATCCTTCAGGGTGCCGGTCACCGTTGAGATAATATGCTGAACATGGGAGAATTTCTCAATGTTCATGAATTCCCTCACCCTGACCGACCCGAAGCGGCAGACCCGCCCGAGATCGTTCCGGGCAAGGTCCACGAGCATCGTGTGTTCGGCCCGCTCCTTGGCATCGCTCAGGAGATCCCTGGCAAACTTTTCATCCTCGGCCCGGTCCCTGCCGCGCGGGCGGGTGCCGGCAATCGGCACGGTGGTCACCTGCCGCTTCTCGACCCGTACCAGCATCTCGGGGCTTGCGCCAACGATCTTCTCGTCACCGAAGTCGAGGTAATACAGGTACGGGCTCGGGTTGATCGTGCGGAGGGCAGCATAGACCGCAAACGGGTCGGCGGAAAACGGGCATTCCACTCTCCGCGAGAGGACTGCCTGGAAGATGTTTCCGGCAAGGATGTGCTCCTTGATCTCGCCAACCGCGTGTTCAAAAACCGCCTGCGATACGGGTGATTTGAACGGGATGCCCCCTTCCACGCCTGAGTCTGTTCCGGGTGCCGGGCCAGTTTCCCGGGAAAGGGCCGCGATCTGGCCCGCGATGGTGTGGATCCTTTCCTGGCACGTTGCATATTCTTTCAGGATATCCGAGTCGTAGGTCAGAAACGGGCTTGAAAAGATGAACATTTTCCGGTCCCGGTGATCGAAGACAATACAGTCCTTGGTGAACATGAACCGGGCATCCGGCATCCCCGCATCCCCCGTATTTTTTCCCGGCTGCCCGTTACGGATCTTCTCAAACAGGGAATAGACGCACGTATAGGCGAAGTACCCGACCATGCCCCCGAAAAACCGGGGCGCTTTCACGTTCATATAATGGAACCGGGAAAGGATGGACCGGACCTTCTCTACCGGGTCTTTTCCCTCGGGGTCTTGTGCAATCGAAATATACGGTTCATTGCCGATCAGGGTGACGTCCTTTCCGACAGAGACAACAAATTCCGGGTCGATCCCGATGAAGGAGTAACGGGCGAGTTTCTCGCTCCCCTCCATGGACTCAAGCAAAAACCCGCATCCTTTGCGGGTGCCCTGGTACACCTCAAGCGGAGAAAGGAGAGGGAGTGGCAGTTCGGCACAGAGGGGAATTACCAGGGGTTTTGGCTGGGTATCCACGGCCGTGACAAACTCTTCGGGCTGCAGGTTGAGCGGTAGTTCTGGTTTCATAGATGAAAATCCACATTTACCCGGCGCCCTCGTACCGGAGGCTGGCCGGGTGTTCACAGGTTCAGGTATCGCACGAGTGCCGGACATCCCGTAAAACGGTTTAGGGCAGGGAGCGAACATTCTGTTTATCAGGTCTATTTTGTACATATTTATACATTGTTGTAATACTTTGCGTATTGGTGCATTTTTAATTGCATTATTGCAGGTTATGCAGGGGGTATCCAGACCTGGCCGTGCAAAGGTCACGTTACGGGGATCGTCTGACGTTCTGGGGAAGGAAAAGAGAGGAGGAAATGTCAAATCCTAAATAAGATCCTCGACAAAACGAGTACAGCATTTCTGAGGCAGATTGTATGGTACGGTATCATCAACAGCCCTATGGATGGGTTTTTGTTTCCCGGATGATCGGGATCATCTGCTTCCTGATCGTTATAGTCCTGGCAAACATCCTCCAGCATTACATCGAAAGCCCGCTCTACCAGAGTGCAGTTGCGTTTCTCAATGCAAACTTCTGGCTGCTCGTCCTGATCTGCGCCCTGTTGTTTGTCGGGGATCTCTTTGGTGTACTGCCGTTCCCGCTCAACCTGCCGGCACCGATTTTCCGGGCGGTGGGAAGTGTGTTCTGCGTCGCGTTCCTGATGTCGGTATTCGCATGGGTGGACAGTGTTGCTGCCACCGGCTTCTACCAGATGTTCTGGCTCCTCTCGTTTTTGATCATACCGCTGGTGTTCCTGGTTGTCCTTGCTGCCGGGTATATCGAGATCATGCGGCAGCTCTGGTGGATGCCGGCAAACGGGGCTGCGCCGGATGCACCGGTGGTCCATGAAGTGCCTCCCCCCGGCCATGAGGATGGCGTTGCAGAAACCAAATCATGGGAGGAGATCGGGGTGGAATTCCGGCTGATGCTGTACGATCTCATGCAGCGCTTCCGGCAGGAGATCCGGCGCAGGTAGATCCCCTTTTCTGTATCGTGAAAGAAACACCGCACAGCGGTTTCTAGCACTGGTACACCCAAACCCGTGCTGGCTGCACAGGATAAAAAATAAAAGAGATTCGGAAATCAGAACCGGGGTTTCCGGTGTTTGGGCAGGCAGTCCCTGCAATAGACCGGCCGTCCCTCTGTCGGTTTGAAGGGGACTTCGCATTCTTTACCACAGTCGGAGCAGACTGTCTTTGTCATCTCTCTGGGACCGAAATTCCTCGGGCCACCAAAATTCCTTCTTTCCATTGTATTACTCATGCAGTTGTGATCTGCAAATAATCAATTACCATCCGGGTATATATACATCTGCACTAAGATGGCCCTGTTAATATATCCCACCGGAGATTTTGTCAGGGGATGATCTCGCAGCCGTTGAACTTTTCGTGGTGGAAATCCGCGGGAGTGATGGTCCCCCGGTCAAGGAGCTCCCGCACCTTCGGGAGCGCCTCACGGAGTGCATCATGCAGGTTTTCCACGGTTGCACAGACAAGGCGCCGTTCGGCCGGTCCCCATGGCTGCGTGATATTGGAATACAGGCACCGCCCCCCGCAGAAGTTCCGGATATGGCATTCCCTGCATTCGCCACGGATGGGTATTTTCGCAAGCCGGAGCGGGTGAGCGGTCGCAATATGCCCTACATAATATTGCGACATGCCGATCATGATCGGGCAGGGGCCGATGTTCCCGTCCGTCATGATGCTGTAGTTGGCATACCCGGAACCGCACCGGAGCCTGCTCGTTCTGTCCAGCAGGAAGTCTTCCATGGGGTCAAGGAACGGGTACCATCGCAGCACGCGACCCTCCGACGCCATCGTGTCAACCCAGAACCTGACAAGCGCCCGTATGCCGAAATTGTACTGGTTCTTGCTCCACTCCTCAAACTGCCGCAGGTGATAGTCCCCGGCAAAATTGGCATCGATCTGCCAGTGGATAGAAGAGAATGAATAATCCGGGTTTGCTGCAAGGTACTGGACAGCACCCGCAATATCCGTATCTTCGGTCACGGTCATGCGGGCAATGAGTTCGCCCGTATACCCGTTTGCCCGGATCCTGCGGGCATTCTCCATCACCGCATCATAGACCCCGGCACCCCGGTTGGCGTCGGTCAGTTCCCGGTTCCCGTCAATGGAAATGAGGATGGTCGTGAAACGGTTGATAATTTCCGGGGGGAGCCGGTCGAGGAGGAGCCCGTTGGTCTGGATCATGAACCGGTTCACCGGTGCTTCGTGTACGATCTGCTGAATGAGGTCTGCTTTCAGCAGCGGCTCTCCCCCGTAAAACGTGAGGGTTGCATTCGGGTCCTGTGCCAGAAAATGGTAGAGTGTGGAAAGGTCAAAGTCAAGATCCACCGGTACATCTTCATCAATGACCTGCGCACGTTCTGCTTCGCTCTCGCTCAGATCAGAAAATGCTTTCGCCCGGCAGTACGTGCAGCAGAGGTTGCAGTTATCGGTCAGGACAAGATGAAAGTACATGGGATTGTCCGGTAACGATACGCTCTTTTACCCCATAAATCCCCGGTCAGAGAGTCCCGTGGTACCGCCCGGTGATGAACAGGGTAATGCGCAATCTCCCCATGTGTTCCTTCGTTAACTATAAACAATACCCCGGTAACACACTGGTATGCCCCCGGGGCAGTACTTCTCAGCAGAGATCGAGACCATGGAGCGGAGCGATCTTGACGCTCTCATCGATGAAAGGGTACGGTATACGGTCAGGTATGCTGCAGAGCACTCCCCCTTTTACCGCCACTGGTTCGAAAAGCACCGGATCGACCCGAAAGATATCCGTGTCCACGAGGATTTGCTGGAACTCCCGCTCATCGTCGGCAAGACCATCCGGGAACACCAGCCGCCCGTGACGGAGGAATTCGAGTTCCTTTCAACGGACTGGTCAAATGTCTTCTCCATCCAGGAGACGAGCGGGACCAGCGGCACCCCCAAGGGTTTTTTCCTTACCTGGGATGACTGGAAGCGCTATGCGGAGAAATATGCACGAAGTTTTGTCTCCCAGGGTTTTTCCAAAAAGGACCGGATCGTTGTCTGCGCCTCGTACGGCATGAATGTCGGCGCAAACACGATGACCGTTGCTGCACAGCGGATCGGCATGGGGATCATCCCGATGGGGAAATGCACCTTTGACTCCCGGATACTGAAGCGGTACCGGCCGACATCCATTGTTGGAAGCGTCTTCAAACTGCTCCGTCTCGTGCGCCGGTTGCAGGAAGAAGGTGTGAAACCCGAAGAGCTCGCCATTGACAAGCTGGTGGCGGGCGGCGAGAGTTTTGCCGAAGAATCGCGGAAGTACCTTGCAGAACAGTGGGGATGCCCCGTGTACAATACCTATGGCAGCACGGAGGGCACCATGTGCGGGGAATGCACGCAGATGGCGGGGCTCCATGTTCCCGAGGATATCGTGCACCTCGATGTGTACGACCCCCGGATGGAGTCGTTTGTTGCCGAAGGCGAATGCGGGCGGGCAGTTCTCACTACGCTCTTACCGGTGGGCGGAAAATGCGGGACGCTTCTCATCAACTACGATACCGAGGACACCACGGCGGTCATCTCCCGGAACCGGTGCGCCTGCGGCAGGACCCACATGCGCATCCACAACCCCCAGCGCGAAGCAGAGACTGCCTGGATCTATGCGAGCGCCCTGAACCGCGTTGACATCGAAGCATCGGTCTTCCAGCCGGAGAACATGCCGTACCTGACCGGCGAGTACGAATCGTTCATCCAGGATGGCAAAACCCCCGATGAGACGGTCCTTTTGATCGGTGTGGAATGCCTCGACCCGGACACCTGTGACAAACGGCTGGTAGAAGAGTCCATCGTCAACCGCTTCCTCAAGCACAAACCCGGTCTTGCCCGCGAGTACCATGACGGCAACTTCCGCATTGCGGTCAGGTTCTCCGGTCCCGGCGGGCTTGAACTCTCCCGTCTCAAGGGAAGGCCCAAACGCCTGGTCGACCGGAGGGGAACAGCATAATTTTACGGGAGCACCGGGCCGACGAGGCACTCACCGGCCTGGAGCTCATCCTCCTCCTTGCCGTCCTTATCGGGGCAACGGCATTCCTGATCTTCTGGCTTGAGGGGGGGGAGATGCCGGACTGGGTTCATACCTTCCCCGGGGGACTGGTTGCTGAGAGCATGTATATAACCGGGGACTCGCTCCGGCCCGTGGGCTCTGTTTTCGGGTTTTCTGCAGTGCCATCAGGAAATGCCGGGGGTATGGTGCTCTACCCCCGCCCGGACCCCGGCAAGCTTGGTTCCGTGCAGGTGACGATTGCCCTCTTTATCGGGGATACCGGTGCTATCGACATGGACCGCCTCACGGCGACCTGGAGTTCCGGTGGACCTGCTGAAACCCTCCAAAAAAGTGACCGTGTCCCCCTTGTCTGCCCCAACTGGACGATTGTCAAAAAATACCACATGCTCCCCGGCCATGCTGCCGATGCCGATAACCTGCTGGAGCCCAATGAGCAGTTCCTGATCCAGGCATGCCCGTCGCAGGCGGTTGCTCCCTACCAGTCCTTCACCCTGGCACTGCACCCTGAGGGGACTGCGGTGCCGCTCCCGCTGACCCGGATGGTCCCGGCACAGGTCCAGCCGGTCATGGATCTTGGCTGATCGTGCCGCACCCCCGGAAAACAACCCAACGAAAACCCCTGCGTGCCGCGCTTCTGCTTCCGGTGCACCGTACTCCCCCGGTGGGCATTCTGACGCCATTGGTGAGTTTTTATACGAATCGGACCATTTTAATGGCGTTTCCAAACGGACGAAATAGTGCGGCACAATGACCAAAAGAACCGTAAAATCGTGGCAAAAATCAGAACTTCGACGGTCTTTCGACGGAAACCTTTTATATTATCAGGCGATACCTTTCATTATCAAAACCCCAGTGTGGTTTTGAGGTGTTTAAATGGGAACCAAAATTGGAAAAGAAAAGATTCAGCGCGAGAAGGGCTACCTGTACTTCATTGGCAAGGACGGGTATGTCTGGGCAGCCCCGATGAAGCACAACAAGTCCGGCAAGAAGAAGAAAGTCGGAACTGAGAAGATCGCCAAAGAAAAGGGCTTCATGTACTACATTGGCAAAGACGGATTCGTCGCAAAAGCCAAGATGAAAAACGCATAATCTCACTTTTTCCTTTTGCACGCGGTCCGTCAGCCGCCCGGAGCAATCCGGGCGACGGGACTGCACAATATTTTCCCTTGCGGGGGAGTTTCGCGTTTTTTCCGGTTGAAGTGTATCCCAACATTGAAGTTTACGGCCGTATAACCGGGCTCACATTGAGACGCGGATGTGACAGGAATGCCCGGACTGGTTGACCGAACTTTCAGGGAATGGACCTCTGGTCTCGATCCTTCCGGCAGCCGTGTTGCCATTTTTCAGCACATCCGCGATATCCCGTACTCGCTGAATGCCCAAAAAACCCCCGGGGTCTCACCTGCCGAACGGATCCTGCTTGCCGGGCGGGGGTCGTGCGGGCCCAAGCATTACCTGCTGGCAGAGATGTACCGCCTCCTGGGCCTTGAGGTGACCTATGCCACCTTTCCCTTCCTCTGGGATGACCCCGACCTGTTGTATCCTCCCAATCTCCGCAGGCTCGCAACAGGACTTCCCGTTGCCTACCACCTTGCCTGCCGGGTCCGTATCGACAACCGCTGGGTCCTGGTTGATGCCACCTGGGATCGCGGGCTACAGAAGGGAGGGTTTCCCATCAACGAGCACTGGGATGGCCGGGCAGATACCCGCTGTGCGGTAAAACCGCTCAAATCCGCGGTCCGCACGGCATTCTGCCGGACGGCAACCAATGAACCGTGCCGTCGGGAAGAGGATTCTCTATTCCGTCCCCTTGACGGGGAAGAGATTCACGGGGACGAAGATGACCAGGTGCGCTATTACCGCCAGAAGACCGGGATACGTTCACCCGGTGAGATCGGGCGCATACGGCAGTTTTACCCGGCATTCGACGCATGGCTCGAACAGGTACGGCGGGAATGAACCGCCCGGCTCCAGCCGGCAAAAGCTCCCGCCCAAACCCGCTCAAGCTGCCCCCCTCCTCACAGGATTTGAAGATATGCTGGATTGTCCCCCTCTTTTTACAGGTCTTTTAGGATATCTTCCCGGTGCCGGTTGCGGAGGTGAGCAGCAAAAGTGCGTGCAAGGAGCGGCGAGATGGCGTTGGGTGAAAGCCCGATATCCCCGGCAACGTTTCGTGCCAGTTCCATTGGTTCTGGATCGCCCGATCCGGCTGCATGGAGAACAGATGTGTGGATCTTCTGGAGATAGATGAGTCCCCGTTCGATCTGCCCGTACGCGGTTTCCCCTTCCCGTGGCTCATCCCATGCAGACAGCAGGACCCGGATCCCGCGCACGGCCCTGAGTTTAGAGAGCGACCGGACGGATTCGAGGACATCTTCATAGAACGGAAGGTCGCCTGCAACCGGCACGGCATCGCCGCAGAAGAGTGCCCGCTCGGCCGGCAGGAAGAGCGAGATGGACCCGGCCGAATGACCCGGGGTGTGAAACACCTGGATTTCATACTCCCCCGTCCCATCAGGATCGATGACATCCCCGTCTGCAAGCTCGTGATCCAGGTGCACGGAACCCGCCACGAGTGCGGAAAACCCGGGCACCGGCCGCTCGCGGTTCTGGCGTTCCACATCCTCGATCCATCCCCGTTCGGCGGAATGTGCCATGACGCTGCAGCCGGTTGCTTCCCGGATGGTCGTTGCCGCACCGATATGGTCCGGGTGCGAATGGGTGAGGATGATTAAGGAGATCTCCCGCGGGTCCCGCCCGCATGCCCGGATGGCGTCGAAGATCGCCGTCTCGCACCCCGCCACACCGGTATCGATCAGGGTAATGGTCTCGCCTAAGACGAGATACGAGTACACAAAGCGGTCAAGGGTGATTTTTGGGGCAACCGGAATCTTGAACGGGTGCCGGAGTGCATGGATTGCGGGGGTGATCTGCATGGCGGGGACCTTCACGTATGGATCTGATCTCTCTTCTTTCATATTTTTCGTGTTGCGGCGGGGCTTGTGGATGACAAACCCGGGAAGGTGCATTGCACGGGCCGGGGGGTCGCCACGCGCATTTTTGGCGGGGTGATGAAAACCGGAAAAAATTTTCAATCGCACCTTCGGCCGCGTCGGATCGGAAAAAAATGGTCATTCCAAAACTCATCCGACGGTGGGTTGGGCCCTTTTTTGTCACATATCCATGCAATTGGAGCATACGTATGCTACTGTAGCATGTACAGGTTACTGGCATTCCGGGGCATGTCACAAAAAAAAATTTCAACCGACCCTGCAGGATGCCAGCCTGCCAGCATTTTTGGGGCTCATGGCACAACGATCGCGGATCCGCATACGGGAAATCGACCTCATGAAACGATCCATACAAGAATGTGAAGCCAAAAAACAGGGGGATGGGCCCGTCGTGATTCGAACACGAGATCTTCGCCGTGTGAAGGCGACGTCATAGCCAACTAGACCACGAGCCCAAAAATGCATCGACCGGGAATCGAACCCGGGCTATAGGCTTGGAAGGCCTAAGTCATACCTCTAGACCATCGATGCACTGCGCTCTACAATTTTGGCTGGGAAGGATATTAATTATTGTTACTGCGGTTTGGGCGATTCCGCACGGGAATTGATACTGTCGCACCAACAGGGAAGGCCGCTCACGAAAAAAAGGGGGTGTTAGTAGCCCCGGAGTTCAGCTTCAACCTTCTGGAGGTTGGCAATCCTCTTTTCGAGCGGGGGGTGGGTGGAGAGGAGTTCGCGGAAAAGACTCCCGGTCGATGCCGGGATGATGAAGAACGCGTTGGCGCTTGCTACCGGCTCTTTTGCCTGCGCCGGGAGAGCGTCGATCCTGCCGCTGATCTTGCTGAGTGCTGATATGAGTGCCCGCGGATTCCTCGTCATCTGGGCGCTTCCCCGGTCCGCTGCAAACTCCCGGTACCGGGAGAGCGCGAGGATCAGGAGGGTACTGATCGCGTACACGACTATCGACACGACCCAGATGATGATCCATGCCCCGCCGTTATCCCTGCTGTTGCCTCCAAAGAGCGCAGAGAAGAAGAAACTCTGCATGATCATCGAGGTGATCATCGCGATGAAACTTGCCAGCGTCATGGTCAGGATATCGCGGTTCTTGACGTGGGAGAGCTCATGGGCGAGGACTGCCTCCAGCTCTTCGCGGGAGAGAAGGCGCATGATCGAGTCCGTGCAGGCGACAACAGCATGCTTCGGGCTCCGGCCGGTGGCAAACGCGTTCGGCACCGGGCTTGGCATGATGGCAATCCGGGGCTTGGGCAGGTCAGCCTCTGCACAGAGTCTCTCCACCATCCGGTGGAGGTCGGGATATTCATCAGCTTCAACTACCCGCGCTCCGGTTGACCAGAGCACCATCTTGTCGGAGAAGAAGTACTGGAAGAACCCCATGCCTACGGCAAGGAGGATGATAAACCAGTAACTTATCCCGAATGCCAGGAGGATGGTCATGAATACCAGGTACAGCAGCAGGAGCAGCAGCCCGGTGAGCCATACCCTGGCGGTAAGACCCCAGTCTCGTTTCCATTCCATAATGGTACATGTTCCTGTCCTGCATTCATAAAACATTCGACCATTACAAAAACCGCGCGGGGCGCTTCCTCCCGGTGGCTTTCCCCTGTCCCCCGTCACCCGGGCAGCACCCCGCGCGGGAGTACCGGCACGATCAATCCAGAACCTTTTTTTTAACCAACATCTAGACGAATACTCATGACCGAAGCAGATCCCGAAGCGCTGGCTGATGTGGCATACGGCATCTTCGAGCACCTTTTAAACCGCGGGCTGCAGGAGCAGGGTAAATATCTCTTCACGCTCGTGGAAGGTGGCATTGACTTCCATGCGGAATTATCCGCTGTCTTTGCAAAGTTCACCGAAGAGTACCCGCAACTGGCAGAGGCGATGCTGACCCGGTTTACCGATATCGATACTATATACCGTATGCTCTGCGACGGAGAGGGCGTCCATCCGACAAAAACCACCCAGATGTACTGGATTGTCCTTGACGCCCCCGGCAGCGCCCCGGAAGCCATTGAGGACGAGAATGCGGGCAAGTGGCTCATCTTCCAGGAGCCGGATGCGGTGGATGCTGCCTGGAAGAACGTCCGGGACGCTACCGTTGCCCTGGAGCTGGGAATATCGGCAAAGGTCAGCACGGC
>DANA01000043.1:20072-30882 GCA_002508495.1 Methanoregula sp. UBA276
GAGTATGCCAAGAAAGGCAAACGTGTTACGTATTACTCCGCGTAATCCTTTTTTTCAGGCACGTATCATTGCATTGCTGCCGTGGCTGGCGGTTGGGGTAAAGGGCAACCGAACCGGTTTTTCCGGCACATTACCGATATGCAGGTAAGCGGATGCCGTTGTAAAAACCAGGACAAAAAAAGGGAGCTGAAATATTTCAGGAAGAGGTTACGCCTTGCGTTCCTTGTTCTTGGGGCGCAGGTTTGCATAGCCGCACTTGCGGCAGGTTGTTGCGCGGATTGCGTTGCGTGCGTTACAATGCATGCATATTTTCACGTTGAGCAGCCGGGCTTCGGCTTCTGGGAACTTTGCCATTATGGTACACTCCTGTCTGCCCTTATAACAAAGCTGTCTGCCCTATTAACCATTTGCGTCACTGCTGCCCCAAAGGCAGCCGGGTGACAAACCAGTCATGGAATGCAGAGAGGGCACGGGCACGGTGAGAGATCCTGCTCTTCTCGGCGAGCGGGATTTCAGCGAGCGTGGTTGTCCCGACTTCAAAGATCGGGTCGTACCCGAACCCGCCCCTGCCTCTGGGTGTTGTTGTAATCCGGCCTTCAATTGTGCCGCTGAAGGTTTGGATCCCCGATCCATCGGCATAGGCAATTGCGGTGGTGAACCGGGCAGAACGGTCGGTTACCCCGTCCATCAGTTTCAGGATGCCGGCGTTGCCGATGGCGTTCTGCACAAAGGCGGCATACGGCCCGGGAAATCCCTTCAGGGCATCGATAAAAAAACCCGTATCGTCAACGATCAGGGGAGTTTTCAGTTCCTGGTAAGCATACCCTGCCTTTTTTTGTGCAATCTCCGCGACATCATCGGACCGGTGCTCCGGGACATCCAGCGCGACATGGGTAACTTCAATGGTGTCCCCGAAATATGCCGCAACTTCAGCGGCCTTGTTGGCGTTGCTCGTCACGACCGTGAGTTTCAATGGTATCTCCCCCTCATGACAATGTCGTGTTCGCGGGCTGTTACTTCAGCAGCGCCTTCAAATGCTTCGGCATACCCGTCATTGAATGCTGCCTTGAGGGCATCGGACTGGTCTGGGGCGGTGCTTTCCAGAGTCTGGTAAAGGACGTGGATATCGACACCGCGCTGCTCGATCTCCTGGGATACCTGGGCAAGCCCGAAATCGATCAGGACGCACCGGTTATCGCTGGCACGCACGATCAGGTTGCTGGTCGTCAGGTCGCCATGCATCAGCCCTGCGGTGTGCAGTTTTCCGACCATCCGCCCGGCCTCGCGGAGATTTGCCTCAGTGAGCGCGAGCGTCAGGGGAACGCCAATAATCCGCTCCATCACGATGGTATCCGCCGTGATATCCTGAATCACCGGTGTTGGTACACCGGCTCTCCTTGCGGTATGGATGAGGCGGGCTTCGGCGCGTGTCCGTTCGGCGATCAGCCGCCGGTCAAGGGATGGAACGCGGTACCGTTTGGATGCCCGGCGTTTCTCTGCAATACCGTCCCTGAACGTGACCATGGCCTCTGCGCCCTGCTGCTGCCGGTCCGCGCCGGGGTCTGGAGCCCGTCCCGGAGAGGGAGTATCCTTCCTCCAGGGCACTTCAACCTCGTCAGACCGGAAGGAGGGGTTCACCTGCGAGGATTCGATGGGGAGCGACACGCCGCTCTCGAGCATCAGTTTACCGGTATAGGCGATCATCGCTCCATTATCCCCGAGATACTTCTGTTCGGGAACAAAGAATTTTGCACCCCGGTCCTCGCACATGGTCCGGAGCATCTCCTGCAGGCGCCGGTTTGCCCCGACCCCGCCCACGAGGAGCACTTCGTTTTTTCCGGCAAGGGACAGTGCCCGCTCCGTCACCTCCACGCACATGGCAAACGCGGTCTCCTGCAGGCTGAAACAGACATCCGGCAGCGGTGCTTTGCAGTCCTTTGCAGCAGACATGAGCCCGGAGAATGCAAGGTCCATGCCCTTGACTGTATAGGGAAGTTCCACGTAACTGCCGCTTTTTGCGAGTTTTTCGATTTGGGGGCCGCCCGGGTGCGGGAAGTCTTTTGCCCGGGCAAATTTATCGAGGGCGTTGCCGATCCCGACATCCAGAGTTTCGCCAAAGATCCGGTAGCGCCCGTTGAGATAGCCGATAACCTGGGTGTTTGCCCCGCTCGCGTAGAGGACGATCGGATCCCTGCACCCCGTGGCAAAGCAGCCGATCTCGACGTGGGCGATGCAGTGGTTCACCCCGACCAGCGGCACGTCCAGTGCAAGCGCGAGCGACCGTGCAGCAGTCGCAACGGTGCGCAGGCAGGGCCCGAGGCCCGGCCCTTGGGAAAACGCAATGCCGCGAACTTTTTCCGGTTCCTTGAGGACTGAGCCGAGGAGTTCGTTCATCTCCGCGGCATGGTGCTGGGCTGCCTCCCGCGGGTGGATCCCGCCCTGCACGGGGCTGTACGGCCGGGAAGCAAGTGCTACCAGATCGGTATCAAAAAGAGCGGCACTGAGGTTCCATGCGGTTCCCTCAATCCCGAGTATCTGCCCAAAACCAGGCATTGGATCTTATTTTCTGAATTCAGTATACCCGCACTTTCCGCAGGTGACCCGGTCCTTGTGATCTGCCATCATGACCCCGGGTCCGCAGCGCGGACAGTATTTCTTGGCGGTTGTGACGGTTGCCCCTTCAACCTTGAAGTAGGATCCCCGCTTTGGTGCCTTGGAGGCTGCTGCTTTCTTTGCTGCCATACTTATGCCTCTTCTTCGGTCTTCTTGGGCTGTCCGCGCGCTGCAAGGTGCGGGCGCTCGGTCTTGTTCCTGCTCTCCTCGGAATCATAAACCCTCGCCGAGCCGATGATTTCGGTCTTGCCAAAGCTGCTGCGAAGGGTGTCAAGGGTGACCTGGTGCTCTTTCACGTTCAAAAGTGCACAGAGTTTGCCGATGATCTGCATGCGGGAGGGGGTTGCACCGTCGTATTTGAGGTTAAACTCAACCTCTCTTCTGGATAAAAGTTCGTTTCTTTTATCGCTGATGATCTCAAAGTCCATCGATATCCTGTAATTATTGGGAACCTGTTTATTTAAACTATGACCCTGAGGTGAGGGGAGCATGCTGCCATAAAAAGAGCGGTCCGAATGTGTGGCGACCCGGACGGATTATTCATCCGGGACCTGGACGAAATGGCTGAGGTATTCCCTCGCGGTCCGGCGGGCTTCTTCTGTTACGGTGCGCAGGACAATGCCTTCCTTTGGCTGACCGTAAAGAACAATGGAGCCGGGCGGGGCAGCGATCACCATCGGGATGACCGCAAGGTCTTCCTCCCCGTCCACCAGGATGGTTGTGGGAGGTGACGCGATTGCTGTGCTGAGGGCCTGTATCAGGTCGTCAGTCAGGCTGCCGGCAGGGTTCCTGACCCGGATACAGGACCCGGCAACGGCAGGAAGTCTCTTGCACGGGGAGCGCATGGTATAGCCATCGATGATGGCAACATCAGGGACGATCCCTTTTTTCTGGAGGTTGTGCGTGACCACATCCCCAACGGTATAGACCGGCCCGGTCTTGAGGTGGGGAATGACCTCATCAATGCTCGGATACAATGTCCCAAAGGGGTTTTTGAAGAGCCTGCGCTGCTCTTCAGGCAGGATGAGCATTCAGCGGACCTTCAGTGCGTACCGGCCCGGGAGCTTGATATTCATCCGTTTTGCGACCTCGGAGTTCTCCGGGTCGATGATTACCAGGTACCCGGACCAGTCCTCGCTTAAGTTCGATGTGCCGCAGACAACACAGCTCTCGCCATCGACAACGCGGTGGCATTCGCGGCAGACCTTTCCCTGTTTTTTCTTATTCGCCGGAGGCATGCTCCTTCCTCTTCCCCTTGGCCTTTTCCTTTACCGTGCTCGGAGCCTGGCCGTCTTTTTCTTTCTCTTTTACAATCTCTTCCTCAAGCCAGAGGGCCGTGCCAAGGCCGGCCTGGCGCATGGTGAGCCCGATCTTGCTGTCCCGGGGCTCGCGCTCGTTGAGCGAGAGGGTCACCACGCGGACACGGACGACGTCACCGACACCGATATACCGTTTTGACTCCTGGCAGATGAGCCGGGCGTTCTTCTCATCATAGTTGATGTATTCGTCCGAGATCTGGCTTACGTGCAGCATCGCATCGATGGGGCCGAGGCTGACAAAGGCGCCGAAGCTGGTGGTCTCGACAACAATCCCTTCGATGACCTCCTGCAGCGCGAGCCGGAGGACGAGGGCTTCGAATTTCACATCGTAATAGACCCCGCCGTCCCCGGGGACCAGTTCCCCTTCCCCGACATCGAGCACTTTAGTCACGCAGATGAAGATGCCGATCTCCTTGTCGATGCTCCCTTCAAGCTGCTCCTGCAGGACTTCAAGAATGACTTTTTTGAGCTTTTCCCCAAGGCGCTGGGGGGGGACCCGCACCTTGTCCTCAAGCAGTAATTTGTGATACATATTTACCTCCGCAATAATTCCAGTTTCTTCTGATTCCGTAATGAAATTACGCCAATGCCGCGTGCAAACAGGGCATCGCGGACCCGCCGGTCGTTTGTCACGACATAGCAGGATTTTTTTGCTGCATATTCGATCACCTGTGCATCGACGGATGTGGATTCCAGGTCTGCGCTCCCGACAACCGCGCACTGTTCGGCAAGGGACAATCCCAGGCGGGCAGCCGCCCCGTCACGGCCTTTGGCCCGCGACAGTCCCTCGAGCTCATGGATGACCCCGGAGAGCACCACCGGCTCAAAGGAGCCAAGGAGCATCCGGAGTTCATCAAAGAGGTCTATCTGGAACTGCGATGGCATCATCAGGGCGTTTGCGTCCAGCAGGACATTCACTCGCCCAGAACACCCATCCCGATTAACCGCCAGCGTGCTCCCACCTGCCGGCTCATGGCGATCCGTGACCCGACTTCTGCACACACGGGTCGCTTCAGAGCGATTTCAACATAATCTTTCTTGGTGTTGGTCACAACACCCACGGTCACGGCAGTGCCGACCGAGAGCATCAGCGGCTCGGAATGCTTCAGCGGCTCGATTTCCAGCTCGCTCGTTGCTCCGACCACGCGCTCCATGAGGGTGACGCTGCACCGGATCTTCTCCCAGACCGGGGGCAGTTTGCCCTCGTGACCGAGTACCTGGCCGGCAAGCGCGTCGCTCTTGGTCAGGGCGGGATCGAGTTTCGTGCCGACACCAAGGAGCCCCCCCGGTGTTGCAGCTTCAACGATCTTCGAACCCGCGTTGATCGATGTGACGGTGGTAATTATTGGAATCCACTTGATTCTGTTCTCTACCTGGGTTTGCCGTCCCGGGCGGATCTCGACGTTGTCTTCTGCGCGGAGGATGCCCCGGATAAGAGACCCCCCGACCACACCGCCTTTGACATCCTTCCAGTTACAACCGGGCTTGTTCACATCGAATGACCGCGCAATCAGCATGATCGGTTCTGCATCCGGATCGCGTTCCGGTTCCGGAATTACCGTGTCCAGTGCCTGGATGAGCGCCCCGAGATTGATCCCCTTCTGGGATGAGATCGGGATGATGGGCGCATCCTCTGCAATTGTTCCCTTGACAAAAGCCTTGATCTCCTGGTAATTCTCCATGGCCTCTTTCTGGCTGACCACGTC
Organism: Methanoregula sp. UBA276; assembly: GCA_002508495.1. Lineage (GTDB taxonomy): Archaea > Halobacteriota > Methanomicrobia > Methanomicrobiales > Methanospirillaceae > Methanoregula. The sequence goes on from DANA01000043.1 coordinate 25,711, forward strand.
GATCTTGCTCTGGACGATGACGATCTTTTTGATGCCGACAAGTTCGAGCGCCATCAAATGTTCTTTGGTCTGCGGCTGCGGGCACTTCTCGCTTGCCGCAATGACCAGCATTGCACCATCCATCAGGGCGGAACCTGAAAGCATCGTTGCCATCAGGGTTTCATGCCCGGGGGCATCGACAAAGGAAATTGAACGGAACGGTGTGCCCGTTCCTCCACAGGCCGGACACTGGGCACTGGTTGAAAAGGCCTCAGCCCCTTCGCACTTCCCGCACCGGTAGAACGTGGCATCAGCATATCCGAGCCTGATGGAGATGCCGCGCTTGACCTCCTCGCTGTGCCGGTCGGTCCATGCTCCGGTGAGCGCATTGACGAGCGTTGTCTTTCCATGGTCGACATGGCCGACAACCCCGATATTCACACCGGGAACTGTTACATCATGCAAATGAAATCGAACTCCCTTACTTTATTTATAACGGTCATACTTATACATACCCGGTGCCGTCGGCTCCCGGCAGAGAAAAATTTCTGGCATTTCTCCGGTAGAATCAGGAACAGCTGGTTACTAGTATGTGATGAAGGGGGGTATTATGGTTATCCCCCGCCTTCGCAACTGTGATCAATGTCCTTGAGGGCTTCCTGGAAATCCATCCCGGAAGCGTACTCCCGCTCACGGGAAATGACCCGTTTTGCATCCTCAACAACCGTTGTTTTTGTCGTTTCTGCCGTTTTTGAAGGGATGAGTTCATCGATGCGGTAGAGCAGGTTTGTACTGTCCAGTTCAGCAAACGTATCTCCGTGAATCTTTTCGATGCGCAGGATTTTACCAGACGTTCCGGTCCTTGGGTACCGGACCGTCATACCCGGTGCAATCTCTTCTGCTAACATAGGAGAGAATGATGGCGATTCCCTGATATAAACGTTCTGATGGAATAGTGTTCCCGATCCTTGGGAAAAAAGGAAATTGATTGGGCTTACTGGACGGTCAGCCCGCCGGTAACTGCAGACTCCGGGACCTCGAACTGCGTGTCGGTCCCGACGATCCGGTAGTTGCCGGTTGTTTTTACCTCGTAGGGATTGCCGGTGGTCGAGTACGGCACAATGAATTCGCCATTGATACTCTCCTGCCGGTACGTAAACGTCCTGCCGGTATTGGTCACGACCGGCACTTCGATAATCCCGTCTCCCCTGATATGGGCGCCTTTGACATATTCGAAGGTCTTGACGTACTTGAGATCGATGACCGGGGAATTGAAGACATTTGTCGGGGACTCATGAACAAGGCGATAGTGACGGAGTGCCGGGACGGTGTCGAGCGGTGCGACGACGGACGGGCTGAGCGCTGCTGCATGGTACCCTGCGGGGGCGTTCTGGTTGAATGCCCGAACGCTTTGTTCTGCGGCAGATACGTTCATCTCAACAGCAGCAGTCAACACCGGCAGGGCAAACCCGGTGATTGAAGGATCGACATATTCAACATAATAAACAGTCGAAGGCCTGGTCATCGATCCATCGAAGTTATGGAGCCGTGATATGGTGGTCAGGTAATATTGCTGGTTGTTGAGCTGGGTGGACTGGTATTCCGATTGACTTCCATCCCGCGGGATCAGGATTGTCATCTGGTACGGATCGATAGCAGCTGAAGCATTGAACCAGGTTGCCATTGCCCAGAATTTGCCGCTGTCCATCTCGATGTCGGTGATAATATACCGGGTACCCAGGTTGTCAAGAATTGCATTGGCGGTATCCTCTGACCGTGACATGAAGTATGCCGCGGATCCGTTCGGACCGGCAACTCCCTGCTGGAACGGGTTGGCGTTGGGAATTCTCTTGGCAATATAGGTAATAAGATGGCCGTAATCCCACCACGACATGATACCGTACGATGCTGCCGGCGCAACATAGGTCTCCTGATCGTAAATACGGAGATAATCCACACCGGTTTCTGGTGAATTCTTCTCCATCCATTCAAGGGATTCGCGCCAGTCCTCGTTCATCCGGAACCCGTTGTCATCCGCGTTGGCATAACTATACGAAAATGAGCCCTGGATAAACAGGAGGGAAAGGACAACAGCAATGACAAGCAGCAGGATTGATGCCACGGGGGTGTCCACCGAAGCAGCAGATTGTTTTTTTGTTCTCTTCTGCCTCTTTCCTTTTGGTTCTTCTTTCCGGTCCTTATCAGTGGGGTTACCCGACGTGCCAACAGCATCGGAATTTCCCAGATATCCAGAAATCGCAGGCCATCCCCGCGCCATACAGAATGAAACACATACGGCAGAGAGCAATGCGATATTTATGGCAAGATAGTATTCGTACCTGATGTGCTGCCATGTCGACAAGAGCATCACGAGTGACCAGACAAGAGCAAACACCTGGTGGGGGTGTTCTTCCTTGATATTGTTATATATCATTACGAGGATGCCGCCCAGCATCAGGAACAGTCCGTACCCAAAGCTCCTCCAGGCATCTGCCGTAGTCCACCCCCGCGCCTCCTGGACGGTCTGGGTTACCGCTGCCTGGCCGAAAAATGCAAAGAGCTCAACAACGAGCAGGTTGAATAAATCTGAACTTACGATGAACAGGATTCCAATAAAAACAATCCCGCAACCCGCAAGCGTTACGGGATAGCAGGATTTTGGCTTGTCTTTCAGGTACCCTGCAATCAGGTAGAGGAGAATGGTGCCGCCGATAAGCCCTGCATACGCGTAGATATGGCCAACAGAATAAAGGGAGAGTCCAAGCCCGGAATGCTTGATGCCGAAGAGGAGAAGGCCGGCAATCGCGATGAGAAATACTGCACAGTTGGTGATGAGCAGGTATTCACTGGTGCGACCCCGGTATGCGTCAATGATGAACTGGAAGACGGTAAAGATCCCCACAATCATCGCGAAGAGGATCATCGTGGGCATGGTGAAGAGGCCAAGGAGATAGGCAATACCGGTTATTGCGGCGAAAAATGCCGTCTTCTTGTAGGTAGAGATATCATTCAGCCGGATCTGTCCGTCCTTCTCTGAAAGTATGGTGTAGATATAAAACAGGCAAAAGATGGTGGAAAATAAAACTTCAGCGATATGGTGGTCGATATACCCGAATAACGAGCGGGAAAAGAACTGGCCGGACACAATCGCGGTAAAGCCCGATGCCAGCAGCCCGGTCTTCCAGTCGCCGCAGGTCTTTCCCACGTAATACATCACGATGACCGTTGCTACCCCCATCAGGGGTGGGATAAGGAGAGCGATGCCCGTGATCTCCGGGCGGGTGGTGGCCCCGGTCACTATGCATCCCAATGCTATGATCAACGGGAACAATGGTCCCCAGTATATGCCGGATCCCCCCGGGTGAAGGGTCATGGGGTCGAACCAGGCGTAGTTCAGGTTATTGGCAAGCATCTGCTCGACCTGGCGGAGGTTAAAGAGCGGGTCATCGCTTGCGACCATGGATAAAAGATCAGTATTTCCCAGGTTGAACATCGGCAGGAGGCGGAGCCAGAGGGCAAATAGGGAGAACAATGCAATAAGTCCGACAATGAAGATAGAACGGTATTTGTTGAGATTCAAAGCCACCATAAAATCAACCTTTTCTTCGGTACTAATTTTTTGCTTAACTCATTAATACGTATGGATAAACCCTACAGGATACTTTTGAGTTGAGCCTCGAACTGGTATGCTTTTTCTTTCCAGCTGAAATTATCCGTGGTAATTGAATAGGATAACGGGTTTTCTCTCAATGTCGTTATATGGGCAATATATTCTGCCTCTGTCCGGTAGACAAAAAGGTGCGGCCCTCCGATTCGCAGTACATCCGGAATCGGGCGCATGACGATGGGTTTCTGGCATGCTGAATACTCAAAGAATTTATTGGGCAGGGCAATATCTCCCCACTGGGGGGGTGACAATGGAATTGTACAGGCATCCATGCAGGCGATATACCGAGGGAGCTCCCGGTATGGCCGGGTGCCGGTAAATATGACACGATCTGCCACCCCCAGCTCCTGTGCAAGGTGTTGCAGTTCCCTGTCGTAACCGGTGAAGAGCGATCCCCCGACAATCAGTAACCGTGTTTTTGGGTGAATGTCCAAAATTTTCGGCATCGCCCGGATCATTGCGTCAAGAGCATACCATCGTTCAACACTTCCGGCAAACCCGATGACAAATTCATCCTCTGCAATGCCGAGTTCATCCCGTGTACCCTCCCCATCGACGGGCTTGAAGATAGCGGTATCAACACCATTGGTGATCAGGCCGGCTGAAAATCCAAGCCCTTTTAGTTTTTCGACAAGGGATGGGGAGACCGTGGTGATGGTATCGCACTGCGACAGGTTATGACGGGTGATTGCCCAGACGCTTTTTCTGACGATCCCCTGCAGGAGGGTATTGGAAAAATAGGCAGCTGCCGAATCCGGAAACCAGTCCTTGAGATCGAACAAAACCGGGATTTCATATTTTTTTGCGGCACGAATACCTGCGGTTCCGGCAAGGACATGTGCAGCAACGATGACATCGTAATCCCCGTTCCGGATAAGCTGGTCAAACCGGTAAAAATGATACGGGGCATTGAGGGTATAATGGAGGAGGGGGCTTTTTATAGGGATCTGGGTGACCTCCTCTACCGTTAACCGTGTCGGTCGCCCCTCACCCCTGCTGACATGGAAGTGTGCCACATGCACCTCATGCCGCTTTGCCATCTCCTCGAAGATATAGTGATGGCGGGAGGGAATCGGGTGATGGATATAGTCCTGGGTGGATATGAGGAGTATTTTCATGGAGTCCCGTGCCTGTCTGCCATCTCCTGTTCAGGTGCGTTTCATCTGCCGGGGCAGGTCGCGGATCCTTGCCGGGGCACCGATAGCAAGCATCCGGTCGGGAACATCCCTGGTGACAATGGAACCGGCAGCAACCAGTGCTCCTTTGCCAATGCAGACCCCCGGAAGGAGGGTGGAATTTGCACCAATTGCCGCACCGTCCCTGATTTTAGGGCCTTGTAATCCCCCGATCCCGGTGGGGGGATAACGGTCGTTGGTGAGCACAGCGTTGGGGCCGATGAAAACCCCGTCCCCGATGATGGTATCCGTCGGGATATAGACCATGCTCTGCAGGCTGACATTGCTCCCGATGCTGCAATTCCCCTCAATGACGGTCGACGTGCCGATGGCAACCTTGTTCCCGATTGC
>DANA01000106.1:0-6895 GCA_002508495.1 Methanoregula sp. UBA276
GGTCCGTTTCGCCTTCCTTGCCATTCTCGCGCTCAACCTCGGGCTGTTTGTTCTGGCGCACCGCGATCTCGGGAAGAACTGGTCGGCTATCCTCGAAATAAAGGAAGGGCACCATCTTGTCAGGAACGGGATCTACACAACGATCCGCCACCCGATGTATGCCCATTTGTGGATCTGGGTCATCGCCCAGGGCATCGTCCTTGCAAACGGGCTTGTCCTCGTTTTTGGGATTGCCGCATGGGGACTGCTCTACTTCCTCCGGGTACCAAGAGAGGAGGAGATGCTCATTGCGGAGTTCGGCAACGAATACCGGGAATACATGCGAAAGACCGGCCGGGTCATCCTGAAGTTCTGATCTTCCCTGATCCCAAAAAAACCGGGTGATGGACAATCCAGAGATGCTCACAGAAACCTGTGCTCTTGTCAAAACCTCATTATGGATCCTTTTTCCCCCCTTGCGCCCCGCCCATGCCCGGGGGAAAAACACAATACCCTAAAAGGGAGCCGGCCAATTATTAGGAAAGCTGCCGGAGAACGGGTTCATTATCCGTCCCGGGTATCCGGCTGCAGGACAACAATCCATGACAAAAAACCAGTTTTTTTCCGGCGAAATCAAGGTTGAGCCCATCGGCATTGTAAAAAATGGCATCGCACAGCCGCCGCTCGTGGCAAAAGAGGACGGTCTGCACCGGAACGATGCGGGCGGTTCTGCCATGGAGACGATGCGCGGGTCGCATGTGCAGCAATCCGAGATCGTGCTTGCCCCGGACCTTGCAGGACTCCTCGCGGGAATAGACGAGTATTCGCATATCGTTGTCCTGTACTGGGGGCATGCCGTACCACTCCACGGACGCCGGCTGGCAACAACCCACCCGGCAGGGCTGGAGAAGTACCCGAAGCAGGGCATCTTTGCAACGTGCAGCCCCGCGCGGCCTAACCCGGTGCTCATGAAGGTCGTGCGCCTCTTAAGAAGGGACGGGACGCACCTCTTTGTCGAGGGGCTGGACGCCATTGACCAGAGCCCGGTGCTGGACATCAAGCCCTACGTTGCCGACATGTACCCGCAGGAGGATGTCCGGATACCGGACTGGATGGCACAGATCCAGAAGGAATTTGCCCGGCAGTAAGGAGGGGGACCGTGGACGATCTGTTCTGGAAAGCAGCGTATATCACCCTGTTTGTCACCTGGCTTTTGATACGCGGGTACTACCGGCGGGACGCGGTGCGGCAGGAGACCAAGGAGAAGGTCGGGTGGGGACACGATTCCCTCTTCCTTGCTCTGAACTTTGCTGGCATGACATTTTTGCCCGTGATTGCCGTTCTCTCGCCATACCTTGACATGTTCGCGTTCCCGGTTCCGGATCCGGTCCGTTTCGCCTTCCTGGTCATCTTTGCCCTCAACCTCTGGCTCTTTGTCCTGGCCCACCGCGATCTCGGGAAGAACTGGTCGATGGCCCTCGAGATCAAGAAGGGACACCACCTGGTGAGGACCGGCATATACACGAGGATACGCCACCCGATGTACGCCCATTTCTGGATATTTGTCATCGCGCAGGGGTTCGTGCTCGCAAACGCGCTGGTACTCGTTTTCGGGGTTGCTGCATGGGGACTGCTGTACTTCCACCGCGTGCCGCGCGAAGAAGAGTTACTGATTGCCGAGTTCGGGGACGAGTATCGAAAATACATGAAAGAGACCGGCCGGGTCATCCCGAAGTTTTGATTTTTCCCTTTCAGCCGGGCAGGCCGCAGGCAAGATTTCCCGTTATCTGACCCCCAGGCATAGTGCAGATTATCCCAAACCGGTTCACCATGGAGACCTTCACCCCGCCCCGCCCGTCCGTACCCCACCCGGATTACCGGAAGGACCGCGAGCGTGCGCGTGAGGGGCTTGACCAGGAGATCCGGAAAAAAGCCATCGATCCTCCTCTCATCCCACTTATGCAGGAATCCATGGAGGTCCCGCACTGTTTCACGCTCCAGTGCTGCTACGGCCATTTTGTCCATGCCGAGGAACCGGATAGGGAAAACCTTGTACCGATCTCAACGTATACGCGGGAGATCGGCCGGACAGAATACCGCATCGCCTACATCGCCTTCTGCCTGGAAAACTCCCCGGCCGGGCACCGGCTGTATTCAGAACTCGCGGGGATGGCCGGACATGACCCGGCATATATCCAGTTCGGGAGCGCGGACTGGTTCTGGGACAAGATGCCCAACACGTACTGCCTCCAGCTGGAACCGGAACGCATGAAAGACCAGGACAGCGGAGAGGTGCCATGGGAAGAGGCAATAAGGATTGAAGGGCTCCGCGGGCCTTTTTTAACCAACTCATGGAGATCATGCGCAGGCACAAGGTCCTGGTGTGATACAGGAACACCATGAAAAACCGGGTTTTTTTAGCCGCTGGCCATGTCACGGTGAAATGGGTCCTGCGTTTTTTCGGGCATTCCTGCCGGATTTCCCCGGGGTATTTGGCAGTGAATACCCATCCCTTGTTCGATCCATTTCAAGAGACATCGCACCACGTGCGGAGATCTGGTAAAGCGTATCGTTGACTACCGTTGTTTTTTCACGGTGCCTTAAGTACCTGTATGCATACAGGTGCCGTGCCCTCATCTGCCGGCCACGGTAATACCGTGTTGCAGGACCGCTGTCGGAGATGTATCGTCTTTTCATTGGAGATATCATTGGCATTTTGGTGGGTATTAGATCCCCCCGCACGGTTTTCGGACCATGGATAAATACCCGAACATTGACGGTTCCGGCCTTGAGAACCAAATGACCAGAGTGGGAAACTACATTCAAGATCCAGATGGGTTCACCCGGCTCTTTTCAACAATGCGGTATGCCCCGGCAGACGGGGATTTCATCACACGGGAACAAGTACCTGGCGGCCCGGACTTTTGGGAGAAACTTCTCCTCTTTTCAATTCGCTGGAGGAGCATACTCCGGAACGCAATCTTTGTACCAATTAGTGCTATTTACGGATTCAGATCGCCGGCGTTCCAGGACCTCAGTTAAGGGGATTTTGTCCCTCATTTTGAGTACTTAGTCACCCATTTTGGGGGTATTTGTCCCATCACCACACCAGCCCTTTCGTCGGAGGACCGGTATCTGACGAGGTGAGCCCCACCGAAGAACCGGCACGAAAGCAAGAAAGCAAGAGTATGTCGGTACAACCGAAAACCGGTGCGGGGAAAGACTCCCGTACCGGAAAAAATTGTTGGTTACCAGTGCTGAATTATGTACATTCCGGATTAGTCTTTCTGGATCTCCCCCTTCTCTGCCTCTTCCATCAGGTGGTGCAGGTGGTCGTCAAGGTTCTTCATGTGTGCCGTCAGTTCCTCGAGATCCCGTGCAACATGTTCAATATCTGCATGAACGTGCCCGAGTTCTCCCTGGATATGACCGAGTAATTCACTCTCCATGGTGTTCTCCATTTTGTCTGTCACGTGACCGGCGGACAATGCCCGGCCGGGTCAACGCGTTTTTTACTCTTTTGTTTGGGTGTAATATGGCTGAACCAAAAATCGTTCGGAAATCACGCGGCATGCATGTACCGGAAGACTGCAAAGGGAATTTTAAGGGGCGGTGGAGAAAAGACGAAAAACACAAAGGCAATTGCAGGTCCGCATTAATGCCGCGGCTGTACCGCCTTCACGCGGACAAAAGCTTCAAAATTCTTCATGGCATTTGCCGCACCGGGATTTTCTTTGAGAAAGGCAAAAAACAGGCGGATCTGCCCGATAGTCTCCGGCGCCAGTTCGTGCTCCATCATACAGGCATCCTTCGATGCAATGGCCTCGGGAACCCTGAAGAGCTCCAGGAACATCTGGATAGTCTCGTGCCGGTCCCTGATGATCTCGGCAATGCGACGGCCTTCCGGTGTGAGGGTCACCCCGTCGTACTTCCGGTACACGATCATTTCCATCCGGTCGAGCTTCTGGACCATCTCGACAACGGTCGGGGGCTGGACATCGAGCTCACGGGCAATATCCCGGGTCCGGGCATACCCCTTGTCCATGGATACAATGAGGATTGCTTCGAGGTAATCCTCAGCTTTCCTGCTCAGTGATTGCATGAAAGAGATTGGTGTTTTGGCTTTATAAGATTTCGGTTAACCTAAATCGGGTTCTCCGCACGCGGATTTTGGATCTGAAAAGAATTCCTAACTTTTTTTGGCTTTTTTATTGCCACCCGAAAACGTTTCGGCCACCCCTTATCCGCGCCAAACAAGTGATATTTGTGCATGGATGATTCAGAAAGAACTCCACTGCAACAAGGCCGGCAGGAGGGCGTGACCACGCTTGACTGCATCACGCCGCCGGCATCCTGCCGCGTCGTGGGAATCTCTGCCCCGGGTATGGTGAGGAAACGTCTCCTCGCACTCGGGTTTGTACCGGGATCGGCTATCGAGGCAGTGCGGGCTGCACCGCTTGGCGACCCGGTCGAGTACCGGATCAAGGGATACTGCATCTCGCTGCGGAAAGAGGATGCACACTTCATTTCGGTCACTTCGGGGAGCGGGAGTGCATGATCATGCAGCTCTTTCCCCTCTCGTTTGTCGCACCCGGTTCGGAAGCAACGGTCCGGGACGTGCGGGCGGGCTGCGGGCTGCACCACCGGCTTGCCGCCATGGGAATTCATACCGGGAGCAGGGTGACCGTTCTCTGTGCAGACCGGGGCTCGCTGATCGTCTCGGTGGCCGGCTCCCGGTATGCCCTCTCAAAAGGCATGGCCATGAAAATCCTTGTCGGTGAAGGAGAAGCGGGGGTAGCATGAAAACGAAGATACGCATAGCCCTTGCCGGCAACCCGAACGTGGGCAAGAGCACCATCTTCAATGCGCTGACCGGCTCAAGGCAGCACATCGGCAACTGGCCGGGTGTGACGGTCGAGAAGAAGAGCGGGACGGCAATGGTCGGAACAACGGAAGTTGAAATCGTCGACCTCCCCGGCACGTACAGCCTGACCGCGTACTCCATTGACGAGGTGGTTGCCCGCGATTATATCATCGAAGAGAAGCCCGATGTGGTCATCCACGTCATCGACGCGACCAACTTCGAGCGGAACCTGTACCTGACAACCCAGCTCATGGAACTCGGCGTCCCGCTCGTCATCGCCCTCAACATGTCCGACGAGGCCGAGAAGAAAGGCACGATGATCAACCGCTCCCTGATCAAGAAGTTCTTCGAGATTCCTGCGGTCAGGACCGTAGGGAGCAAAGGCGAGGGGCTCGATGAGCTCCTCCGCGCTGCAGCAAAGGAAGCCGAGACCTCGCCCCACCACGAACACGCGGTAGGGTACGGCGACGATATCGAGCGGCACATTGCCGGCATCGTTGCCGCACTCGAAGGCGACCCGGTGCTCTCTGCCCGGTACCCGCCCCGGTGGCTCGCCATCCGCTTACTGGAAGGTGACAGCAATGCGCTGGAGAAGATTACGGGAAGCCCGAAGAAAGCAGCCGTTGATGCTGTCCTGCAATCCATCGACACGGAGAAGACCGAGGCTGCAATGGCCGACCGGCGCTACGAGGTCATCGCTGCTCTCCTGCCGCAGGTCTGCACCACCTGCGTCAAAGAGATGAATGCCTCGGACATCATCGACCGCGTGGTCACCGACCGGTGGCTCGGCATCCCGATCTTCCTTGCCCTGATGTGGGCGGCGTTCGAGCTGACCTTTGCCGTGGCAGCACCCTTCATGTCCGCCATCGACGCTATCATGGCGTCACTGGGAGGGTATATTGCAGCAAGCGGCATGGAGCCCGCGTGGCTCGCCTCCCTGCTCGGCGACGGCATCATTGGCGGGATGGGCGCGGTGCTCATCTTCATCCCGAACATCTTCATCCTGCTCTTCATCCTCTCGCTTCTTGAGGACAGCGGTTACCTTGCCCGGGCAGCGTTCGTCATGGACCGGCTGATGTATGCCATCGGGCTTCCGGGCAAGTCGTTCATCCCGATGCTCATCGGTTTCGGCTGCAATGTCCCGGCCATCATGGCAACACGGACCATCGAGGACAGGAACGACCGGCTCATCACCATCCTCGTCAACCCGTTCATGTCCTGCGGCGCCCGGCTGCCGGTCTACGTCCTCCTTGCAGGGGCATTCTTCCCCGCGAACGCGGGCACGGTTGTTTTTGTGCTCTACGTGCTGGGCATCGCGCTTGCGATCGGGTCAGCCTTCCTCTTCCGGAAGACAATCCTGCCCGGGAAACCGGCACCATTCCTTATGGAGATGCCCCCGTACCGCTTCCCGACCGCGGCAACCGCGATCCGGCACATGTGGGACCGTGGCGAAATGTACCTGCGAAAAGCCGGGGGGATCATCCTCGCTGGCGCATTCATCGTCTGGGCCCTTGCCACGTTCCCGTACGGCGTCGAGTACGGCAGCGCAGAGAGTTACGCCGGCATGCTCGGCCTCCTGCTCGAACCGCTCTTTGCCCCGCTGGGCTTTGACTGGAAGGTTGCCGTTGCGCTCCTCTTCGGGTTCATTGCCAAGGAGATCGTGGTCGGGTCGTTTGGTGTCCTCTATGGCACCGGAGATGACGAGGGCTCGCTCACCGAAGCCCTGCTTGCCGACCCGTCCCTTGGGCCGGCCGCGGCCTTTGCGCTGATGGCGTTCGTGCTTCTCTACATGCCCTGCGTGGCAACGCTGGCCGTCATCCGTAAAGAGACGGGATCATGGAGATGGACCGCATTCTCGGTGGCGTACGGCATCATCGTCGCGTACCTGGTCGCGTTCATCATCGTGAAAGCCTGGCCTGTAGTTATGGGAGGGATCTAACCATGGCACCGGATACAAAATACCTGTTTGCCGCACTCTTCGGCATCCTCTACCTCGTCTTTGGCGTAACGGAGCTGATCTCCGCCCTCGTCCCGGGCATTGCTGACCTGACC
>DANA01000106.1:6913-18328 GCA_002508495.1 Methanoregula sp. UBA276
GCACTGCAGCGGTTCACCACCGGATCCGGTAACGGCCCGGCGTACCTGTACGTGGCGATGGCCCTCTCGACCATCTTCGGCGCCGTCGCACTTCTGTCCCTTACGGCGCAGGGCACCGATCTCATCCTCTTCGGCGACGAGCCGTGGAGCCCGGTAGCGCTCCTCGTACCGATGGTGTACCTTGCAATCGTGCCGGCTCTTGGCCTCTCCCGCTGGGGCCGGCGGTTCACCGGGGACCTTGCGGGAGACGCGTGATGGCAGGGACTACTACGGAAATAGCCCGCCTCCTCAAGGGCGGTTCCCTGACCCTTACCGAATGTGCCCGGGTGCTCGGAATGAGCAGGGCACATCTCGACGAGCGCCTCCGCATGATGGAGCGGCAGGGATACCTTGCCCGGACCACCCCGCAAAAGGATACGACCTGCACCTGCTCCAACTGCTGCGCCACGTGTTCCTGCCGCAGCGTGAAGAATACCGGGGCTGTGCCGGTCCTCTATACCCTTACCGGGAAAGGGGAACGGTTGGTTCGGGGAACCTCATAGCCGAGAGTAACGACCCGTCAGAACATAAGATTTTCATTCCAGCCGGGCACGTGAACGGTGCCAACCCGGCCCGGGTTACCGGCTCCGCATCCCTTTCTTTCGTGACAGCGGGTCGTATCTGTATCACAGGTGGTGGTTGTTGGTTCCAACAAAGGATTGTCCGCAAACAGGTTTCCGGCAGAACCGGACTGATTGGGCGGGGTCATACTCCGGCAATGGGGAGGGGGCATATCCCGAGCCAATGCAACCCATGCGGTCACCCCAGCGAGAACGTGCCGTACTTCCCGCCGCCGCCCGGGTGCAGGACAACCGTCCCGTTGCGCAGGGCGGCAATCGCATCCGCCACCTTAGGGTGGACTGCCCGTATCTCCGCAACGGGGACATCGATCAGGACCGCGATCTCGTTGCCGAACGTTTCGATGAACTTCGCGTAGATCGTCTTGCACTTTTTCGTGTTGGGCGATGATGTGCCTTCCATGGTCTGGATGATCTGGGCCAGCGGGATGACGCGGACATACGGCGGGCGGGGCCTTGCCTCGCTCCCGTGCGCGAGCTCCTTTGCCCGGTCGGCCACCCCCTTCTTGATGATCCCGCCATCAGCCGGGCACCGCCACTGGTGCCGGACCGCATCCTCATGCGAGTACTGGGTGTAGCACCGGGTGCAGGCCGTGCGGTTGTACTTGCCTTCTTCCGGGAAGAACCCGGCGTTCATCGCGATTTCTCCTGCCTTCACCGCGGCAAGCACGTCATGAGCGGTCGCCCCTGCGACACGGATCCGGTTGAACTCCCGGCCGAGCTTGTCGGGATAGGGGCTGTGGGCATCCGAGTTGGTCAGGAAAGGAACATCGTGCAGGTCCGGAATGGCCGCACCGTAGGAACTGTCCGCCGAGAGGCCGAGTTCCAGGAAGTCGATCTTCGCATCCCCATAGCACGCGGGAACGGAATCGAAGTAGGCGTACAGTGCAGTCCATGGGGTGAAGGCGTGGGCGGGACCAACGAGCGCCCCCACATCATGGGCGGCATTGGCGATCTCTTCGCCGGTCAGGTACACGTGCGGCCTTCCGGCCGTGACAAAACTCTTGCAGGTACCGTGCAGGAGGTCGCGGAACTGATCGAACTGGGCCATATCTTCTGCAAGAATGACATGATGGACCCGGCTCTTGTCCTCGATCTCGCCCTGCGGGACGATGACGACTCCTGCATTGTTCTCAAGGAATGGTTTCCAGCCATTCAGCCAGTCCGGCTGGAGTGCGTCGCCCGTTCCGAGGACATTGATCCCCTTCGTGACACACCCCCGGATAAGCTGCTCCGGCTGCATGAACCGGGAGACGGCAATCGAGTACGGGGAGTGGATGTGGAGGTCGGCCGTTACGAGCATGGCTATGTACCGGATTGGTTCTTGCCCAATATAAGCTGGGGGATGGGGGGTACCCTGGCGGATGAGACCCGGCAGGGGGGGTCAGCTGGGCCGGATTGGGAGCCCGTCCGTACCGGACTCATGGGGTCGGGCAGGGACACTACAGAATTTTTCGGGCCTCATCACCCGGCCTTGGGCCCGGAAAAACGGGAGCATTCGTCATGCATGAACGGGGGATAGAGCTTTTCGCACCGCAACCGGATCGCGTTCGATCCAATCAAAACGCCACCAGTATGCATGCCGGATCACGATCATCCCCTGCCCGACCCCCCTTTTCCGGTGCGTTAAAACTACCCTCTTTTCCCGTGGAATCTTTGACTGAAGTTTTATGGTTTTTCTTCCAGGGGAAACCAAGGGGGGTCGGGCAGGGGCAGGTATTCGATCGCACCACCATGTCCGATCCAAATGCTCATCAGCTCCCGCCCCACCAGCACAACCAAGTGATCCATGACTCAGGATGCAATGGTGCAACGGGGCGACACTGCGATGAACTTCTCGCTAAAAGACCACCACGATACTATGTTTGGCATCTGCGACTTCCGGCCGCATGGGACGGTTGCGATGAAGTACAGGATCTTTCGCAACGAGAACGGGTTCTCGGAATGGGCAAACATCATCGTGGACGAGAAGCAGCGGGTTGTCTTCGTGAAGGTGTACCCGGTCCATTCGGTGCCGGATATCGGGGAGATTATCGCGTTTTTGGGGAAGTGATACCAATCTTGGGGATGAGCAACCAATAAAAAAAGATGATGAAATTCCTGATAGTGGATTTGCGATGTCTGCCGCCGCCCCGATGGGCGCCCCGCGGCGGCTTCAATGACGATATCCCCTTAAATTCAAACAAAAGTGTTCGTTTTAAGAGTGAGGTAATACGTAGTCATCGCATCTGGGGGATGCCACAGCGGCGGGGGCAGAGCGAACGCGGAGCCCCCAAGAGCGTCAAATCCGAAAAACTGAATTTTAATTTTGATCAACAGTGACTGCAATTTTTTTTACTCTTTGCTTTACTGATGGATGAGTTATCCTTGATAGCCTTGAGGAAGGCAGTTTTTTCAATGTTTTTTCTAAAAGGACGGATGGTTTACCTACCCCAAATTTTTCCTTAAGCATTCTACCTGCAAACAGATCACTTTGATATTCATCGAACAATACGTACCACCAGATTGAGATGAGGATAATACTCAATACAAGGACAAGTTTCAGAATAAGATTCGCTTGAACAACAACAATGATTGCAATCGAAATGATACCGAGCAGTATCAAAAACAAAACGGTTCGATATTGATTTCGAATATGTCCTTCCTCATGAAGTATACAAATTTTTATTGAACTATCATCCAGTTGATTCATTTTTGGATTATAATGAATCGTCTTAAGACCTGCATGGAAATAGGTGTAATTTTCGGACGATTCAATTGCACGTGTCGGTAAAATTGCACCGTCCGTTACCAATTCGTAAAAAATTCGTTCGCATGAATCCTTATCGGACTCCATAAAATAAATTGAAAATTGCGATTCAAGAACGTTTTGGCTCTTATAGATAAAAATAAGAGAATTAGCAGGATATGTATCCCGACTGCCGTTCACCCGATATAATTCAGTTCATCGTCCTTTGCCTTTTCACCCTCGACCATGCACGCGATGGCTTTCTCCATCTCGGCGGCACGGTCGTTGAGCCCCGTCGGGTCGACCGGCACATCGATGAGTTTTGAGAGTATGGCAAGAACGCTTAATGCTGCCATCGGGTCGACAATATACCCGCTCGTCTCCCCCATGAGACAGATTGCATCGATTCCCCGTGGTGCGGAAAGCGCAAGCATCAGGCCGGCAGCACCGATGATCCCGCCCCCGGGCTCGGGACGCTCGAACGTGACACCGGCCGCCTCGATCTCCGCCCGGAGGTCCGGGTTGTTGACCGCCCCGAGTACCCGGGGTTCGTCCACGAGGTGGCCAACGCCAAAACCGCCGAGCGTGATGATACGCCGGGCTTTGACCTTTTCGGCAATGTCACAGTAGCAGTCCGCAAGGATATAGTGCCCCTCACCCGATGCGCTCTGGTGGTCCCCGACAAGGAAAACCAGGTCGCGGTTCTCCGACTGGTAAAGGTAGAGCTCGTTCCGTGCCAGCCGGACGGTCCCGGTCTCGTCCAGCATGACCTGGGGGGGGAAATAGAGCGAGTTTACCTCGGCAATCTTCTCAGCGCCCAGCACATGGATCATGTACTCGGCAACCAGTTTTCCGACCTGCCCGATACCCGGGAGCCCCTCGATGAAAACAGGATCGTTCAAGGGTTTTTCAGAAAAACGGTCAAGGTACCGGACGCTGATGTCCTCAATCATGTTTTGCCAGCCTGCGATATCTGCCGTACTTGTCCTGGGGGGAGAACCGTGCGGGATGGGCAACGGAAGTCGGCCTCCCGCATGCCGGGCAGGTTGGGGAAAGGGTATAGATATGGTCCACCGGGCAGCGCCGGATCCGTCCGCTCATTGACTCTTCCCGGACTTGGGTTTCTTGACGAGCCTGCCCTCGCCACCGGCCTTTTCCACCACCGCGATCGCGGCACTGGCTGCCTTCTCGATGGCTTTTTCAGCCTTCTTGTAATCAGGGGCGGTGACCTTGATGCGGTAGGTGGGGGCACCAAGATAGAGCAGTTCGATACCGACACCGCTGGTCTTCTGCTCGGCACCGGCCTTTTTCAAGGCATTCCGGATAACCGTGATGCCGTCGGGTTCCGTGCAGGTGAGATGAAGGTGGCCGGTCACTTCCACGTGCGGGACCTTGACATTCTCCCCGGCAACCCGGACAAGGACATCGGACACTTTCTTCGTGAGCCCGATCTTCTTTACCACGGTCTCCGGATCGATGACAAGATCTTCAAAGATCGGGAAAAACGCCCCGTATTTTTTATAGATGATATCCTCGAGCTCGGCTAAGGGCATGCCGGTCTGTTCTGCAACAAAGCCGAGCCATTTCTGTGCCTTGCTCTCGTTCTTCCACTCGCGGATCTTCTCGCGGCGCTGGTGATCGTTGACGTCCTTTAACGAGAGATCGATGTGACCACGGGTCCGGTCGACATTAAGAACCTTGCAGACAACCTTCTGGCCCTCGCGGATATGGTCGCGGATATACTTGATCCATCCCCGTGCAACTTCAGAGATGGGTATGAGGCCCTGCCGGCCACCATACTCATCCAGTGATACGAACGCAACAAAGTCCTTGACGTTGTCTACGGTGCAGACGACTAATTCCGCTTCCTGTGGCCACTCTCTGTCCTGCATGGCAAAAGGCTCACTGGAGCTCTTGGACGATATCAGCCTTAAGACTTGCCTTCCCCCCGGTGGGGGTGGCAAGGTCGCGTCCGCAGACAACGCACCTGACAACCGTGCTCGCCTTTTCAAAGACCGTCTGCTCGTTCTCGCAGTCGGGACATTTTACCTTGTAAAACCTGCTCCGGTTTTCCCTGATTGTGCTTACCATCTTCTTCACTCCGTGAGCTCGAACTTCGCGACGCGGTAACCCTTGCGCAGGTGTGCCTTCTTGCAGGTCACGCAGCGGTACCGGACGTTGATCTTCTTGGTCGGCTTGTCGCCACCGGGCACTTTTGAGAACTTGCCCATGTTGCCTACCCTGCCCCTGCGGGCTTTCTGGCGGTCAATCCAGTGGAGGCCGGTCGTCTTGCCTTTCTTTACTTTCTCAACCTCGTGCACCTGGTGGCTCCTGCAGAAGGGGCAGTAGGTTGTAAATTTTGCTGGCATTTTCATGAAAATTCACCGATAATCCTGATGTCGAATACCTATATTATTTGCAGACGTTGATATTTAAGACTATGTTGCGCTCGGAGAGGACCGCCGCGTTCCGCTCAGGAAGCGTCACTATATCTCCCTTTGAGAGGGTATAAATTCTCCCATCCACCCCCATGAACGACTCCATGTCACTGAGGACACGGACGAGCGTGCAGGGGTGGACTATCGCACCCTTTGGTACTGCCGGTGCAGGCGTGAGGGGCAGGTCTTCCTGCTGGGGTTCCCCGTCTTCTATGGGCGCTGCTTCATCACCTTCGGGTTCTGCTTCAGTAAAGAGCGGCAGCGGGGCATGGGTGACATGGGGCGCATTGTGCAGCAGGACCTCCTGGCACTGCTCGATCCCTGCCGTGATCTGGTCGAACATCGCCTTCTCCGGCGGGATCATCCGTTTTACTTCCTCGCGGTCGTAATAATTCCCCTCCGCGTGCATCATGGTGAGCGCAAGGATCTTCCGCGAACGGATGGCAAAAAGGTCCTGCAGCGTCTCCCGGATGGCGAGCGTTTCATCGATCAGGGCACGGGCTTCGTCCGAGAACGGGTTGTCGATGGCATAGACCTTCTTGGTGATTGCGGCAAGCTCGGCGTGCCCTTTCTCGAAAAGGTCCGGGGAGACCGAAGTGAGCCTGCCCGTCTCGCGTTCGGACAGCAGGATACTGCGCAGGTCATCGAGCTTCATCGCATTCCTCAGGCGATCTCTGCTGCCCCGCGGGCACACAGGAATACCGCTACCGCTTCCGGTACAGTAGTGATGCCCTTTTTGAGTTCATAAGTGCTTCCGAGCATCGGCATATTCAGGTTGAAATTCAGGTTCACCTTCACGTCCCGCGTGCCGAATACCACGGCATCGATGAGCGGGTCGAAGCCGGGAAGGTCGCGAAGCTCGAGCGGCTGCACCCGCATCCCGCTCCCCCCGTGCAGGGAGGTCGGCATGCGGATGAGGCGTTTGGTATCGGTCGTGACCGGCTCATCGGCAAGGGCTGCCCGGGACAGGAGCCGTTTTTTGAACTCCCCTTCCTGCAAGGAGAGGATGATGGCAAGGACACGGTTCTTTACGATCATGGCAGAGGGTCGTTTCTCAATATCGGTGACCAGGTCCCCGCATTTTTTTAAGAATGTGGTTGCCGAATCCCTGCCGATACCATCAATTGCCGTGAGATGGGCCATCGCATCTTCATGGGGGAGGGCGATGAGCCAGCGGAGGTAATCCGTCAGGCTTTCCCGGTAGCGCCCCTGCCATGACGGCCCGGTCGGGACTTTTCCCGCAAGCATCGCTGCCGGGTCAAAGCCAATCCCGCAGACATAATCGATGAGCTCCCGGCGCTCGGCACTCCCCCAGCCCCGGAACGCGAGGTCCTTGATATGGACATGATACCCCCTGCCACCCGAGAAGACGAGTTCGATGGTCTTTTTGTCCATCCCGAACTCAATGGTCAGCATGTCAAGGAGTTTTTGCGTCTCTTCCTTGACACGGGCGAGCATCTGGTCGTACGGCCCCCGCACAATATGGTCCGCGTCAAGATCGAAGATAAGGTCGGCCCCGCACCACCCCTTGTCCGCCATGGTCCCGGCATCCGGTTTCTCGTAATACGCGGTCGAGTAGTAGGTATGCTGCGGAATGAGGTTCTGGATATACCCGGTCATCTCGTCCCGTCCGCCAAACCCGATATGCCGCCGCATCCGCATCTCGGACGAGCCCGGGGAGAAGAGGACAAAGCCCCATTCCCGCTGCACGAGCGACGAGGGCGCGACCAGCACGGTCTTTTTGTAATACTCGGTAAACCGCTGGCGGAGGAATTCGGTTGTGGCCGGGTTCATGGAAAATCCCTGATCATATAAGGGCCCCTTCGTTCATAACCAAGCTTACGGTAATAGGGCCGGACCCCGATACCGCTCATGACCGCAAGCCTCTGGTATCCTGCACCCGCTGCAACCGTCTCGGCCCGGGCTATCAGTTCCCGCCCGTAGTTCCGGTGCTGCCATTCGGCCGGAGCAGCATCCATCCCCACTGGAACGAGACTGCCATAGACATGGAGTTCGCGCAGGAGGGCCGCGCCGTCGAGTTCCGGCCGGTAGACCTGCGACGGGAAACGGAGCCGGGCAAACCCGATGAGGGAATCGTCCGCCACTGCCGATAAGAAGTGTTCGGTCCCGCCGCATGCCTCGTACCGGAGTTCCTGGAGGACGGGTTCGGCAGCTGAGGTGAGCCTTCCGATCTCGCGGCAGCGGATGCAGCGGCAGCGTTTCCCCGCAGCCTTGAGCCGTTCCTGGGCCAGCTGCCGGAAGTTGGAGTGCTTGGATCCGGCAACAATGAGTTTTGCGGGGATATCGCGCTGGATCCGCTGGATCCGCGTGTATTCGGGGGTGAGGGACTTGGCTGCAGCAACAAGGTCAATGAGTTCGTCCTCGTTGTACGGGGAGTACTTCTTCTGCAAAAAGAGGTCCTCGATCTCGGAGCCGGGGGTGACGAGCGTCGGGTATATCTTGAGAAAGTCGGGACGGAACCGGGGATCGGAAAAGAGCGTTTCGAACATCTGCCGGTCGGAGGCCAGATCGGACGATGGCATGTTCGGCATCATGTGGAAGCCCACTTTCAGCCCGGCATCGCGCAGAAGGGTGTTGGCCTCCACCGTATCGGCAACCGTGCAGCCACGGCGGTTGAAGGCAAGGACCGCGTCATCCGTATGCTGGACGCCAAGTTCCACCTTGGTCACGCCGTAGTCAAGCATCCGGTCGATATGCTCCTTACGGCACCAGTCGGGCCGGGTCTCGAACGTGATGGCAATACAGCGGATGGCAGCAAACTCGTTGGCGTCCTCAACCCCCGCTACGGGCAGCGGTTCCGGTGCCGGCGTCCTGCTGGGGTAGATGTTCATCGCTTCGATACACCGGGAGACGAACATCTCCTGGTATTCAACCGGGCGGGCAGTCATGGTACCGCCCATGACGATAAGCTCCACCTTTTCGACGCGGTGGCCGAGGATCTCGAACTGTTCGAGCCGGGCCTGGACCTGGCGGAACGGATCGAAATCGTGTTCCCGGCCACGTTTCGCGGCTGGTTCTTCCCCCGTGTAACTCTGGGGGGAATGGAACGGGTGGTCCGGACCACCGGGACAGGGGAGGCACTTGCCGTGCGGGCAGGGATGGGGGGACGTCATCACCGCTACCGGGGCAACCCCGGAGAGGGTCCGCGAGGGTTTGACCAGGAGGACTCTTCGTAAGGCCTCCCGTTCCTCCGGTAGTGCTGCGGCAAGCAGCGCAGAGTTCTTCGGCACCGCAGGCAGGCCATACCGGCGGCATATCTCGATCTTCGCTGCAACAATACCGTTATCGTCGCCAGGCGAAAGGCCGAGGACGCGGGAGATCATCTCCCGGTATACCTTCGCCTCGTCCATGACAAATTAATGTTCAGCTGCAACTTTCTGGATTGCAGACTCTTGAGAATAGTTCACCACGGGCAGTGTCTGTCCATGAATGTGATTTACAATCTCGTTTCCGAGCGTGAGGAGAGCATCTTTGTGGGCTTTTTTGTCTTTATGAATATGAACCGGAGAGATTTCCAGAGAACTGTAACGCTCGGTGCGAATTTCGTCGTTGTTCATCCCTTCATAGTACTTCTTGATGTGAATCATCAGCATGTGGAGATGGAGTAACTCTTCCTTTTGCACACTATCGCCTTCTCTAATCTGATCCTATTTTTGGAAGGGAAGATATACCTTATTGGTGAGATTTATATCTGGAATGGTGCGGCACGCAGGATCACTGGTTGCGCTGGCAATTGGGGACGCGTTGGGTGCGCCCCTTGAAGGATCTCAAAAGCCTGAAGCGTGGCTGGCAGAATACCGTTCCGGAGGGCGCCTTTTCCGAAAAAAAGGGGAATTCACTGACGATACGCTGCAGGCCCTTGCAGTCGCGGAATCGCTCGTGGCATGCGGGGCTTTTAGTGAAAATGACCTTGTACAGAAATTATCTGAATCATTTATAGTACGACCGGAATGGTTTGGTCCTACATCAACTTTGTTCTTTGAACTTGTGCAAAACGGGACCGTGCCGCACCTTGCCGCACGCATCGTTCACCAGCGGAACCATGGCAGCCGGACCAACGGCAGCGTGATGCGGGGGTTCCCCCTTGGTATCTTCTTTCCTGCACCAGAAGTGTATGCACTGAGCCTGCGCTGTTCATCGCTGACGCACTACGATCCGGTTGCCGGCCACTGCTCCGCGTTCCTGAACACCATGGCAAGCGACATGGTGCGGGGCACATCCCGCAGCAGGGCGTTCCGGCATGCACGGTCGCTCTGTACCAATCCCGAAGTGCATGCCGTTCTTGGCAGTTATGCACAGTACGACCCGGAACCATCGCTCGACAGTGTCCGGTGCGCCCACGCGGCACTCCGTTCCTTTATGGAGGCAAAGTCCTTAGAGCATGCCATCCTCGCGGCGGTAAACCTGGGCGGGGACGCAGACACCGTTGGTGCATGTTGTGGTGCGCTGGCGGGTGCGTGCTGGGGGCTCTCTGCGATCCCTTGCAGGTGGAGAGACGGGCTTGAAGATTACGACAGGATTGTCAGGACGGCAAACCAGTTATGGGAGCGGCGGGCGGACCGGCCGGGCCATACCCTGCCTCACCTCTAATCGCGCAGGGATTTTTGTCCCGGGTCACTGAATGGGCCGCATCGGCATTTCCTCCTGCCGGCGGGTGATCTGCGTCTCCCGGTTCGTGGGATCCTGCCGGAGAAACCGGGATGCATGAGGGAATTTTCCGATTCATCCTGACAAATTGGGTAAAGAGCATCAATCCATGAAGATTTGATGATTTCCTGTGGGTATCGGGCGTTTTTTAAGAAAATCAGGGGGATTGTTTTAAGCCTCCCGATTATCATACGATTTACCGGTGAAACACCCAATGGATTACGGAAACATGCTCAGTGATTCCTTTGCCTATGCAAAGGATGCGGTTATTGGAAAATGGATGCAGTGGCTCCTGCTCGTGATTGCAACCATCATCCTCTTTATCCCGCTGCTCGGGTACTCGTTAAAAGTCCTCAGGGGCGAGAGCCCGGCACCGGAAGTGACCGGCTGGGGGACGCTCATCATCGATGGTATCAAGTACCTCATCGTCTCGATCATCTGGGCAATCCCCTGCCTTATCATCCTCTTCCTCGGATTCGGCGCGGTCATTGCAGCGGCAGTTGCAGACAGCAACCCGGCGGCAGTAGTTGCTGCTCTCATGGGGGCACTCCTGTTCTTTGTCCTCTTTGTCATTATTGCGATCCTTACCGGCATTTTTGCCACGATCGGTATTGTCCGGTTTGCCCGCACGGGCAGCATGGGCGAGGCATTCAACTTCGGTGCCATCCTTGAAACAATCGGGAAGATCGGCTGGGGCAAC
Source organism: Methanoregula sp. UBA276 (assembly GCA_002508495.1). GTDB lineage: Archaea > Halobacteriota > Methanomicrobia > Methanomicrobiales > Methanospirillaceae > Methanoregula. Next base: position 18,065 of record DANA01000106.1, read on the forward strand.
TACATCATCGCCCTCATTGTCATTATCATCGCCCAGTTCGTAATCGGCCTTATTCTTGGGCTGATTACGATGATCCCGGTCCTTGGCGTCATCATCGAGTTCGTCCTCATCGCCCCGATTACTCTCTTCGAAGCACGTTACATCTGCCGGATCTACGATGCGGCAGGCGTGTGAGCGACCTCAATTTTTTTCCTTATTCTCTTTTTGATGATGGATTGCAGGTACCTCCGGAACACGTGCAGGGGAGATGGCCGTAACCGCACG
>DANA01000088.1 GCA_002508495.1 Methanoregula sp. UBA276
GGGATTTGAACCCGTCAAATCGCGAGGGCTCTGCCCTTCGAACCCGGCATGACCTGGCGGTCATGGAAAAACGGTTCGGGAAAAGAAATGGACTCGACGGGATTTGAACCCGTGGCCTTCACGTTGCAAACGTGACGATCTACCCCTGATCTACGAGCCCCAATGTTGTCGCACTTGCGGCATATTATTTTTCAGCGGATTCCATATAGTTGTTACTGTCCGTCAGGAATAGCCAAAAGGTATCCTGATATGGACCCGGCGGGATTTGAACCCGCGGCCTCTACGTTGCGAACGTAGCGATCTACCCCTGATCTACGAGCCCGCTGCTGGTGTGAATAATAGATTCTGTGCCGATGGAATATAGTTGTTAGTGTCAGGCAACGAAGGGAAAAAAGGGTTTTTTAAAGGATGATCTCGATATCGAGCTTCTCTGCCAGTTCCTTGTACCGGTTCCGGATGGTCACTTCCGTTACCCCGGCAACTTCTGCAACTTCCCGCTGGGTCCGGCGTTCCCCGCCGAGAATGGAGGAGATATAGATGGCTGCTGCGGCAACACCGGTCGGGCCGCGGCCGCTCGTGAGTTCACGCTCGCCGGCCTGACGGAGGATCTCGACCGCACGGCTCTGGACCTCCCCCTTGAGGGTGAGGCCCGAGCAGAACCGGGGCACGTAATCGATGGGCGAGGTCGGGAGAAGCTTTAAGCCGAGTTCGCGGGAGATGAACCGGTAGGTCCTGCCGATCTCCTTCCGGGAAACCCGGGACACTTCTGCGATCTCATCGAGCGTCCGGGGCACGCTGCACTGGCGGCAGGCTGCATAGAGCGCTGCTGCGGCAACACCTTCGATACTCCGGCCGCGGATGAGGTTCTTGTCAACCGCGTCACGGTACACGACCGCCGCGGTCTCACGCACGTTCCGCGGGAGACCCAGTGCCGAGGCCATCCGGTCCAGTTCCGAGAGTGCGAACGCAAGGTTGCGCTCTGTCGCATTGCTGACNNTTGCGGAGACGGTAGAGCTGGGCACGGTTCTTGGAGGAGATTGCCCTGCCATAGGAGTCCCGGTTGCGCCAGTCGATCATGGTCGAGAGACCCTTGTCGTGGATGGTAAAGGTCATCGGTGCGCCGACACGTGACCGCTTCATCCGCTGGTCATGGTCGAAGGCACGCCATTCGGGCCCCCGGTCAATGAAATCGTCATCAATGACCAGCCCGCAGCTCTGGCAGACGAGTTCTGCCCGCTCGTAGTCATGGACGAGCTGGCGGCCGCCGCACTCGGGGCAGACGGTCTCCGTATGGTTCTCGGCTTTTTTCTCCTGCTCTTTCTGTTTTGTCCGTGCCTTGAGCGCCTCGCGCTCGGTCTGGAGGACTTTTAATCGTTCAACTTCCTGCATCCGGAATTCACCTGTCTGATTTGGTATTTTTCATATCCCGCATTCGCCTGCTTACCTGGCAAAGAGTTTCTCGCTTGGCTTGATGGTACATTTTTCCCGGCAGAGGACTGCTGCATACGGGGCTTTCACGTTGCCAAAGAGGTCGAGGATCTTTCCGACCGGCTTCATTCTCCGGTCAGTTACCTCGCTATACAAGGGAGGAAGCTGGGCGGAATCGCACTGGATGATGAGCATCCGATCACCAACGGTGCTCATCGCTCGTCCAACAACTTTCACACAGAACCTCGGGTATACGATGATGGTACTAAAATTTTTTAGTAATCTATATATGTGTGCTGTAGCGTTATTTAAAGATTGCGTGAAACTATATATAGAAATATCATGAACCGAGCAAGCGGTCGATATTTAAAGATAATACTTTTTTACACTCCGTATCGGTCAGGCCGGCCCCTTTGGCGATCGTGAATTTCGCGCGCTTGTCCGGAATATCATGTGGGGCATGGGTGTCAGAATCGACCACCAGCTGGCAACCGGTCTTTCGGGCAATACGGGCAACATGACCATTGGTCCGGTTGTGGCCGCCCCGTGCGGTAATCTCGAGTGCAATCCCGTTGGCTGCGGCAAGTTTCGCGTCCTCTGGCGTGACAAGTCCCGGGTGTGCAAGGATATTGACATATTTGCACGAACATGCTGCATGGTTGGTGCCTTGTGCAACCGGCTCAACCGTCGTCTCACCATGGACAACGACGATATCCGCCCCGTTTGCTTGTACGGTTTTTGCAAGAGCCGCGATCTGCGCCGGCGGGACATGCGTTATCTCCACGCCGCAGAGGAGGCGCACCCCGTAGAGCTCAGCCGATTCACGGACCGGCTCAAGGGAAGCGAGAACGGATTTCGCATTGGAGAGATCCACGTGGTCCGTGATGGCGACCGTGGTATATCCAAGCACAGCCATCCGCCGGATCAGTTCGGTCGGGAGCAGTTCTCCATCGGAAAGGATGGAGTGGGTGTGCAGGTCATACATGCCCCTCACTTGCGCACCTCCAGTTTCTGGGCAACTTTTCTGATGAGCAGCTCTTTTCTGTCTGTCCAGGCAGCCACGACCCGCCCCTCCCGGCGGGCCCAGTGCGCCGGGTGATGGTGCTCTTCAACCCGGTAGGTAACACCCGATTTTTTTAAGGCACGTTCGATGTCGGTGATGACCGGCCCCTTGGAGCCGAGGCTGCGCGGTACGCGCCTGCCTTCTTTGCGTGTATATGCGGCATTGAAGTAGCAGGGATACAGGATGCACTCGCCTTTTTCCATTGCAGGATCGTTTGTGGGTCAAGGTATAAACAGTGAACGCTCCTACCATTTTCTATGCATCACATCGACGTCAGGCTGGAGAAAGATGTCTACGACGTCAACAACGCCCTTGCTGACAAAAATGCCCGTCAACTGAACGCCCACAAGGTCCGTGCTTTTGACCTTCTCGGGGCTATAGGCTCCGGCAAGACTGCGCTCATCGAGCGCCTGGTGCCGCTTCTCGCATCAAAAGGTCTCCGGGCAGGCGCCATTGCCGGCGACGTGTACGGGGACGATGATTTCCGGCGGATTGTCGCCACCGGCATCCCTGCCTACAACGCCAATACCGGTAAGGAGTGCCACCTTGACGCGCACCTGGTCGAGCACGCGATCGACCACCTCCCCCTTGATGAGATCGATGTCCTCTTTATCGAGAATGTCGGGAACATGGTCTGCCCCACCGACTTCCGGCTGGGCGCGGAAAAACGGATTGTCGTAATCAGTTCCACCGAAGGTGATGACGTGGTCAACAAACACCCGATGATGTTCCGGGACTGCACCATCGGTGTCATCAACAAGGTCGATCTCGCGCCGCTCGTGGGGGCAAACCTTGACCGGATGCAGAAGGACATCGCCCGCTACAACCCAACCATGCCCGTCTTCCGGACCAACCTGAAGACCGGCGACGGGGTTGCAGCACTGGTGGAAGAAATCCTTGCATAAACCCCCCCGCCCGTTCTTTGGTTTTGTGAAATACTATAAATAACGCAGAAGGCAATATATAGAGCACCATCTTCGGAACAGCGTTCCGGAGAACTCAAAAGTGAGAGTGACCCCATGCAGTGGCAGGCAGAATCCGTACGAAAAGTAAGTGGTGGCAGGCGCCGCCCGGCACAGAATAAGCGCAGAGCAGAGATCGGTCGGGCACCCGTCGACACCCATATCGGCGAGCCCCGGAACCGGATCATCCGAACCTTCGGTGGTAACCATATTGTCGTTGCACTCCGTGCAAATGTTGCCAACGTTACCAACCCCAAGAACGGTGAGACAAAAAAGGTGAAGATCGAGACCGTCGAGCGGAATACCGCGAACCCGAACTACGTGCGGCGGAACCTGCTCACCAAGGGNNNCTCTTACTCGAATAAGTATCCCAACAGTTCCCCAATCTTTTTTTTAGCAAGTAACTGCAAATGCAGATCTATGCGAAGGATCTATTACCGGTTTCCCCAGCGCGTGGATCTCTCGTTTGCCATGGGTATGCCGTTTCACGAGACCCTGTCCTATATTGCAGGTTTTGATAATGAAGAAACGACCAAGACCACCGGCAAGGAACTCGTCAGGATCAAGACCCGGGTGGAGATCGCCCGCGACCGTGCGAGCTTTTGTGGGATTACGGAAGATGTCCTCAGGCCCGGGGCCATATCTGAAGCTGCAGACCTCAAAGTTTCGGTTCTGGCATTCGCTCTCCGTGGGGGGGCACGGGTCCCGATCGCAAATGACATCTTTTACCTGCGCCTGACGGACCAGGTATCGCGCACGGATATCGATATCGCCAAGGAAGGCCGCGGGGAAGGCCTTGATGCACTCGACATGAAAAATATCCTTCTGGGAGCAAGGAAGTGACATTCCGGGTTACGATAGCCGCGCCGTTCAAGCATACCCGCAAGACCGCGATGCGCAAGAACGAACTGGTCTATTATTATGCACTTGACCGGAAATGGATGAGCACCGAGCAGGCAAACCTCCTGCTCCACCGGGCAGAAGATGAACAGCTGCTCCGGCAGGAGAACGGTGTCTTCTCCCCGCTCTTTGACGTCTCGGAAACAACCGTCCCGGTCGGGTTCAAGCCCACTTCTGCCATCTTCGACCGTCACGACCCGTCGGCTGAACTCATCTCCCGTATTGCACGGGCAAAGAAAACGGAGGAGACCGAGGTTGTGGCAGAGATGAACCGTCTCATAAGGGAACAGTTCGACAACAACCTCCTCCCGGCAGCAGCCCTGGTCCTGATCGCAAAAACGAGCAGGGTCCCTTTTGAAGACCTGACCGCGGGGCTTCGTGCGTCCCTGCAGAAAAAATAAACAACCCGCGAAACAGACTCCCTTTTTGGATGGGCCGGGCTTTTTTGTCCCTGCCTTTTTTGAACCAAAAGCAGCACAAAGTATTTTTTGTGCATTATATCATTATCTATCAGCGAACGTATACGGAGCACGATCAGATGAGGCACGGACGAAGACGAAAGGACATATGGGACCAGCCATGGGTAATCATCGCAGCAATCGTCGGGATTGTTGTTGTAATCGGAATCGCGGTTTTCTTCTTCTTGGGCGGTGGTGGATCCGAAGGAGCCCCTGCAGCGGCAGTATCACCGGAAACGACCAGTGGAGGAACAGGATCGCCGGTGGTTGCCAGCGGGACCATTGATCCGTCCGCGATAAAGGAGCTGCCGACCGTTTCGGTTCCCAAAGAAGGGGTCTATGTCAAGGTAATGTACCTTGGCAGTTTCTCGGGGGAGTACGGGATGCCGGGTGAGACGCTGACGGTCAGCGATTCCGGTGAACGGATGTACGAAGTCGTGAATGCAAGCGGGACAATCTCTGCCCGGTTCAAAAAGACCGACAGCTCAACCCGTCCCCATGAACTGACGGTTGAGATCTGGAAGGATGGAAACGTCCTCCGGTTCGAGAAGAACACCTCCCCGAATGGCGAGGTCTGGTTAACCTATTCCCTCTAATTTTTTTCTTCTGTCCGCGAGGGCATTACCGAAACGGGAGTTGTGGTTAAAAAAAGGGTATTTTGGATATTTACCGGGTCTTCTTCTTTGCTTCCTTCTTTTCGCCCTCGACCTTGGGGAAGAGCTCGTCCAGCGTCTTCTCGCCATAGGCTGTTACCAGGGCATTGATCTGCACAAAGTCCTGGGTGATCTCGCTGGCGCGGACGGTCTTTCTCCGGCGCTCGCCGTCCATGACCGGGTGGAAACCAATGCCACCGGCAAGGAGGAGTTTCTTTTTACCGGCTCCCGGTACACCTTTCTTCGCGGTGATCCCGGTCCGGTCGGATGCTCCGGTGATCCGGATCTTGTACCCGGCTAGCCCGATGCTTCCCGCGTCGATTTCGTCTCCGATACTCTTGCCAACGATCGCTCCTGCTGCGCCGCCACTCGCGTCAACATTGTATGCGCGACCGGTCTTGGGGTCTGATACTACAACTTTAAATTCGGCCATTGTTGTTGCTCCGTATTATTCTGGTAAAAAAACCCATGGGGTTTTTTTCACGTCTCCGGCTGCCGGCAGATCCGCCTACCCATGAGAAGTACCCATTTAATTATACCGGTACGCTATTAAACCCTCGCGTCCGTTTGCGGGCGGGGATCCCTACTTGCCCCAGAAGGGATCGGTCTTCCGCCGCATAGTCGTGAACTCCTCGAGAACCTCCCGGGTGGAGGTGTTGAGGGTTTTAACCATCTCGCGCTCGAGCACCTTGACGTGCCGTTCGGGGATGTCAACGTAGAGGTCGTCACCAACGTTCACCTGCCGGCCGATCGTTGCCCCCTCAATGGATATTGCCACCTCGAGACCGGCATCGGCTTCGCGGATCGCCTCCTGACGGAGCTGCATGGTCTTTAAGTGCCCGACTTTCTTTCCGTCCACGTGGATCAGGTTCACGTCGCTCCTGAGTTTTCCCCCGAGCACGCGGACGCCGACCACGGCAGGGTTGCTCTGGCGGAATACGCAGTCCGGCAGGAGCCGGATCTTTGCCGGCATGATCACGTGCTCGAACCGCTGTTTCTCCTGCAGGCGCCGCTGCTCCTCGCGCCATTCCACGTACTGGTCGATGAGCTGGTAAATGACCCGTCCCTCGAAGACCTTCACCAGGTTGTACAGCGGATTTTTTAAAATCTCCTGGGCATCCGGCAGGATCGTGGTATTAAAGGAGAGGAGTACCCGGTGCTGGGGATTTTTTATGGTCTCGGTCTCGATGAGATCAAGCCGGCTCACCGGGCCCACCTCCGCCCGCATGACGCCAATCTCTTTTCCTTCCAGTTCCTTGCAGAGGGCTTCGAGAGCGCCGATGGTGTCGGCCTTGATCACGATCCCCTCTTCTGCAAGGTTCACGTGAATCTCGGTCATCTCTTTTTTGATCTTCTCTTCGATCTCGTCACGGTTCCCGCGGATGACAAAGATTGGCGATCCGGCAATGACTCCCTCGAGATTGGGTGCAGAGACCTTGATTCCCGATGCGGCGGCAACCGACTTCACGCGCTCGAACCGGTCCTCGATGAGAATCTCTTTCATGGGCCGGGGTTTTAACAGCGACCTTACCTTTGTCACGATCACGTCTCCCTGCGTTGCAACAGCAACCTCGTCGCCAAGGGAGAGCGTTCCGTCGTACAGGATCACGTCAAGCGTTGTCCCAAGTCCCCGCTCCTCTTTCACTTCCAGTACCGTGCCTGCTCCCGGCCCCTCGACCGAGAGTTTGAGGGCCTCGCTCATGTACCGCTGGGCAAGCCCAATCATGACAAGGAGAAGGTCCGGAATGCCCTCGCCGGTGTGGGCGCTCACGGGAACGATGGCAAGGTTGTGCTGGAAGTCGGCTACCCGGTCGAAGCGGTCGGCAGAGAAGTCCAGTTCGGAAAGTTTTCCCACGATCTCGTAAGTCTTGTTCTCGATCTCGCCTTTCACCCGTTCGTTCTGGCGGGAGATGGTTGAGAGGAACGGCTCGTTCTCGTTCACTCTCCAGCCATGGATGCGGTCCATTTTCGTGGCCGCGATCACAAACGGTGTCCGGCAGTTCCGCAGGATCTGGAGTGCCTCGATGGTCTGGGGCTGGAACCCCTGGTTGATGTCTACGACGAGGATTGCCATGTCGGCAAGCGCCCCGCCGCGTGCCCGCAGCGTGGTGAACGCATGGTGGCCCGGGGTGTCGATAAAGAGGAGGCCGGGGATGTTGATCGGCGCTTTCCCCATCGTGCCGCTCATGTTCCGGATTGCCTCGATGGGAACGATGGTTGCCCCGATGTGCTGCGTGATTGCCCCGACTTCGGCATTCACGACCGATGAACCACGGATACGGTCAAGGAGCGAGGTCTTTCCGTGGTCAACGTGTCCCATGACACAGACGATGGGTGTCCTGATCTTCGGGTTCTCCGCCATATCCTTGTGCCCCCCTGGTGCTGGTGCCCTGTAGAAAAACGGCTATTGCGCCCCGGACTCCCGTACTGCCGCGCCTGTACGAACACGGCATCTTATTCCTGGGAATGTATGTCCGGAGCCACCTGATATGTTATGGACGCCTGAGCCTATTAATAATGACCTCCAATTGGCGAAAATGCCGGAGGTTTTTTCCTTTCCGCCCATGGAGGGCCCCCGTACATAACCACAAGGATAGATTAATCAAAGAACAGTGCAAAAATTAAAGGGCAATCTGCCAGGGTGGGGTAGTTGGTTATCCTAGGGGACTGTGGATCCCCCGACCCGGGTTCGAGTCTCGGCCCTGGCCTTTTCTTTTTACCCGTTTCCCGATCATGGACGATCATGCGTTTGGACCACGTCAGATTCGATCTGCCCGTCTTTTAAGGAGATGATCCGGTGGAAGTACTCCTTGTGCCACTCCTCGTGCGATACCATGACGATGGTCTGCCCGAGCTCCTGGTTGATGGTGTGGAACTGGTCGAGCACAGCCCGCGAGTTGGTTGTATCGAGGTTGGCACAGGGCTCGTCCGCAAAGAGGATGAGGGGCCGGTTGACCATACTGCGGGCAATGGCCACCCTCTGTTGCTCCCCGCCAGAGAGCTCTTTAGGCAGGTGGTCAAGGCGGTTGGTGAGGCCCACGATGTCGAGCACGTCCCTGCTTGAGGAGCGGCTCTCCTGTTCGCTCTTCCCCTGTGCCAGTGCCGTCAGCATCACGTTTTCAAGAACGGTCAGCTCTGCCACCAGCGCGTAGTCCTGGAAGATATACCCCATCTTACGGAGCCGGTAATCCGTTCGTTCATCGTCGTCCATCTGGGAGACATCGATCCCGTTGATCCTGATTGTGCCCCGTGTCGGGAAATCCAGGAGCCCGAGGAGGTGGAGCAGGGTCGACTTGCCGCTGCCGGAAGGGCCCATCAGGCCAAGGAAATCGCCGCGGTGGACCGAGAATGTGATGCCCCGTAGCGCCGGCACTTCCACCACGCCAAGGCGGTAGATCTTGTGAAGGTCAGAAATCGTGATCATGCTACCCCCTCATCGCGGTGAGGATATCCTCCCGTGCGATCATCCATGCCGGAATAAACCCGGCAACTGCTGATGCGATAAAGAGGAGCACTGCGTTTGATACGATATCGGCAATGGTGAACGCCGGCCGGATGTCCCCATCGGGAAAAACAATCGGGTATACGGAAAAATACCGGTCCATGGCTAGCAGGATCATAAGGCCGAAGATGATCCCCATGACAGCAAGGATGATGACCTGGAAGACGTAGCTGAACGTGATGGTTGTCCGGTGGATCCCGATTGCTTTCAGGATGCCGATCTGGCGGCGGTTGTTTATGGTCTTGATCATGATCACGATGAATATGACCACGATGGCGATAACGATGCTGACAATCGTCGAGATGCTGTTAATGACCCCGTAACTCTGGACTACCTGGGCGAACGCTTTTCCCAGCAGGTCGTGCCAGGTCTTGATCTGCTCCTGGATGCCCATCCCGATAAGGGAGAGCTTGACCTCCTCTTCATCAACTCCCGGAACGGTTTTTATCAGGACTTCTGTGGCCTCATCGACGTTCTGCCCCTTTATGCTCTCGAGTTCGTCCCACGTGATGTAGACGTTCTGGTCAGCAAGGTACGACTTTGTCTCGAATACACCTTTCACCCGGTAGGTGCGGGCAACGCCATTGGTGAACTCCACGTCAATGGAATCCCCGGTCCGGACCCCGCCAAGCGAGGGCATCAGGTCTTCGGACTTGTCCTTGTGCCCTGCCACGTAATTGCCGATAATGATGACCCCGGTGTCGCCCTCTCCCAGGTACTGCCCCTCCCGTATCATATCTGAAACCCCGGTTACCATGACCTCGTCACGCGGGCGGATGGCGATGACGTTTCCGGCAAGACGGCTTCCCTTGAACTTCATCACCCCCCCGATATTGTTATGGGGTGCAGCCCGGAGGACGCCCGGTACCCGGTTTACCCGGGCGAGGAGGTCCTCGAGGTCCCCGATGATTTCTGTGTCCTCCTTGGGCTGGATCAGGACATTTCCCGAGGAGTACTCGATGGTCTGTTCCACAAAGAGATTGATCGCTCCGGTTATTACTGAGGGTAAAAAGATCATGTTGGTGAAGACCATCCCGATAATCACCACGGTCATCACGAGGCTGCCGATGTTACCGCGCTGGAGCGACCGCAACCCCAGGAAAAAGGAGAGGTTCAGCCGGGTAAGCGTCTCATTCATGGTTCCTTGTCCGGGCTCTTCCTGATGAACAACCACCATGCACCGGCAGCGATGATAAGGAGTACCATGACGCCGATGATGGCCCCGCTGTAGTCGGCAGGAGTTACCGCAAGCGAGAGCGGGAATGCAATTTCGTGGTCCCCCCACTCGTCATTGTAATAGATCGTTGCGGTATAGGGGGTCTCGCCGGCCGGCGCACCGTTCAGCCGGAAGAGGGCCGGCGCATCGTTGCCCGGCTTGATCTTGCCGAGAAACGCCTCGCGGGAACCTCCAACCGGAAGGTCAATGGTAGCCCGGACAGACTTGGCATCGGCAGTCCCGGCGTTCTCGACCCGTATTATCAGGTTGAATGGCTCACTGGCAGCGAACCGCTCTGGGCTGGTCTCGATCGAGGCGATGCTGACCTCGGCCCTACCCCGGATGTTGAGGCTGATGGCCGCGTTCTCGGTGTGCTTCGTCCCGTCAATCGTGTAATACTGGATGGTGACCGGGATGGCAGCGATGCCGTTTGGCGCTTTCCGGTCGGTGATGAACGTGATATCGACCGACTCGTGCTGCCCTGCAGGGATGGCAGAGATATGGTACAGCTCGGTATCCTTCACCGAAATAGAGGTACTGGCATTCCCGATCCGGACAATGACCCGCTCAGCTGCGCTCTCCCCGCTGTTGATGAGGTTGAGCCGGACCGCTGCCGGATCACCGGGCGTCACGGCATCCGGCGTCGTGACTGATGCTCCCATGACGGCAAGTTTTGCGACAGCGATCCGGGTATTGACATTGACCGGCACCGGGTACCGGGTGCTCCTGCCACCCTTGGTATCGACCCAGACCTCGGGAAAATAGAAACCGGTTGCTGAAGGTGCCCGGATGAGGAAGGTTATCGGGATGGTCTGGCCCGGCCCGAGATCCCCGATCCGCTGGAAATTCTCACCCATTACCTCGATACCATTCCCTTCAAGGCCGGCCGTTTCAATAAATACACTGATATCCGTTGTTTTTGAGGATTCAAACCCGCTGGTCTGCGGGCCAAGGTTCTCGCTGATCGTTGCGCTGGTTGCGGTGTTGGTCAGCATCACCGTGATGGTCCCAAGGTCCCCCGGCATGAGCACAGGAGGGGTCACCTCATAACTGCTGACCGTGACCGTGGGTTCAGCAGAAGACGGGACAACCAGGAAGAGTGCGATGATGAGCACTGCACAAGCCGGAATATACCTGACGGGTATCATGGTCTTCAATCCATTGTTCTTTCCCTGAGCCTTCATCAACGTTTGTTTTTATATTTCCCGGGTTTGGACAATTCCCGGGACAGGTACTGGGGAATCGTCCCTTACCCGTTCCAGTATGCGTACGTTTTTGTGCATTGTAAACCAAATTTGTACAACTCAATCCTGCGCCCTGCAGGATTTTTCTGATACTTATGACAACCCCCGCGTATGTTCACGGATATTCGGCACGCGAATCTGAACGGCTCGCTGACCAGGCACGGACGCTCAGCGATCTCCTGCACCACGACACGCACTACCCCGGCGGGTCACGGGTCCTCGAGGCAGGCTGCGGGATCGGCGCCCAGACGGTGATCCTGGCACAGAACAGTCCCGGTGCCGCAATCACGGCAATCGACATCTCACAGGATTCTTTACAACAGGCAAAAGAGCGGGTCCGTGCTGCCGGATTTGCCCATGTCACCTTCCGGCAGGCGGATATTTTCAACCTCCCGTTTGGCCCTGCCAGCTTTGACCATATCTTCCTCTGCTTTGTGCTGGAGCACCTTGCCGACCCTTCGGCAGCGCTCGCGTGCCTGCGCCCGCTTTTAAAAGACGGAGGGACCCTGACCGTCATCGAAGGAGATCACGGGTCAACGTTCTTCCATCCCGAGAACCCCGATGCCCGCCGGGCCATCGACTGCCTTGTCGAGCTCCAGAAGCGCGGTGGCGGCAACGCCCTGATTGGGCGGCAGCTGTACCCTATTGTTGCCTCTGCGGGATACCATGATGTCAGCATCTCACCCCGGATGGTGTACGTGGA